>JBEBCC010000101.1:0-31284 GCA_041158125.1 Cyanobacteriota bacterium
CCGTACTTGTTCATCCGGTCGCGCTCGACCTGGATGCCGTTCGGCGGACCCATGCAGGTCTTGATGAAGGCCAGCGGGAAGCGGATGTCTTCCAGGCGCAGGTGGCGCAGGGCCTTGAAACCGAACACGTTGCCGACCAGGGAGGTCAGCACGTTGGTGATGGAACCCTCCTCGAACAGATCGAGGGGATAGGCGATGAACGCGTAGAAGGAGTCCTTGTCGCCAGGGACGTCTTCAATGCGGTAGCAGCGGCCCTTGTAGAAGTCGAGGTCGGTGAGGAGCTCGGACCACACGGTGGACCAGGTGCCGGTGGAGGACTCAGCAGCCACAGCGGCGGCGACTTCCTCGCGGGGCACGCCTTCCTGGCCGGTGCACTTGAAGCAAGCCAGCAGGTCGGAATCGAGGGGAACGTATTCAGGAGTCCAATACGTGTCGCGGTACTCCTTAACCCCAGCGTCGTACTTCTTTGCCATGGAGAATCTCCGGTTGGGTCGGGGGAAATGGGAATCAGAGGAATGAGTGGCCTTCAGGGGCGCGACTCAGACCTCAGTCCTTCGAACCCACGAAGCCGGCGCTGCTGCTCAGAGCAGGCTCAACTTCCCGGTGAGGGCGGGCAATGATGTGAGCAGCAACCAGGCCATCACCCACACGCTCGCAGGCATCGGCACCGGCGCGAACGGCAGCGTTCACAGCACCGGTTTCGCCGCGCACCAGAACGGTGACGTAACCGCCGCCCACGAACTCACGACCGATCAGGCGCACTTCGGCGGCCTTGGTCATGGCATCTGCGGCTTCGATCGCGGGAACCAGGCCCCGGGTCTCGATCATGCCGAGGGCGATGCCCATGGTTTCGTTAGCCATTACCTGCTCCTGGAGGAGGGGTGGAATGTTCGCCTGCAACCATGCTCGGCAGGCGGACCCCCCGTCAAGCCATTTGAAGCAATGACACCATCACCGTCTGCACAGCCACTGATAAGAAACACTGATCAGTGCATCACAAAACTTTGGGGATGCTGCTGAACGAGCGCCGTGAGGCCTGCATCGTGGTCGCCCTGACGACCGACTTCACAGCGCACTTCACAGGGGCGAAGCCTCAGACACGTACGCCACACCACCGTAGTAATCCAGCAGCGGCTGAATTCCTTGACGCAGACCAGGCAGCAGCTCCGGCCCGCAGAACACGATCACGTGGGCGTTGGCGCCCAGGCCACTGAAATCCATGGCTTCCGACACCGACCCATGGGGCCCCTTGCCCGTGACATGGCGGATGACCGAGTAGCCGGGCGCACCGGCAGCCTCAATGGCTTTGATCACGGCGTCGAGCTCGCGCTCGCTGAGAATCAGATCAACGCGTTTCATCAGTTCAGCCAGCAGCGGGAATAAGCTTGTTGACAAGGGCCATGTAGAGAGGTATCCCCACGATGATGTTGAAGGGGAAGGTGAGACCCAGAGCGGTGGAGATGTAGAGGCTTGGGTTTGCCTCTGGCACCGTCATCCGCATGGCAGCTGGTACAGCGATGTATGAGGCGCTGGCACACAGCACCACAAACAACAGAGCATTACCGGCCGCCAGCCCAAGCGCACGGGCGATCAGCCCCCCCAGCAGGGCATTGAACAGCGGCATCAGCACTGAAAACCCGATCAGGAAAGCACCGGCACGCCGGAGGTCGCCCAAACGTTGAGCGGCGACGATGCCCATATCCAGCAGGAAGAAGCTGAGGGCTCCGTAGAACAGTTTGTCGGTGAAAGGGAGCATCTTCTCGACGCTATGGGGGCTGTTGGCAGCCACCAGGAAGCCGATCACCAGGCTGCCCACCAGCAGAAACACCGAGCTGTTCAGCATGGCTTCATGCAGCACCGCACCCCAGCGCATCCCCTGGGGACCGGGACGCTGCTGAACCGCTTTCGGGGCGGCCAGCTGCACCAACAGAAGACCCACCACAATGGCCGGTGATTCCATCAAGGCCAGGGCCGCCACCATGAAACCGTCGTAGGCCAGCTTCTGGGTTTCCAGAAAGGTTTCGGCGGTGATGAAGGTGACGGCGCTGATTGATCCATAGGTGGCCGCGATGGCCGCAGCATTGAAGCCGTCCAGCTTGAGCCGCAACACCGCGAAGCTGTAGAGGGGCACCAGCAGCGACATCGCCACTGCCGCACCGATCGTGGGGAGCACCGCGCCGCCCACACCGCTGTGCTGGAGCTCCAGGCCCCCCTTGAAGCCGATGGCCAGCAGCAGATAAAGAGAGAACAGTTTGGGCAGGGGTGCCGGAATCTCCAGATCCGACCCCACCAGCACGGCGATCACACCCAGGAAGAAAAACAGAACCGGTGGCGTGAGCAGGTTCTGCAGAACCAGGCTGCTGTCCATGGGGCCCGGCGCGTGCGGTTGTCAAAAACGCTACGCCGGCGTGGCCGCTCTGTCCGCCGCTGCACACAAGAGGCAAGAGACACCTTGCCGCAACTGACATCACTCCCTAGGGTCCGGGCGAGGCAGACACCCCTGGAGCTGTTCGGGGGGTGGAATGTTCAACCCAGTCTGCCTCTCCCCCCTACGCCTGAACCCTGCCCCCGAGCCATGACCAGCTGACCACCGATTTGCCACCATGGCAGCCTCGCCGCCATCCTCTCTTCGTGGGAATTGCCGCCTCCCCTCTGCCCGGACGCAGGCCGCGGCTGGTGATTGCCAGCGGCAACGCGCACAAGGTCGCTGAGATCAGCGCCATGCTCGACGCCGTGGATCTGGAGGTGCACCGCCAGCCAGAGGGGCTGGACATCGAAGAAACAGGCGCCACCTATCTCGAGAACGCTCGTCTCAAGGCGGAAACCGTGGCTCGTATCACCGGCTGCTGGGCGCTCGCCGATGACTCAGGCCTCGAAGTGGATGCCCTAGGAGGAGCTCCAGGCCTCTATTCCGCCCGCTACGCCCCCACGGATCACGAGCGCATCCACCGGCTGCTGCAGGAGTTGGGTGGCACCCCTTACCGCAGCGCCAGCTTCAACAGTGCCATGGTACTGGCGAATCCCGAGGGTATGACCGTGCTTGAAGCTGAGGGCATCTGCCGGGGCGAGATCCTCACGGCTCCCCAAGGCCACGGAGGTGGTTACGACCCGATCTTCTGGGTGCGGGAAGCGGGGATGACCTACGCCCAGATGAGCCAGCACCAAAAAGATCGCCTTGGCAGCCGCGGCAAGGCGGCACGAGCCCTGGCGAGCGATCTCAAACGCTACCTCGCTGTTTCGGCCTGACTCTGCGCGTCGGCGGGCCTGCTCGCTGCGGTTCAGCGCTGAGCGCGGCGATTGATCTGTTCAACCGCACGCATTGCCGCTTCAGCAGCTTCTTCAACATCACCCTCGCGGCCAGCCAGGGTCAGCCGACCAAACGCACCGACAGCCTTGACATCAACCACGGTGATATTGCTTGCCTTCTCCGCTTCATTGGCCGCAAGCAGCACATAGCCAGCGGGTTCTGTTTCAAGGATAAACATGCTCATCCCTGCCTGAATCATCGAGCCGCGGCGGTTCTGACGATTGATCAGTACGGCGTGATCAGGCGTGATCGCCCGAATGATTTCGGTCCAGGTGACGCTGCAGCGGGTGCGCCGATCGACACGGCTACCGATCGCCTCAAGCACCACATCACCGGAGTGGAGCACATTGCTCTGATCACGGTGGTAAAGCGCCAGGGAGCCGAAGGCCCGCTCCACCACCATCTGCCCAAGGCGCACGGTGCTGGCCTTGAGGGCAATGTCGGTGACGCGATGCACCGCCATGCCCGGAGATACCTCAAGCCACAGGCAGGCATCGCCGGGAATCGGCAGAAACCCCTGGCTGACCGTGCCCATATAGGCGGCCAGCTGAGGCTGCAGCGAATCGAGAAACACATAGGTGCGCAGCTCGATCGACTCGACCGCACTGGCCTGGCTCACCAGCCGCGCTTCACTGTCGGTGGTGATCACGCAACTGGCCGCCGAGGGCTGCGGCTCATCAAGCCGGGTGCCGCTGCCGCTGAATCCCAATGCTGTTCCGGTGATCTGCACCGCGCCTGCGCGTCGCCTGAGGGTGCGGTCAGCCAAGGGGATCGGAGGCTCCTGAAGGATGCGGAGTGGAGATCTGGACCAGCAAGAAGAGGGACGATCGGTCAACCGATCCCCTCGCGGTTTTGCAGAAGTGGCGCGATCTTACCGCCAGGGCTTCAGAGAGGGCAGCGATCCCGCTTGATCTGGCCAAGCCCTTGCGCGGTGCTGGAAAGCCGGTACGGTCCTGGACATTCATCGCCGTGCCTGCCGTGGCCGCCAAGCGCGCATCCGCCCCCGCAACCGCCGCTGCCGCCGTGGATCCCCAGCAGCAGAACGGCGCCGCCGCAGGTTCCATCAAGCCGGAGCAGGCCCTGGCCCTGGTGGGGGTCGGCCTGATGCAGAAGCTGGCAGCCGAAGGCGAGCTCCCCTGGGTCTGGAACGACGCCGAGGACGGCGGTTCCGCCGACAGGCGCGCCTTACGCGAGCGGTTGGAGCTGATTGACCTCGCCCTGCGGACTGCGGCCCCTCTGTCGACGGCGGAGGTGACCTACCTGCTGGGGGCCCGCCCGGGCGCTGATCAGGTCGAACGGGGTGGCCTGCGGGCGCGGCGGCTTGGCCGCAACGTCTGGAAACTGACCCAGAGCAGTGGCCGCGATGCTTCCAGCAGCGACACCGTGCGCTTCGCGGGCTTCAACGACGGCCGCCGCCGCCTGGCCTGAATCCTGCAACAACCCCATCGCCGGAGGGGATCAGGGCAATTCACCGCCGGTGCTGATCTCCCGATCCCAGGCGGCGATGAGCTGATCACGCAGCCAGTCGGCCTGCATCAGCGCTGCATCCAGGCCGCCCCACCAGTTGATCAAGGCCACTGGAACTGGCATGGCATTGCATTCCAGCTCAAATGACTGAATCACGCCATCGGCATCGGCCAGCACCATCAGGCTGAATTCCAGCAACCCCTGGCTCCACGGATGCAGGGTGATCGTGGTGATCGCGCCCCCCTCGGGGCTCGCCAGTTCAATGGTCCACCAAGGGCCGACGGGTGCCGGCCGGGGGTACCCGGGCTGTGGATCCACCTTCGCCCAGCCACGCTGCACCAGCTGACTGAGCAGATCTCGGAGGCTGGCTCGCATCGGCTGTGCCGCGATGCCTCCGTCATGGCACCGGTGCATCCCAGGCAGCAAACCCAGGCCGCGGCATTCTTGCTACAGATCTGCTGCAGCGCGTGCTGGTTACCCTCACCCGTCGTCTGCTGGGGCAGCCCCTGCCCCGCACAGCCCAGGCCAGCGAAACACTGCCCAGTGTGCTGGCGCTGCCGATCCTGAGTTCCGACGCCCTCTCGTCGGTGGCCTACGCCACGGAGGCGACACTGGGCGTGCTGATCCTGGCCGGCAGCGGCGCCCTGGCGCTGACGCTGCCGATCACCGCCGCGATCGTGGCTCTGATCGGCATCGTGGTGCTGTCCTACCGACAGACGATCGAGGCCTATCCCGACGGGGGCGGTTCCTATGTGGTGGCGCGGGACAACCTCGGCACCGGGGCCAGCCTGGTGGCGGCGGCGTCCTTGCTGGTGGATTACACCCTGACGGCAGCGGTCAGCCTGATGGCCGGCAGCCAGGCGCTGTCGTCGCTACTGCCGGCCCTGCTGCCGCACGAAACCGCGCTGGCACTGCTGCTGCTGACGCTGGTGGGCTGGATCAATCTGCGTGGGATGCGAGAAGCGGGGCGGATCTTTGCTGTTCCCACCTATGCCTTTGTGGTGATGGTCGCGGTTCTGGCGCTGGCTGGCCTGCGGAACCTGCTGCTGGTGCATGGTCTGCACGCCGATGCGCCGCCGACGCTGCAGGCGGTGGAACCCCTGGGCTGGTTCCTGATCCTGCGGGCCTTCAGCTCCGGTTGCTCCGCCATGACCGGCATCGAAGCGATCGCCAACGGCGTGAAGGTGTTTCAGGCACCGGCGGCACGGCGTGCCCAGAGCACGCTGCTGGTGATGGGTCTGATCCTGGCCCTGATGTTCGTGGTGGTGAGCGGTCTTGGCTTTCTCTACGGCATCGCTCCGCACCCTGATCGCACGGTGCTGGCCCAGATCGGTCAGCGGGTGTTCGGGGCCAGCAGCCCGCTCTACTGGGCACTGCAGATCAGCACACTGCTGATCCTCACCCTGGCGGCGAATACCGCCTTTGCCGATTTCCCCAGGCTGGCGGCCATGCTGGCCAACGACGCCTTTCTGCCGCGCCAGATGGCCTGGCTGGGCGATCGCCTCGTGTTTCAGAACGGAATCGTGGTGCTGCTGCTGGCGGCCGCGGTTGTGATCCTGATCAGCCGAGGCGACACCAGCGTGGCAGTCAATCTCTATGCCCTCGGTGTGTTCTGTGCCTTCACCCTCTCCCAGGCGGGCATGGTGGTGCGCTGGTGGCGCCGTCGCGGCAGTGGCTGGACGGGACGGCTGTTGCTGAATGCCCTGGGAGCCTTCACCACCGGGGCAGTGCTGGTGGTGATCGTGACCAGCAAGTTCAGCGAAGGGGCCTGGACCGTGACGATCGCCATCCCGCTGCTGGTACTGGCCCTGGCGCGGGTGCGGCGCCGCTACAGGCGCGTTCAGGCGGTGCTGAGCCTGCAACCCGGCGATGACGTGCGGATTGCGATTCCCATCCGCCTTCAACCTCTCGGCAATCAGAGCATCGTCTGGCTGCCGGCCTGGAGCCGGCCCAGCCTCGCTGCCCTGCGCTACGCCTGCACCATCTCCGATCGGGTCGTGGCGGTGTGGGTGTGCTCCGACAACGATGACCGTGATGCCATTCGCCGCCAGTGGCAGCAGTGCGTTGGCGAGGGCGAGGGCCTGGATCTGCAGCTGCTCGACAGCCCCTACGCCTCAGCGATCGATCCCTTCGTCACCTTCGTGGGTGAACAGGAACAGCGCCAACCCGACACCAGCTTCACGATCGTGATGCCGATGGCGATCCCCCGCTACCGCTTCGATGATCTGCTGCTCAACCAGCGGGGTCTGAACATGCGCAGGGCCCTGGATGCCCATCGCAACCGGGTGTTCACCTTGGTGCGCTACTACCTGCCGGCCTGAGGCATCACAGCGCCGCCAGCCCTGCCGCAGGGCGGAGCGCTTCGGAACCGATCAGCCGCCCTTAACGGGTCAATCAGCAACGGCTGTTGCAGCGGACACCCAATAGCCGGTTGTGGTTTCTACCGTTCCGGCCACGTCGGAGGTCCGGCCCGCCGCGATCGGCAGATCGATGGCTCCTCAGCCGGTTCCAGCGGTTCTCCGTTGCCTGTCGCTCTGATTGCCGATGACCGTGTCCTGGATTGAGACGGCCTGGCTTGTGCCCCTGTATCCGCTGGTGGGGGCTGCCTTCAGCCTGCTCTGGTCGCCTGGGCTGATCCGCCGCACCGGCCCGCGCCCGAGCGGCTACATCAACCTGCTGATGGTGGCGATCGCCTTCTGCCACAGCCTGCTGGCCCTGATCGGCCTGCATAGCAACTCCGCCGCCGGCGCGGCGGCCCTCTACGCACCGCCGAGTTTCCACTGGACCTGGCTCGACACCGCCGGCCTGCGCATCGGTTTCGACGGACTGGTCAGCGAACCGGGCCTGATCGCGATGACCGTGATCACCGGTTTGCACGTGCTGGTGCAGATCTATGCGATCGGTTACCTGGAAATGGACTGGGGCTGGCCCCGCTTCTTCGGAGCCCTCAGTTTCTTCGAGGCCGGACTGTGCGGACTGGTGCTCACCGATTCCGTGTTTTTCAGCTACGTGCTGCTGGAGCTGCTCACAGTGGGCACCTACATCATCGTGGGCACCTGGTACAACCAGAGCTTGGTGGTGAAGGGGGCGCGCGATGCCTTCCTCACCAAGCGCATCGGCGACCTGGTGCTGCTGGCCGGTGTGATCGCCCTGCTGCCTCTCACCGGCACCTGGAACTTTCACGGTCTGCAGGGTTGGGCTGCCGATCTCACCAACAACGGCCAGCCCCTGCCGGCCGGTTTCCAGCTGATCCTGCTGGCCCTGATCGCCGGCCCGATGGGCAAATGTGCCCAGATCCCGCTGCACCTCTGGCTGGATGAGGCGATGGAGAGCCCACTGCCCTCCACCGTGCTGCGCAACTCGGTGGTGGTGATCGGCGGCGCCTGGGTGCTGCTGCGCCTCGAGCCTCTGATCGAGCTCAGTCCGCTGGCCCAGGGGGTGCTGGTGGTAGTGGGCGGCACCACAGCCCTGGTGGCGGCGCTGATCGCCCTCGGCCAGGTGGATGTGAAGCGGGCGATGAGTTTCCTGGTGAGCAGCTGGCTGGGCCTGTTGTTCGTGGCGGTGGGCCTCGGCGGGATCGGCGTCGCCGATCACCTGCTGCTGGTTTACCCCCTGCCGATGGCCCTGATGTTGATGGCGGTCGGCACAATCGTGATCAGCAACGTCACCCAGGACCTCACCCAGCTGGGGGGGCTCTGGAGCCGTCGCCCGCTGATGGGGATCGCTTTTCTGGTGGGTGCGGCCGGCCTGATGGGCCTGCCTCCCTTCGGGGGCTTCGCCGCCCTGCGCGAGCTCCTTCAGCTGGCCGCCAGCAGCCAGCTGCCCTGGCTGCTGGCGGGCCTGGTGCTGCTCACCAATGCCCTGCTCAGCGCCTCGATGGTGCGGGTATTCGGCCTGATCTGGGGCGGCCGCCCCACAGCGTTCACAGCCCGCTCCGCCGAAGTGCTCTGGCTGATGGTGCTGCCCACGCTGGTGTTGATGGGCTTGGTGCTCCACATCCCGCAGCTGCTGCTGCATCTCGGCATCTACAAGCTGACACCCGTGCCGGGCTGGGGGCCGATGGCCTGGCCCTTGCTGACCTCAACCCTGCTGGGCGCGGGCAGTTCAGCCTGGTTCTACCTGCGACCGCACCCTCTGGCGGAGCTCCCCTCAGGCCTCGGCGGCCTGCAGCACTGGCTGGCCGAGGACATGCACACCGAGGCCTTCTATCACCGCACCGTGGTGGCGCTGGTGGTGGGGTTGGCGCGGCTGAGCGCCTGGAGCGATCTGCGCCTGGTGGATGGCTTCAGCAGCGGTACGGGTGAGGTGGCACTTGAAGGGGCACGGCGCCTGAGCCTCACCACCTCCGGCCGATCCCAGGCCTATGCGCTCTCGCTGGTGTTGGGGGTGCTGCTGATGGCCGCCTGGCTGCTGGCCCGCTGATCCCGTCATGACTCCAGATCTCTCGCTGCTGCCCGCCATGACACTGCTGTTGCTGCCGCTGCTGCCGCTGCTGGCCGGCGTTCTTCTCCCCCTTCTGCCACCCGGCTCCGCCTGGGTACGCCGCGGTGCCCTGCTGGCGGCGCTGGTGCAATTGGCGCTTGGCTTCTGGCTGTGGCGCCATCCAGTCGGTGATCTCAGCCTGGTGTGGCTGCCGCGGCTCGGCCTGAAGCTCGACCTTGGCCTCGATGGCCTGTCGCTGCCGCTGGTGCTGCTGGCCGCGCTTCTCACCGCCATGGCGGTGCTGGCCACTCCAGCCGACCAGAGCCGCCCGCGCCTGTTCTTCCCGCTGTTGCTGGCCACCAACCTGGGCCTGATCGGCTCGTTCCTGGCCCGCAACGCCCTGCTGTTTGTGCTGGCCTACGAGCTGATCCTGATTCCCACCACGCTCCTGGTGGCGATCTGGGGCAGCGAGCGCCGCGCCGGCGCGGCCATCCGCTTCCTGATCTATGGCGCCGTATCCGGGATCGCCCTTCTGGCGGCGGTGCTGGCTTTCGGCTGGCTCAACCCCGGTGGCCTTGATTTCAGCTATGGCGCCCTGGCCGATCAGGCCCTGACCCTGAACCAGCAACGCTGGATCCTGGCGCTGGTGCTGCTCGCCTTTGGCCTGAAGCTGCCGATCGTGCCGCTGCACGGCTGGCAGCCCCTCACTTACAGCCAGGCGCCGACGCCGGTGGCGATGCTGCTGAGCGGCGCCGTATCCAAGCTGGGGGCCTACGGTCTGCTGCGCTTCGGCTTGGGCTTTCTGCCCGATGCCTGGAGTGCATGGTCGCCCTGGATTGCAGCGATCGGTGCCATCAGTGCCATCTACGGCGCCCTCAATGCCATCGCCCAGCTCGACATGCGTCGTTTGGTGGCCTACAGCTCCCTCGGTCACATGGGAATGCTGGTGCTGGCCCTCGCGGCAGCCACCCCCCTGAGCCTGCAGGGTGTGGTCGCCCAGATGCTGGCCCATGGCCTGATCATCGCTCTGCTGTTCTGCCTGGTGGGCCTGATCGAAGCGCGAACCGGCACCACGGCGATCCCTGAGCTCTCGGGCCTGCTCAACCCACAGCGTGGTCTGCCCTTCACGCTGGGGCTGATGCTGCTGGCCCTGATGGCAGCCGCTGGCGTCCCGGGCCTGGCGGGCTTCGTGGCCGAGCTGCTGCTGTTCGAAGGCAGCTGGGTGGTCTTCCCGGTTCCGACCCTGGTCTGCCTGATGGCCTCCGGTCTGACGGCCGTCTATGCCGTACGCCTGTTCAACCGGGTCGGCTTCGGCCGCCTCGACAATGCCCGCGCCGACTGGATCAGCACTCGCTGGAGCGAACGGGCCCCGGCATTGGTGCTGACCGCACTGGTGCTGCTGACCGGGCTCTGGCCCACCGCCCTGACCGGCTTCAGCGCAGCGGCCACGGCATCGCTGGCCCTGCGCTCCAGTGATGCCGTCACCGTGATCGCCCTGGCTCCCAACACCCCGTCGCAGCTGCCCGCATGACCGCCACCATTGCCCCGGAGCGCAGTCAGGCTCCGTTGATTCCCCCCTCAACGCACCGCTACGCCGAGGTGATCCACCGGCTGGAGGCGGGCGGCTCGATGCTGCCCGACACGCCGGAGAACCTCAAGCAGATCATCGGCATCTACAAGGCCTACGCCGTGCCGATGGACTTCTATTGGCGTGATCTGCTCTACATCGCCGAGCGGGTGTTCCTCAATCCGCTGCCAGCCTTCAAGTACTTCATCTCCAAGGAGTACCTGGATCGGCCCAACAGCTACGCCGGTTCCCAGTCGCAGCTGCGCATCTGGCGGGGCACGGAGAAGGCCCATCCGGAGTTGCTGGAGTTCATGGCCCGCGGCGAAACCGGCCGCATGCCGAAGCTGCTGCATCACCTCTGGCACGACCGGGTGAACATGGAGTTCGCGGAGGCCTGCATGCAGGCCATGCTCTGGCACCAGGGCATGGGCGGTCGCTTCAACGACTATTTGGAGAGCGACGCCTATAGGGCCAACGCCGATCGGGCGATCAAGGCCTACTTCAAGGGCAATCCCCTGATGCTGGGGCTCTATGCCGTGTTCCCGGAGATGTTCCTGGAGCAGGTGCGGCAACTGAGCTACTACGCCAATCTCGGCCTGTTCTGGGAGGTGATGGCACCGGTGTTCTTCGAGATGAGCGACCTCTACGACGAGGGCAAACTCACCTCAGTGCCCGAGGCGATGGATTTCCTTGTGAACGGCATCTTTGCCGTGGCCGGGCGACCCATCTACCACCACCTTTACATCGGTGAGACGTGCTACGAGATCATCCCCAAGAGCGAAGGCTTCACCTGGCTCTATGAGGCAGCCCTTCCCTACGTGGAGGCCGTCTTCTATCGCACCTCACCGTTTCGTGGCACCAAGAGCTACAACGCCCAAGCGGGCCAGGTTCCAGCCGATCAAGCCGACTTCCACTACGGCATCCTTTATGCCGATGTCTATCCGGTGGGCTCAGCCGGCATTCCTCCGACGCTGCTGATGCAGGACATGCTGCATTTCCTGCCGCCCTACCTGCGGGAGATCTACCAACGGCATCGCCGCGCCGAAGAGGACGAACTCGTGCAACTGGGCATCACATTCCAGCGCTCGATGTACAACGTCACCTCAGCGGTGATCCAGGCCTTGCGCTGCGCTCTGCTCTATCCGCTCGACGACACAGACCCCGAGCACCTGATGGCCAACCGCCGCTTCTTCGAGGCGCAGATGGATCGCTTCCTGCGGCCTGAAGCTCGCCTCGCTGACATCCAGAGCCAGGACTACCGCTGATCGCCGCTGCCGCTGCCAACAACCACCATGGCCACCATCCTCGAAACCGCAGCCGGTGCCGGCTGCTTCACCACCCTGCTGGCGGCCGTTGACGCTGCTGGCCTTCGCAGCGCCCTGGAGGGACCAGGCCCTTTCACTGTGTTCGCCCCGGTGGATGATGCCTTCGCCGCCCTGCCCCCCGGCACGGTGCAGACCCTGGTGGACAACCCACCGCAACTGGCCCGAATCCTCAAATATCACGTGATCGCCGGTGCCTACCAGCGGGATTCCCTGGTACAGCAACCCGAGTGGACCAGCCTGGAGGGCGCGCCGGTGGCGATCCGTCGCGCCGATCCGTTCGAAGTGAAGAACGCCACGGTCGTCAACGCCGACATTGCCTGTGACAACGGCGTGGTGCACGTGATCGACCGTGTGATCCTGCCAGGCTGATCGGCTCGCCACCAGCCGTTCAGGACGCCGCTCCATGGGCTCTTCCCTGCTCAGCACGCTGCTGCTGCTGCTGATCGGTGCGCTGGTGGCGCGGCTCACGGCCTCCCAGCTGGCTCGCTGGGCCGTTCCGGCGATCGTGCTCGAGCTGCTGGTCGGTGTGCTGCTCGGCAATACCGTGCTGCCTTACAGCCGCATCGCCCCCCTGGCAGGCCTGACCGAGCTGGGGGTGCTGGGCCTGTTCTTCCAGGTGGGCCTGGAGGTCCGCGGCGGCCTGCTGGGTTCACGTCCCGCCGCTGTGCTGCGCACGGTGCTGCTCTCCGCCATGGCGCCGCTGCTGCTCTGGTGGCCGCTGCAGCAGGCCTTCTCGCTCTCCACCGCCACCACGCTGCTCTGGCTGGCAGTGCTCAGCGCCACCGGCACTGGCGTCACGCTGCGGGCTCTGGCCCAGGCCGGCGTGCTGCACACGCCATCGGGTCGACTGTTGGTGGGCGTGTCGGTGCTCGATGATCTGCCGGCGATCGCTCTGCTCACCGTCGCGATGCTGCTCGGCAGCCCGGGGCTGATGCCCGGCGGCGGCGGCTCAGCCCTCGGGCCGCTGCTGGGTCTGGCGGTCATGGCGCTGAGCCTGCCCCTGAGCCAGCTCTGGCTGCGGCGGCGAGAACCATGGCGCCCTGGCCTGCTGGGGGTTCTGATCCTGCTGATCAGCTGCAGCTGGCTGGGAGAGCTGTGCGGCCTCACCAGCCTGCTGGGAGCACTGTGGGGTGGCGTGCTGCTGGGGCGTCTGACGATGATGCCCGAGGCAGGTGCGGAGTCGCTTCAGCTGAAAGGCCAGCTGGCCCTGATGTCTGAGGTATTCCTTCCCCTCTACTTCCTCAGCGTGGGCATGCGCGTTCAAGCCGCCAGCCTGCTGCAACCTGATGCCTGGTGGACGGCGCTGGTCTTGCTGGCGCTCGCCATCACCTCCAAGCTGCTCTGCGGTTTCGGCATCAGCAGTCGCGATCAAGCCGCTGGTGTGGACCGCTGGTTGGTGATGTTCGGCCTGATCCCGCGGGGGCTGCCTGGGCTGGTCTTTGCCTCGACCGCCCTGGCCGGAGGATTGATCACAGCCACGCAGTATTCCGCTCTGGTGCTGATGGTGAGCGCCACCACGGTGCTGGGTTTGCTGCTGTTGGCTCGCCGGCTGCAGTCGCTGGTCGATGACTGAGCAAGCCCTCAGCTCTCAGCCACCAGGGCAGAGGCAATCGCGCTGTAACAACGCTCCAACTGCGCATCATTGATGCTCAATGGCGGCAACAGATAAACCACATTCCCGAGGGGACGCAGATAGACGCCCTGCTCCAGGCAATGGCGCTGGATCCGTTTGCCGATTGGATTGAGATAGCTCTCGTCTCCAATCTGCACATCCATGGCAACCATGCTGCCCAGACAGCGCGGCCGTTGCACCAGCGGCAGGGCACTGAGTTGTTCCAGGAGCGGGCGGTGACGGCTCTCGATGGCCTGATAGCGGGGCGGGTCTGCCTGCAACAGATCAAGACTGGCCAGGGCAGCGGCGCAGCCCAGGGGATTGGCCGTGAAGCTGTGGCCGTGGAAGAAGGTATGGGCTGGAGTCTCGCTGATGAAACCGCGGTGGAGACGCTCGCTGGCCATGGTCACCCCCATCGGCAGGAAGCCGCCGGTGAGACCCTTCGAGAGCGCCATCAGATCGGGCTGAATGGCGGCGCGCTGGCTGGCGAACAGGGCGCCGGTGCGGCCGAAGCCGGTCATCACCTCATCGGCGATCAGCAGGGCGCCGCTGGCACGCACCCGCTGCTGCACGGCGCGCAGAAAGGCCGGCCGCACCAGGCGCATGCCACTGGCCCCCTGGATCAGGGGCTCCAGGATCACTGCGGCGGTGGGCGTTTGCAGGGCCTGCTCAAGCTGCAGCAGGGCAGTGGCTTCACGGGTCTCAACGCTGTCGTCATGCCAGTGGGTGTGCGGCCAGGCGACGCGAGCCACATCAAACAGCAGCGGCTCGTAGGCAGCGGTGAACAACGAGCGCTCCCCCAGGGCCATGGCACCGAAGGTGTCGCCGTGATAAGCCCCCTCAAAGGCGATCAGCTGGCGGCGCTCACCATCACCCTGGTTGCGCCACCACTGCCAGGCGATCTTCAGCGCCACTTCGACCGCCGTGGAGCCATTGTCGGAGAAGAACAGCCGCTCCAGACCGGTGATCGCGCTCAGACGCGTGGCCAGCTGCTCAGCGGGTTCATGGCTGAAGTTGGCGAAGATCACCTGCTCGAGCTGCTGCGCCTGACGGGCAATGGCCGCCGCGATGCTCGGCTCGGAGTGGCCGTGCAGTGTCACCCACCAGCTGCTGATGGCATCGATCAGACGGCGCCCGTCCGCCAGCTCCAGTTCACAGCCGTGGGCGGCGCGCACCGGCAGCGGCTCCAGGCTGGTCGCCACCTGGGTGGTGGGGTGCCAGAGATGGGGATGCCAGCGCGCGGCGCTCATGAACAGTTGCCGGCCCAGACCCGCACGCGCTGGTTGGTGGGGAAGTAGCTCACGCGCTGAATGGCGCAGGTGCGGGCGCTGCCGCCGGGGCGATGAATGGTCAGCGTGCCCTCGAGACAGGTGAACACAGCCATGCGATAGGGCGACTTGGCAGCCGTCTGGTCCGAGCACTCAGCCAGCTTGTCGAACACGCGGTGCGCGTTGTCGGGCCAGTCGCGCCTGGCATTGAGCCAGCGCTGGAACGCCGATGGCAACGGATCGAAGGGCAGGGCATGGGCCGGCGGCAGGCTGAGGCCGAGCAGCAGCAGCGGAGCGGCCAGGCCAATCGCCATCCCGTTGCGGCGCTCTGAGGTGCGGATCATGGCCAAGGAGATCGCTGGAACATCGACGGCGTCGCAGCGCCACAGGCATCGGCCCATGATGGCGGACCCTGTGGTGAACGCGGGGCGCCCAGAGGCTGCCCGGGGGCTGACTGCAACCAGGCCCTGCGGGGCGGGCCGTGATCCAGTCGCGATCTCGCCGACCTCAGCTGTCCGCATCGTGGGCAAAGCGGTTGTAGAGGAAGTCGAGGGCACTGTTGCGCAGCTCGTAATAGCGCGGGTCTTCCATGATGTCCTCCCGGTTGCGCGGACGCGCGAACTCGATCGCGAGGATCTCGCCGATGCCCGCGGCGGGACCGTTGCTCATCATCACCAGGCGATCGGCGAGGAACAGGGCCTCATCGATGTCATGGGTGATCATCAGCACCGTGCACTTCTGGGTGTTCCAGATCTTGAGCAGCTCTTCCTGCAGCTCCTCCTTGGTGATCGCATCGAGCGCCCCGAAAGGTTCATCAAGGATCAGCACCTCCGGGCGGATCGCCAGCGCACGGGCGATTGCCACCCGTTGCTTCATGCCGCCGGAGAGCTGGGTGATCAGCTTGTCCGATGCCTGGGTGAGACCCACCAGCTCAAGGTGCTCGATCACAAGCTCGCGCTTCTGGCGCTCGCTCAGCTCGGGCTTCACCGATTCGATCGCCAGTGCCACGTTCTCGTAAGCGCTGAGCCAGGGCAGCAGGGCATAGCCCTGGAACACCACCATCCGGTCGGGGCCGGGGCGCTGGATTGGCTTGCCCCTCAGCAGAACCTTGCCGCTGGTGGGCTTGGCGAAGCCGGATACGGTGTTGAGCAGGGTGCTCTTCCCGCAGCCGGAGTGGCCGATCACGCAGACGAATTCGCCGGCTTGAACCTCGAAGTTGATGCCGTCGAGCACCGGGTAGGAACCCTTGGGGGTCGAATAGCTGAGTCCCATCGCCTCAAAACGAAGCAGGGGTGAAGCCGTGCTGGCCGGATTGCTCGGGTCGTGGCGATTGGCCGGGTGAGTGGCGGTCATGGGGGTGGATGCGGAGATGGTTGAGAGAGCGGGATCCAGGAGAAGACGTTGATCGCCCATCCGTGCGTGTCAGCTGGCCATGGCGCGCGGCACACCGATCGGGATCTCGGCGACGCTGAAGTCCTGATGGATCGAGAGGCTGTTGATGTAGGCGATGGGGTCGTCTCCGGTGAAGGGAATGCCATCGAACAGCTCGATGCCGGTGCGTTGGTAGGAGACGTCGTCAAGCCCCAGTTCCCGGGCGGCAGTGCTGTACACCGACACGGCACAGATCCGCTCGAGGATCTCCACATAGTTCCGCGGGAACGGAATCTCGCTCCAGCGGGCCAGCTGGCTGAGGATCCACAGGTGCTCCGTGCGGCTGGGACGGTTGACGCCGGCTCCGAAGAACAGGGTGTGGGGATCGCCGTGGGGGTTCTCCGGGCATCCCGATGGCACACCGAAGCGGATCAGTTCCGGCTTCATGCCCAGGTAGCGGCGATCACTGAGCAACTGGCTGAGCTCGTTCCAGTGGGCTGGATCGGCGCAGTAGCGACAGGCTTCGAGCAGAGCCTTGGTGAGGGCGATGTGGGTATTGGGATAGGCCAGCGCCCAGTCCTCACGAACACCGAGCACCTTGCCGGGATGGCCCGACCAGATTTCCAGGTCGCCCACGATCGGGAACCCATGGCCTTCGCGATCAGCGCGGAAATTCCAGGGTTCACCCACGCAATAGCCATCGATGGAGCCGTCCTTGAGGTCGGCCAGCATCTGGGCCGGCGGCAGGGTCTGCAGGTGCACATCGCGGTCGGGATCGATCGCGTTCGACGACAGCCAGTAGCGCAGCAGCAGGTTATGCATCGAAGCCGGATGCACGATGCCGAGGGTGTGGGGCTCGCGGTTGTTGCGCAGCAGGTAGTCGCGATACTCGGCCACCGAGCGCACCCCCTGCGCCGCCAGGCGGTTGGCCAGGGTGATGCCGTTGCCATTGCGGCTGAGGGTGAGCGCCGTCACGATCGGTGTGGGATCGCCGCCGTGGCCGCCCGCCGTCATCCAGGTGGGCATGCCCGAGGGCATCAGGGCTGCATCGATGGTGCGATCGAGCAGGCCGTCAGTGATGCCACGCCAGCTCGTTTCCCGCACCAGCTGCACCGCATCGAGGCCGTGCTTGGCGAAGAAGCCTTTGGCTTCGGCCACCGCCAGCGGCGCGCAGGCGGCCAGCGGGATGAAACCCAGATCGAGATTCACCTTCTCCAGGCCGTGGCGGGCCAGCACCTTGTGGGGCTTGGCCTGCCACTGCTTGACCCGCTTCTGGCGATTGAGGAAGTAGATCATCTCCGAGCGCAGGCTGTAGTAGCTCGGGTGGTGCACCACCTCCAGGCGCTGGCGGGGCCTCGGAATATCGACCTCAAGGATGCCGCCGATTTTCGAACCCGGACCGTTGGTGAGCATCACAATCCGATCAGAGAGCAGCACCGCTTCGTCCACGTCGTGCGTCACCATCACGGCGGTGAGCTCGTGCTCATTGCAAATCTGCATCAGCTTCTCCTGCAGATTGCCGCGGGTCAGCGCATCAAGGGCACCGAACGGCTCATCGAGCAGCAGCAACTTCGGGCGGATCGCCAGGGCGCGGGCGATGGCCACCCGCTGGCGCATGCCGCCGGAGAGTTGCAGGGGCGGCTTGGCTGCGGCATGGGCCAGGCCGACCATCTCGATGTGCTCCTGCACCACGGCATCGCGCTCGCTGCGGGAGAGATCGGGCATCACCTCCTCAACAGCCAGAGCGATGTTCTCGCGCACCGTGAGCCACGGCAGCAGCGAGTAGTTCTGGAACACGACCATCTTGTCGGGGCCGGGCCGCTTCACGCTTTCACCCTCCAGCAACACGGTGCCGCCGCTGGGCAGGTCGAGCCCGGCGATCATGTTCAGCAGGGTGCTCTTACCGCAGCCGGAATGGCCGATCAGGGAGATGAACTCCCCCTTGCGGATCTCGAGATCAATGCCCTTGAGGGCGAGGTAGTGGCCGCCTCCCTGGAGAGGGAAGTTCTTGGCAACATCCTGAACAGCAACGAGGGGTGGCGTCATGGCGAAGTCTCAGCGAAAGGGTGAAGCAAGGACGGTTCAGCGGCCTGCGGCGATGCGGGTCTGCAGCCAGGCCATCAGACGGTCGAGGATCAGGCCGATGACACCGATCCAGAGCACACCAAGCACGATCTCGGACACATAGCCGTTCTGGTTGGCATCCCAGATGAAGAAGCCGATACCGGGAGTTCCGGGCATCACGATCTCGGCGGCGATGATCGCCAGCCAGGCCAAACCGATCGAGATGCGCAGGCCGGTGAAGATATAAGGGAGGGCAGAGGGAATCAGTATCTTGGTGAAGAACTTCTGGCGCGACATCTGCAGAACCAGCGCCACGTTGCGGTAGTCCTGAGGGATCTGGCGCACACCTTCTGCAGTATTGATCAGGATCGGCCAGATCGAGGTGATGAAGATCACGAAGATGGCCGCCGGCTGGTTCTGCTGGAAGATCACCAGGGCGATCGGTACCCAGGCCAGCGGCGCCACCATGCGCAGGAACTGGAACAGCGGATCGAAGGCGCGGTTGAGCGTCTGGCTCAGGCCTACGGCAATGCCGATGCCGATACCGAGGACTGCTGCCAGTGAATATCCCAGGGCCACGCGCGAGAGACTGCTCATCGTGTGGTGGAACAGTCCCTTGTCGAGGCCGCCACGATCGAAGAACGGATAGAGCAGCAGATCGCGGGTGCGCTCATCGGTCCAGAGACTGAGCGGACCGGTGAGTTTGGTGAGGCCGAGGCTGGCGCTGAGCTGCCAGGACAGCAGGAAACCGCCGATGCCAAAGATGGGTGGAAGGATGAACTTGCGGTTGCGCTTCCACCAGAGGCCAATGTTGAAACCGGAGCTTGGAACCATCGTCATGGAAATGTCCTGGAGAATGAGGAGGAGAGCGGAAGGATCTGAAGGTGAGAGCGATTGTGTGATGCCTGAGCCTCAGCTCTTGATCTTCAGGCCATCGAGATAGGCCTGAGGATTAGCTGGGTCATAGACCGTGCCGTCGAAGAAGGTTTCTTTGCCGCGGCTGGGCGAGGTAGGAATGTCCTTGGATGGCAATCCGAGTTCCCTGGCAGCTTTGAGCCAGAGGTCATCCCGCACGACCCTGTTGTTGATCGCTTCGGCATCCTGGATCGTATCCAAGGTTCCTGGATAGAACTTCCAGCGCAGGGATTCGAGCAGGAACCACAGCGTCAGGCTCTTGTAGGGATAGGAGATAACACCCCGATCGCTGCTCCAATACAGCGGCCCCATCTTGGGATCAGTGGCAGGGGTGCCATGAGCACCAATCTTGTACTGGCCCTTCAGCGATTGCTCCAGCACCGGCAGCGGCACGTTGTACCACTTGCGTGAGCTCAGGATCTGGGCGGCTTCATCCTTGTTCTCTGGCTTGTCCAGCCAGATCTGCGCCTCGATCAGACCCTTGAGCAGCGCCACCGCTGCCTTGGGGTTCTTGTCCACCCAGTCCGAGCGCACGGCGAGGTACTCCTCGGGGTGCACTTTCCAGATCTGGGCCGTGGTGGCAGCGAGGTAGCCCACGTCGTCCTTGGCAATCCGTAACGGCCAGGGATCACCCGTGGAGAAGGCCTCCATCGTGCCGTTCCTCATGCCCTGGAGCGTCTCGGGTGCAGGCACCGTGAGCAGCTCCACGTCCTTGTTGGGGTTCACGCCACCGGCAGCCAGCCAGTAGCGGATCCAGATGTCCTGGTTCGCCTTGGGGAAGGTGTAGGTGGCGCGGAACTTGCGTCCCTCCTTCTGGTTGAACTTCGCGAAGAAGCCAGGTGAGGAGGCCTTGAGGTCGGCGCTCAGATTGCCGTCCCTGACGGAGTTGGCGGCAGCGATGCCATTGCCCTGGCTCATCAGCATCGCCAGGATTGTCATCGGCACCTTCTTGCCGTTGGTGAGTGCACCCTCGCTGATCATCTGCGGCATCGGCAATTGCCACTGGCCGCCATCGATGCCACCGCCAGCAGCGCCCAGCACGACGTTGTCGCGCGCTGCCGACCAGCTGGCCTGCTTGCTCAGCTGGACGTCCAGGCCGTGCTTGGCGAAGAAGCCTTTCTCCACGCCAATCACCAGAGGCGCCGCCTCAAGAATCGGCACAAATCCGAGGCTGATCGTGCTGGTCTCCAGCTGAGAGGCAGCCTGTCTGTTCAGCGTGATGGTTGATGGACTGGATGCTCCCGTCCGGCTTGGTGGATTGCCAAGGCAGCCCGCCAGAAGCATCGAGCTGCTGAGGGCACCGGCGAGCAGCGCAAGGAAAGAACGACGCTTGGCCATGGTGGCGAAGAGGCAGTGGGACGAACGAAGGGAGATGTGATCAATCGCGACAAAACGAGCCCGATGAATCGGGATGCAGATGCAGGCAACTTCGCTAGATCGCAGAGTCAATCACTGCAGACTAAGCATTGGTGAAAGACGGGGAATTAACGGATCGGATGTGGGTTGCGGCTCCCTTAAGTTGAAGTTGGCGGAAGACTAGGAACTCGGCTTCAGTGCCTGGGGAGGGAGAGCAGAAGTGTTGTCAACCTTCCTGATAAGCGATGGTTATCGCCAAGACTGTCGGCTCAGCCCGAGGCTGGGTTCGCTGTGTCCTTGCGCTGCAGCAGCTCGTCATGACCCTGCTTGGACAGCCATCCTTCCTGGCGGAAACGGATCAGGGACTTGGTCACGGTCACCCGTGTCATTCCCGTGATTTCGGCCAGGTTGCGGTGGGTGAGATTCATGGCATTGAATGACAGACATACCCCTTGCTTGCTGACGCGCCCGAAGCGTTCACCCAGCCAGAGCAGCAGGCTGTAGAGGCGCACCTCGGCGCGACGGATCCGCGACAGCTCCAGGAGCTTGACCAGCTGCAGAACCTGCTGCGACAACACCTGCTGACGCTCCTCGGCAGAGGGAGTCCATTCCTGCACTTTCACAGCAGATAACGCCAGCAGCTGAAGGCACCGCCCTCCCGGCAGCGATGGAATAACCAGTTCGCCAGGTCCCCAGATCCCGAGGGTTGCGGGGCTCTCCTCATCATTCCAGGATATGAGGACCACATAGCCAGCCTCGATCATCCAATTCAGGCTGGTCGGCAGTGACTCTCCTGCACTGAGACTCAGCTTCAGGCGACGATGAGCCATCACACGCAGGCGCGATCGAAGTATTCGGGCCCGCCTGGGTGGTTGTCGTGGAGACCCTCAGGCGTGATGCAACACTAGGAGCCGGTGGTGCAGGGTTGGGTTTGTCCTGCTGTCTTGTCTGGCAGGTCTGTTAACACGACACCAGACTGCTGCTGTCACGGGTTGGCCGATCTGCCGATCGCCATCCCTAGCCTGTTGCTGCCTTGGCGAAAACCGTCCATCGATCAACCTGATTGGCGGACTTTTCTCCAGGCCAGACTCTGGGCAGCTGAAAGCGTTCGGATTCGCTTTTAATTGGCTCAGATGGTGTTGCGAATTGCAACCCAGAAGCCAATGACCATTACCAGCATCAGCAAGAAACGGCCCACCAAAAAGCGGATCACGTTCTCGCGCCGAACCAGCGTGGATTCAAAGGCCTGCAGCTGAGACTGCAGTCGCGTCCAGGTCGAGAACTGCATCGATCAGATCCGGATCATTGAATTGAACAGTCTCCGATCATGCTAGGAACAGGTCAGCATGTGTTGGGTCGACGCAGACAGCTCCCGATGACTGGGCGATGCCAATGCTTTGGCTGGCTGATTGGATGTCCCGCGTCTGGTTGCCGCCCCAGATTCCTGGTTGTCGGCCTAGGTTCACCGCAGTTCCGTGATCTGGCGGAATGTCGATTGATCGCGACGCATCCAGCCCTGCATTCATCAGCCCGTCATCCATCAGTCCCACATCCAATCGTTACCAGGGCCGGCAGATTGCGATGGCCAGCCTGCACGGGAAGCAGCGAATCCTGGCCAGACCGCTGCGGGTGGGGCTCGGCTTGTCCCTCATCCACGCCAGCGATATCGACACCGACCGCTTCGGCAACTTCAGCGGTGAGCGGCCGCGCCTCGACGACGCCCTCACCACCTGCCAGATGAAGGCCGAAGCAGCGATGCAGGCCCTGGGCCTGGAGCTGGGGATCGCCAGTGAGGGTTCCTTCGGACCGCACCCGGCGGTGCCGATGCTGCCCGTGGGGCACGAGTGGATGACGTTCGTCGATCAGCGCGACGGGCTTGTGATCAGCGAACAATTGATCAGCCGCTCCACCAACTACAGCTCCCGCCAGGCCGACAATGCCGAGGCGATCGCCGGCTGGCTGCGCCAGGTGGGATTCCCCAGCCATGCGCTGATGGTTCGGCCGCTGCAGCCCGAACCCAGCGCCCCAGGCGGTTGGCTCGCCAAAGGTGTCCATGATCCGCAGCAGCTGGTAGCGCTGATGGCTGAGGCCGTGCGCCGCTCACCGCTGCGGCAGGCCTGGCTGGAGACGGACATGCGTGCCCATTGCAATCCGAGCCGACGGGTCGCCATCCGGCAGCTGGCATTTCGCCTGGTGCGGAAGGTGGGCAGTGCCTGCCCAGCCTGCAGCGCGCCAGGCTGGGGGGTGGTGGACACGCTGGTCGGCTTGCCCTGTGGTGCCTGCGGACTGGCGACCCAGCTGGTGAAAGACGACGTGATCGGTTGTGTGGTGTGCTCCCACAGCGAGATACGCCCGCGCCGCGATGGGCGCCAGACGGCTGATCCGATGCACTGCCACTACTGCAACCCCTGAGGCGCAGGCCTCCGTGCAGATCCGCCTTCAGGCCACCAGGTAATCGAACACCCGATTGGAGCGCTCGCGCACGGCGGCCACGGCGCGCCGCTCGATGCCGCGGGCCGTGTCACGGGTGACCCCCATGCTGCGGGCCACGGCGCTGAGGGTCATCGGCGCTTCCTGATTGATGCCGTAGCGCAGACGCAGCAGTTCCGCCTCCTGGCTGGGCAGATCCTTGAGCAGGCGCTCCAGGTCATGACTGAGCAGGTGGCTGGTGAGCTGGTCATCCGGTGCCGTGGCGCCGCAGCGGATGCGATCCATCAGGTTGGTGTCGCCATCGGATCCCTGGCCGGCATCGAGGCTCACGGGCTGCTGGGCCCGGAACAGGGTTTCCTGGATGTCCAGCGGCTTGAGGCCCGATTCCTCGGCCAGCTCCTCAATCGCCGGCGCACGGCCGAGACGCTGCCAGAGGGTCTGCTGAGCCTTGCGCAGCTTGCCGAGGCTCTCGCCCACGTGCACCGGCAGGCGGATGGTGCGACTCTTGTCGGCGATGGCGCGGGTGATTCCCTCGCGGATCCACCAGTAGGCATAAGTGGAAAACTTATAGCCACGGGTGGGATCAAAGCGCTCCACCGCCTTGATCAGGCCGAGGTTGCCCTCCTGGATCATGTCCTCAAGCTCCAGCTGACGGCTGGCGTACTTGCGGGCGATCGTGACCACCAGGCGCAGGTTCGCCGCCACCATCCGATCCTTGGCCCGCTGGCCGTTGCGGCGGCGGCGCTGCAGCTGCTGCGGTGTGAGGCCGGCCTCGGCGGCCCAGGTTTCGAGGCTGGGGGGCTGACCTCCGGCCCGAAGCGTCAGTTCCTCAGCGATCTCGTTGAGACGTCGCAGGGCCTGCACGGCCTTACCGAGCGTGATCTCCTCCGCATGGGTGAGCAGGGGGATCCGGCCGATGGCGCGCAGGTGCTGGCTGAGGGCGTCGCAGCTGCTGCGGGTGAGCGTCTGTGGCGCAGGCATGGCTGTGTGGTGGATGCCGGAATTGGGTTCGCGAGACGTTACTGATCACGGCCGGCGGCTGGGTGGCGTTGCGATTCACAACGGCTGCATGCAGCAGCAGCAGCAGGATTGCGGCTGTGCATGCTTCACCCAGATCGATGGATTTGCTGCTAAGCGCACGGCAACACCCACGGGAATCGCCGAACCCAGTTCGGCACTAGCGTGCTGATCCCGGCATGTATTCGCGACAACAGCACCCGCCAAATCGACTGGCGGCCCGGCGGTCTCGCCAGCCATGACCATGCAGCCCCACCCACCCTTTGGCGACAACAATGTCTGAGCGGGTTGATCAGTGCTGCTGATCACTCCAGCGGCTTGCTCTGGCGGGGAAGGGGCGAGCTGGAGGGTCTGCCCGATCCCAGCGCAGATGCGCGCTGGTGCGGCCCAGAATGAGCGGGTTGATCGCTTCTGCCCTCCGGCATGGCCGACGCTCTGAGCTTCCTGGAGATCCTGGTGGGGATCCTGCTGCTGTTCGGCGGCGGTGAGTTGTTTGTAGCCGGCTCGGTGGCCCTGTCGCTGCTGCTCGGCATCCCTCAGATCGTGATCGGCCTGACGGTGGTGTCGATGGGCACCAGCGCTCCGGAGTTGTTCGTGAGCCTGCTCTCAACGATCCAGGGCGGCAGCGGCGGCGATGCCATCGCCGTGAGCAACGTGGTGGGCTCCAACATCTTCAATGTGCTGGTTGTGCTCGGTGCCAGCGCCGCGGTGATGCCACTGCGGGTCAAGAGCCGGCTGGTACGCCGCGATGTGCCGCTGCTGCTGGGGGTTTCAATGGCCACCTGGGGCATGGCCTCGGGCGGGCGCCTCACCTGGGTGGCTGGCCTGGCCCTGCTGACCGGCACCGTGATCAACCTGCTCTGGGAGATCCGCTCGGCCAAGGAAGAGCCGGCAGAAGCGGCCGATGCGCTGGAAGCCGATGGGGCCTCCCCCGCTCCCCAGGCCCTGATCAAGCTGGCGGCGGGCCTGGGACTGCTGATCTGGGGCTCGCAGCTGCTGGTCAGCGGCGCGACGGAAGCGGCCAAAGCTCTGGGGGTCAGCGAAACCGTGATCGGCCTGACGATCGTGGCCGCCGGCACCTCGATGCCGGAGCTGGTCACATCCCTGGTGGCGGCCTACCGCGGCAAGGCAGATCTCGCGATCGGCAACGTGGTGGGCAGCAACCTGCTCAACCAGCTGGTGATCCTGGGGCTGTGCGGCGTCGTCTCCGGCGAGCGTGGTCTGGGGGTGGATCCGGTGATGATCAGCCGTGATTTCCCGATCATGGTGGCCACCACCCTGGCCTGCCTGCCGATCTTCTGGACCGGTGGAGTGATCACACGCCTGGAGGGCTGGATCCTGATGGGCCTCTATGGCCTCTATGTGGTGGAACAGATCCTCGCCCATACGGCACCGAGCGCCGGTGATGGATTCCGCCTGGTGGTGTTGGTGGGCGTGCTGCCGCTGCTGCTGGTGTTCCTGACCTGGGCAACCCTGCAATGGCGCCGGCGGCGACAGCAGCTGCCCGCTGGGTGATGATCAGCCCCACCCCCTGAACGGCTCCTTCCCTTGCTGGCACCTCTGGCCCTCGACCGCAGTGCCATGGCCCTGGGGCTCACCCTGCTGGCTGGCCTCTCCACAGGCATCGGCAGCTTGATCGGCCTGGGGTCGAATCCCAACAGCCGCCGGTTTCTCACCCTGTCGCTGGGCTTCTCCGCCGGTGCGATGGTCTACGTGTCGTTGGTGGAGATCCTGCCGAAGGCGCGCCTGGTGCTGGAGCCGCTGCTGGGCCGGCGCCTCGGTTACGCCGCTGCGGTGCTGGCCTTCTTCGTGGGCATTGCCGGCATGGCCTTGATGGATCGATGGCTGCCGGTGCATGACGCCACTGGCGCTCTGCAGCAACTTCAGCCAGGGTCAGAAGCCACCAGGGACCCAGCCCAGCGCCGGCGCCTGCTGCGCATGGGTCTGTTCTCCGCCATGGCAATCGGTATCCATAACTTTCCTGAGGGACTGGCCACATTTCTGGGGGCTCTGACCAATCCACAGCTGGGGGTGAGCATTGCTGTAGCTATCGGCATTCACAACATCCCTGAGGGATTGGCGGTATCGGCACCGGTGTATTTCGCCACCGGCAGCCGACGCATCGCCTTCTGGGTTTCATTCCTCTCCGGCCTGGCCGAGCCGATCGGCGGCCTGGTGGGGTTTGTGCTGTTTCGATCGCTGCCCAATCCGATCGGCTTCGGCCTTGTGTTCGCCGCCCTGGCTGGCGTGATGGTCTACGTGTCGCTGGATGAACTGCTGCCCGCCGCGCGCGACTATGGCGACCAGGAGCTGACGATCATCAGCCTGATGGCCGGCATGGCCGTGATGGCGATCAGCCTGGTGCTGCTGGCCTGACTCTCCAACAGCCCGTGGCTGCGGCGTGACGCAGCACAGGTTGTCGATCTCGCCACGGATTTCCGATTTCGTTCAGGTTGGACAGTGCACAGTGCAGGGGGATCGTCACTGTGGATGCATCGCCACCAGGTGCCATGGCCTGCCCTCACTGCGGTGCACACCTGCTGCATAAGCAGCAGCGGAACCTGCTTCTGTGTTGTGGCTGCGGACGGGCGCGCCTTGATCTTGCCACCGAGGCACCGCTCAAGGGCCTGCGACGCCATGGCCCGTTGCTGCTGGGAGGGCTGCTGTGCCTGCCGCTGGCCCTTGGCCTGGCGGTTCTCGATGGTCTGCGCCTGAGCGGCAGCCAGAGCCCCGCTGAACGGACTGCAACGTCTACCACTGGCAAGGCGCGCAGCAGTGACGGGGCGGCCGCCGTGCCTGCTGAGGCCACGGTGTCTGCGCTGCCCCAGCCCCAACCTGCCACTCAGATCCCCTGAGGGATGGCATCTGGGGCGGCAATCAACCGAGCGCCGAGCTCGGACCCAACCCAGAGCCAACCCGGCGGACGCAACGCAGACGCAGCGCAGACACAACACAACTGACAGCCACACCAGTGGGTGGCAATCTGAGCAGTGCGCGGCTGCGAGCGGTTCTTGGCCTGTCCTGCCTGCGGTGGCCGTCTGGCCACCAAAACCAATGAGCGGCCACCGCGGCTGATCTGCACGGCCTGCGCCAGACCCCTCCCCCAGAGCAGCCTGCGACCGCTGCTGGGGGAGCTTGAGCGCCACGCACCAGGCCTGTTGGCGCTGATCCTGCTGATGGCTCTGCCGCTGGTGCTGCTGGCGATCAGTCCCTGGATGGAACAACCGATGCCGCGGGGCAGATCAGCCGCGCAGAGCGGTGGGGCCGCCGTCGAAAAGCCGCGCTGGGATCGCCGCAGCGGCATCGTCGGTCGCTCGATGCAGAGCACCATGCACAACCGAGGCAAATCCGTGAACCAGCGCTGAGCAAAGACCGCAGTGGCAGCGGCTCAGGGGTTCTCAGGCATCGGCGCTGGCACGGCGACGCCACAGCCTCCAGATCTTTTCGAGCTCCAGGTAGAGGAAGAGCAGCAGGCTGAAACCGACGCAGATCAACAGATCCTGGCCGCTGAGGGGCTGGGTTCCAAAGAATGTCGCCAGGGCGGGAACGTAGAGCAGCAGCAACTGCAGGCCGGAGGTCAGCACGACCGCCCAGAGTAACCATGGGTTGGAGAAGGGTGCCACCTGAATCAGGGGCAGGTCGCTGCGCGCCGAAAGGGCATGACCCATCTGCGCCAGGCAGAGGGTGGTGAAGACCATGGTCTTCCAGTGGTCGTGGCTGTACTGATCGGCGTAGAGCATCAGAGCGATCACGATCAGGGCGAACACCACACCGATGCGCAGGATGTAACGGCCGATGCCGCGAGCGAAGATCGATTCACCGGGTTCAGCAGGAGCCCGCTCCATCAGCCCCTTCTCGCCGGGCTCCAGGGCCAGGGCCAGGGCCGGCACGCCATCGGTCACCAGGTTCATCCACAGGATCTGCAGAGGCGTCATCGGGACACCCACCAGGCCGAGCAGAGGCGCCGAGGCGATCGTGATCAGCTCACCGACATTGCTGCCGAGGATGTACTTCACGAAGCGGCGGATGTTGGCGTACACCAACCGGCCTTCCTCCACGGCATTGACGATCGTGGCGAAGTTGTCGTCGAGCAGGACCATATCGGCCGCTTCCTTGCTCACCTCGGTGCCGGTGATGCCCATCGCCACGCCGATGTGGGCCTGCTTGAGGGCCGGGGCATCGTTGACGCCATCGCCGGTCATCGCCACCACCTGGCCATTGGCCTGCAATGCCTTGACGATCCGCAGCTTCTGCTCGGGTGGCACGCGGGCATAGACGCTGCAGCGGGCCACCGCCTGCTTGAGGGCCGGCTCATCCATCGCCTCCAGCTCGCGGCCGAGGATCACCTCCCCGTCGGTCGTGGTCAGACCGATGGCGCTGCCGATGGCGCGGGCCGTGAGCGGATGGTCGCCGGTGATCATCACCGGCCGGATGCCGGCCCGGCGGCAGGTGGCCACGGCGGTGGCCACCTCGGGGCGGGCAGGATCCAGCTGGGCCATCAGACCGATCAGCACCTGGCCGTCGAGCTCCTGCTCAGGGCTGCTGTGGTGCGGCGCACAGGCGAAGGCCAGCACCCGCAGGCCGGAGGCCGCCAGCTGGCGGGCCTGATCCAGCCACCACTGGCGCTGCTCCTCGCTGAGGGTCACCACGCCGGATCCGTCGATCCAGCGGTCGCACAAGCCAATGACCACCTCAGGAGCCCCTTTGCTGATCAGCAGGCGGGTCGAACCGCTGGCGGCGTTGCCGAGCGGAGCCTGCAGCTCAGCCCGTTGATCGTCGATCCACACCGCCATCAGCTGGCGCTCGGAGCTGAAGGGGATTTCGGCGATGCGGCGGAAATGGCTGCGCAGCTCGAAATCGTCGATGCCGGCCTTGGCGGCCACCACAGAAAGAGCCCCTTCGGTGGGATCGCCCAGCACATCCCAGCTGCCGTCCTCGAGCTGCTTGTGTTCGGCGTCGCTGCAGAGCACACCCGCCTGCAGCAGCAGGGTTCGGGCGCCATCAACGCTGCCGGCGCTGGCCCCTGCGGGCAGCGACAGGGCCATCGGCGTCAGGGTGCCGGCCGGGTCATAGCCCTGGCCGCTGACAGCCACAGCCTCGGTGCCGACGCGCAGCTCCTGCACCACCTGGCGGTTCTGCGTGAGGGTGCCGGTCTTGTCGGAGCAGATCACGGTGACCGATCCCAGGCCCTCCACCGCCGGCAGGCGGCGGATCAGGGCGGCACGGCGCACCATCCGTTGGGTGCCGATTGCCAGGGTCACGGTGATCACCGCCGGCAGCCCCTCCGGCACGATCGCCACCGCCATCGACAGGGACACCTCCAGGAGATTGAGCGGGTCCTGCCTGAGCAGCAGGCCCAGCGCCACGACCACCGCCACCAGAGCCAGGGCGCTGCCCACCAGCACCTTGGCCAGGCCATCAAGGCGCTCCTGCAGCGGCGTGCTTTCGCCGCCGGCGGTGTTGATCAGTTCGGCAATCTGGCCGAGTTCGGTGGCCATGCCGGTGGCGCTCACCAGCGCCACGCCGCGGCCGCGCACCACCTCAGTGCCTTGGAACACGCAGTTCTGACGCTCCAGCACCGGTGTGCTCTCGTCGAGCACGAGATCGGCCTGCTTGAACACCGCTTCAGCCTCACCGGTGAGCGCCGCCTCGCGCACGCCCAGCTCGGCCACCTCCAGCAGGCGGGCATCGGCGGGCACCCGATCGCCGGCCTCCAGCCGGATCAGATCGCCGGGCACCAGCTGCTCACTGCTGAGGCGTTGCCACTGGCCATCGCGGCGCACCTGCATCAGCGGCTGGGCCATGTCGCGCAGGGCCAGCAGCGCCTTCTGGGCCCGGCTCTCCTGGAGATAACCCAGCAGGCCGTTGAGCACCACGATCACCAGGATCGCGATGGCATCCTTGGGAAACTCCTGTTGATGCAGTGAAACCGCTCCGGAGACCGCTGCCACCGCCAGCAGCATGATCAGCATCACGTTGCTGAACTGATCCCAGAGGATCTCGAGGCTGCTGCGGCCAGCGGCGAGCTCCAGGCGGTTGAGGCCGTGATCCGCCAGGCGCCGTGCCGCCTCAGCGGTGCTCAGCCCCTCGCGACTGGCATTGAGACTGGCCAGGCAGGCCTCCGGCGCAAGGGCATGGCTGCGGAGGGCGTCAGGGCGGGCCAAGACTCGGCACTCAAACTTGATGCCCGAACCTAGACAAAGGGACGAGAAGCTGGGTCCGATCCACCGGCAACCGAATCGGCCTGCACCAATCCGCGAAACCGTTGCAACAGTTACACAGGACCGGAGCGGGACTGGCCGAGTGTTACAGCGCGAACGTTGGAGAGGTTTCTCCCCTTCATGGCCCATGTCCCCATGGCGGGCGGTGGTCCCACCCCGCTGGCCGTTTTTGACCGCTTCCGCAGCAAGGTTCTGGCGAAGGTTCAGAACCCTGAACTGAGGCGCTACGCGGTGATGCTGCTGGCCTTCGGTGCCGGCCTGCTCCCCCTGATGGCCGGTTCGGCCAAGGCGGCGCTCACCAAGATGCCCACCGACGGTAAGATGCCCACCGACGGTGCCGACACCCTGCTGATGCTGATGGGTTCAGCCCTGGTGCTGCTGATGACCCCCGGCCTGGCGTTCTTCTACGGCGGCTTCACCCGCGCCAAGAACGTGCTGAACACAATGATGATGAGCTTCTTCCTGATGGGGCTCATCGGTGTCGTCTGGGTGGTGATCGGCTACTCCCTCTCGTTCGATACCGGCTTCGGCAGCCCCTTCATCGGCGGCCTCGGCCAGATGTGGCTCAACGGCGTGGGCGGTGAGCTGGGCGATGCGCCCCTGGCCGATGGCTTCGCGATCTCGGCCTCCTCGTTTGCCCTCTTCCAGGGCATGTTCGCGATCATCACGCCGGCGCTGATCTCCGGCGCTCTGGTGGAGCGGATCAACTTCAAAGCTTGGTTCTGGTTCTCCCTGCTCTGGAGCCTGTTCATCTATTGCCCCATGTGCAAGATGGTGTGGGGTGGTGGTTTCCTGGGCGCAGCACCCGATGGCATCGGTGCCATCGACTTCGCTGGCGGCACCGTTGTGCATATCGCTGCCGGTGTTGCGGCCCTGGTGGCCACTGCGATCGTGGGTCCGCGTAGCGGCTTCCCCGACAGCAAGCGCCCTCCCCACAACGTG
>JBEBCC010000102.1:0-4097 GCA_041158125.1 Cyanobacteriota bacterium
CCGCGAGGCGCGGATCGTGGTGATGACCACCGAGATCTTCCGCAACATGCTCTATGCGGAAGCGGAGTCCGGCGACGACCCCCTGGCCGACGTGGAGGCCGTGGTGCTCGATGAGTGCCACTACATGAACGACTCCCAGCGCGGCACCGTGTGGGAGGAATCGATCATCCACTGCCCGCCCGCGGTGCAGCTGGTGGCGCTTTCGGCCACGGTGGCCAATGCCGGTCAGCTCACCGACTGGATCGAGCGGGTGCATGGCCCCACCCGGCTGGTGCTGAGTGATTTCCGGCCGGTGCCGCTGGCCTTCAGCTTCTGCAGCGCCAAGGGCCTGCACCCGCTGCTGAACGACGAAGGCACCGGCCTGCATCCCAACTGCAAGGTGTGGCGCGCGCCGAAGGGCAACAAGCGCAAGGGGCCCAAGACCCCCAAACCGCCGCAGCCGGAAGCGCCGCCCCTGGGGTTCGTGGTGGCGCAGATGGCGGAGCGGGAGATGCTGCCGGCCATCTATTTCATCTTCAGCCGCCGCGGCTGCGACAAGGCGGTGCGTGACCTGGGCAAGGTGTGCCTGGTGTCGCCCGAGGAGCAGGCCCGCATCGCCGAGCGGCTGGAGGCGTTCATCGCCGCAACGCCGGAGGCCGTGCGCGATGGCGGCCACGACGACGCCCTGCTGCGCGGCATCGCCGCCCACCACGCCGGTGTGCTGCCCGCCTGGAAGGAGCTGATCGAGGAGCTGTTTCAGCAGGGGCTGGTGAAGGTGGTGTTCGCCACCGAAACCCTGGCGGCCGGCATCAACATGCCGGCCCGCAGCACCGTGATCTCAGCGCTCTCGAAACGCACCGAACGGGGCCACCGGCCGCTGATGGGCAGTGAGTTCCTGCAGATGGCGGGCCGGGCCGGCCGCCGCGGCCTCGATACCCAGGGTTATGTGGTCACGGTGCAGAGCCGCTTCGAGGGGGTGCGAGAGGCGGGCCAGCTGGCCCTGGCACCGGCTGATCCGCTGGTGAGCCAGTTCACCCCCAGCTACGGCATGGTGCTCAACCTGCTGCAGCGCCACGACCTGCAGAAGGCCAAGGAGCTGGTGGAGCGCAGCTTCGGCCGCTACCTGGCCACCCTCGATCTGGCCGACGACGAGGCCCGCATCAGCGAGCTCCGCGCACAGCTGAGCCAGCTCAGCGGCGAGGTGGTGGAGGTGGCCTGGGACGACTTTGAGGATTACGAGAAGCAGCGTGGCCGCTTGCGCGAGGAGCGGCGCCTGCTGCGGATCCTGCAGCAGCAGGCCGAGGAAACCCTGGCCCATGAACTCACCTTGGCGTTGCGCTTCGCCAGCGAGGGCACGCTGGTGAGCCTGAAGGCGCCGGTGCTGCGCAGCCGCGTGACCCCGGCGGTGATCGTGGCCAAGGTGGAGGGGCCGGGCCAGTTTCCGCTGCTGCAGTGCCTCACCGATGAGAACGTTTGGGTGCTGCTGCCCTGCAGCGCCGTGGTGGCTCTGCACGCCGAGCTGAGCTGCCTGCAGGTCAAGGAGGTGGACGCCCCCGGGATGCACCGCTCCGGTGAGCTGCGTCATGGTGATCAGGCCAGCGGTGGTCTGGCCCTGGCGGTGGCGCACATGGCTCGCCGCCACGACATGGTCACCCCCCAGTACGACCTGGCTGGTGAGGTGCAGGCCCAGGCTCACCTGGTGCGCGAGCTGGAGCTGGCCCTCGAACTGCATCCCGCCCACGGGGCCGGTGATCGCAAGAAGCTCAAGAAGCAGCGCTTCCGCATCGAGGAGCTGGAGGCGGAGATCGAGGAGCGCCAGCGCATCCTGCACTTCCGTGCCAACCGCCATTGGGACACCTTCCTGGCGCTGATCGAGATCCTGCGCTTCTTCGGCTGCCTGGCGGGTGAGGAGGGCCTTGAACCCACCGAGATCGGCCGCACCGTGGCCGCCCTGCGCGGTGATAACGAGCTGTGGTTGGGTCTGGCGCTGATGAGCGGCCATCTCGATGAGCTGGATCCGGCTGACCTGGCGGCGGTGCTGGAGGCGCTCTCCACCGAGGTGAATCGCCCCGACCTGTGGAGTGGCTTCCCGCCGCCGCCGGCCGCCGAGGAGGCGATGCACGATCTGCGCGGCCTCCGCCGCGAGCTGCAGCGGCAGCAGGAGCGTGCCCACGTGGTGATGCCGCTGTGGTACGAGCAGGAGCTGATGGGGTTGGTGCACGCCTGGGCCAGGGGCGTGAGCTGGAACGACCTGATCGCCAACACCTCCCTCGATGAGGGGGATGTGGTGCGGATCATGCGGCGCACGGTGGATCTGCTGGCCCAGATCCCCTACTGCGAAGCGATCAGCGAGCAGCTGCGCAGCAAGGCCCGCGCCGCTCTCAAGGCGATCAACCGGTTCCCGGTGTGTGAGCCGGTTGATCTGCTGGCGGGCGCTGGCGCTGGCCTGAACCCGGCAACGGCGCGGGCCAGTGGACCGGTGGAGCCGTCTGCGGAGGCACTCGCTGCACCGGACGGAGAGCCTGCGGCGATTCCGCCCGAGCCTTCGATCATCCCCTTGGCCTGAGCACCAGCCAGATGATCAGCAGCAGCCCGGTGGTGCTGATCGCCGTGTAGATCCAGTCGGCATAGGGCGTCCAGAACAGGGCTGGGGGCATGGGCGGCCGTCGATTCAGCTGCCGGTAGCGTGCCAGCAATGGCGGCCCTGAAGGTCGCTTTCCTCCCGTTGCGCCTGTGATCAACCCCTCCCGCATCCGCATCCTGGCGGTGGGCAAGCTGCGCAAGGGGTGGGTCAGCGAGGGCGTGGCGCTTTACCGCAAGCGGCTGCCCGGGCTGGAGGTGCTGGAGCTGCGCGATGGTGGCATGGTGCGCGAGGCGGAAGCGATCCGCGCGGCGCGGCGGCCTGATGAGCGCTTGGTGGCCCTCACCGAGGAGGGACGAACCTTTGATTCGGTGGCGTTCGCTCAGGTTCTGCAGGGCTCAGGCTCAGAGCGGCTGGCCTTCGTGATCGGTGGCGCCGATGGGCTGGATTCCACCATCAAGGCGGCGGCCAGCTGGCAGCTCAGCCTTTCACCGATGACCTTCCCGCACGAGCTGGCCCGGCTGCTGCTGCTGGAGCAGCTCTACCGGGCCCAGAGTATCCAGCAGGGCGGGCCGTATCACCGGGCTTGATCCACAAGGCCTCAGATCCCCAGCCGCTCCCAGATCACGCCCAGGTTGGCCTGGTGCAGGTCGGTGGAGAAGCACTCGGCCAGCTGTTCGGGGCTCAGGCGTGAGGTCACGTCCGCGTCGGCTTGGAGGTTGGCGCGGAAGTCGCCGCCGGCGGTGTTCCAGGCCGTGTGGGCATTGCGCTGCACGATCCGGTAGGCGTCCTCGCGGCTGATGCCGCTCTCCACCAGGGCCAGCAGCACCCGCTGGCTGAAGACCACACCGCCGTAGACGTTCATGTTGCGGGCCATGTTGTCGGGGTAGACCCCCAGGCCCTGCACCACAGAGGTCATCTCCCGCAGCATGAAATGCAGGGTGACGGAGCAGTCGGGCAGCATCATCCGCTCGACGGAGCTGTGGCTGATGTCGCGCTCATGCCAGAGGGCGCAGTTCTCCAGCGCCGCCACCACGTAACTGCGCAGCACGCGGGCCAGGCCGCTGATGCGCTCGCTGCGGATCGGGTTGCGCTTGTGGGGCATGGCCGAGCTGCCCTTCTGGCCCTTGGCGAAGTTCTCCTCCACCTCCAGCACATCCGTGCGCTGCAGGTTGCGGATCTCGGTGGAGAAGCGCTCCAGTGCCGCCCCCACCAGCGCCAGGGTCTGCACATATTCCGCATGGCGATCCCTTGCAATCACCTGGGTGCTGGCCGTATCCGGCACCAAGCCCAGTTTCGCGCAGGCGATGGCCTCCACCTGGGGATCGGTGTTCGCGTAGGTGCCCATGGCCCCGCTGATCTGGCCCACGCTCACCACCTGTTCCAGCCGTTCCAGCCGTTCCTGGTTGCGCACCACCTCCGCCAGCCACCCCGCCACCTTGAATCCGAAGGTGATCGGCTCCCCGTGGATCGCATGGCTGCGGCCGATCATCACCGTGCCCTTGTGCTGTCGTGCCAGCTCCCGCAGGGCCTCGGC
>JBEBCC010000103.1:0-6389 GCA_041158125.1 Cyanobacteriota bacterium
CCCTTCTGACCCTCGAGGATCTCCTTGATGCTGTGGCCGATGCCCCAGTTGGTCCGGTACATGTGACCGGCCACGATGAACAGCACCGCAATCGCCAGGTGGTGATGGGCGATGTCGCTCATCCAGAGGCTGCCGGTCACAGGATTCAGACCACCTTTAAAGGTGAGGAAATCGCTGTAGGCGGCCCAGTTGCCGTTGAAGAAGGCCTGGACACCAGCGCCGAAGCCGGGGAACAGCTGCGCAATGAGGTCCTGGTTCAGGAACTCATGGGGCAGCGGGATGTCGGCGTAGGTGGCGATGGTCTTGCCGTTGAGCGCCAGCGGCTTGCCGGCGTCGATGGCGTCCATCAGGGCGGTGGTGGGCAGGGACACATGGATGAGGTGTCCCGTCCAGGACAGGGAGCCCAGACCCAGCAGACCGGCCAGATGGTGGTTGAGCATCGACTCAACGTTCTGGAACCACTCGAGCTTGGGGGCTGCCTTGTGGTAGTGGAAGACGCCTGCATTGAGCATCAGGCCGGCCATCACCAGGGCGCCGATGGCCAGGGCCATCAGCTGGGTGGTGTTGGTGATGCCCCAGGCCCGCCACACATGGAAGAGGCCGGAGGTGATCTGAATGCCGTGGAAGCCGGCACCCACATCGCCATTGAGGATTTCCTGGCCGAACACGGGCCAGACCACCTGCGCACTGGGTTTCACGTGCGTGGGGTCGGCCAGCCAGCCGGAGTAGTTGGAGAAGCGGGCGCCGTGGAAGAAGGCACCGCTCAGCCAGATGAAGATGACGGCCAGGTGACCGAAGTGAGCCGAGAAGATCTTGCGGCTGACTTCCTCGAGGTCACTGGTGTGGCTGTCGAAGTCGTGAGCGTTGGCGTGGAGGTTCCAAACCCAGGTGGTGGTTTTGGGACCTTTGGCCAGGCTGCGGTCGAAATGCCCGGGCTTGCCGAACAGTTCGAAGGTGGCCGGATTGTTCACCCGGTCGACCTGGGCCTTGGCCTTCCCACGCTCTGGTGGGCTGATGGTCATCGAGACGTTCCTCGAGGGACGGGGTCGAGGTGGAGGTCCACCCTGCTGACTGCCGCTGCGCCGACCGGAGCCGGCGGCAACCGCAACCAGTTGGAGCCACGAAGGACAGACGAAGCCTGAGCACCGCCGCCCTCATGGGCACCAGCCAGTGGAGGCGGGCACCTCAGCCGAAGCCGAGAACGCCCGCCCTGACTGGAGCTTGGGCCCCAGAAAGGGGACCGCTGGCGGAAGTATAAAAGCGGATTCCGAGCCCCTCGGCCCGGCAGTTACAAAGGTTCAATCCGAAGCCTTGCCAGTCAGGGACTGAGCTCTGAGGCCGCGTTGTTGACATCAAGAAAAGGCCGATTAGGCAGATTCTCTTGCAGTCAGACGACAATTTTCAGGGCATAGATCAAAATGATTTAGCAAGGCTCCGCTGCCGCACTGACCGCCACGCTGCAGAATGCAGACAACGATTGCTCCGTTGAGGAGTTCATTCAGGAGGCATCGGCATGCAGGCGGCGCCGTTGCGGGCTCTGATCGCCCTGGTGCTCGCAGCCCTCACGCTGCTCAGCACCGGCTGTGCGGCACAACAGTGGCGAGGCGGCACTCGCAGCCCCCTGCCCACCGCCCAGTCAACGAAACCAGGCGGCTCTTCCCTGCAGGAAGTGGCCCCACCCGCTGCCGTCGCTGAGCTGACCAAGCGGCTGGCCGATCGCGATCCTCAGGTGGAAATCCTTGCCCCGGCCGACGAAGCCCTTCTGCCCGAGGGTCCCTGGACCCTGCAGCTGCGGGTCCGCGACTGGCCGATGGTGGCGGCGCCTGAGCCGGATCTGGGACCGCACCTGGTGATCCAACTCGATCAGCAGCCAGCGCGGCACATCAGCGCGGAAGGAGACACGGTCGCCATCAGCATGGAGGCCCTCCAGCCCGGCAGCCACCGCCTCACCGTCTACGCGGTGCGCCCCTGGGGAGAAGCCGTGAAATCTCCAGGGGCTGTTCGCCAGATCCGGCTGCATCGCACAGCCCGCAACGTCACGGAGCTGCCAGCCCGTGGCTCCGCTCAACTGATCGTCGCCAGCCCCGATGCTCAGCCGGGCGAGGAACCTGTCTTGATCGACTGGCTGCTGCTGGACGCACCTCTGCAGCACCTGCGCGACGACGATGACCGCTGGCGCCTGCGGGTCAGCGTCAACGGCGACAGCGTTCTGGTGGATCGGCAGACGCCGCTGTGGTTGAAGGGCTTCCAGCGCGGCAGCAATGCCGTGCAGCTGGAACTGCTCGACGGCCGCGGCGAACCTCTGAACCCACCGTTCAACAGCATCGTGCGTGAGGTGGTGATCGGCGTCGGCCCACGCCCCGCCTGGCGGCAGGGGAACCTGAGTGCCAATGCCCTGGCATGGCTCAGCGGCGAACCACCAGCGCCAAGCGCTGCTTCGCAGGAGTCCGAGCCCCCAGACGGCGTCCAGGAACGGGAGTCCGGCGCTCAGCGCGGCAGCACCGCTGCAACAGCGTCCCCTGCGGCAGAGCCAGACGCAGCGGCGCCCGCGCTGGAGATCCAGAACGCTGCCGCCAGCGCAGCGCCCGACCGTGCCGACACCGCAGCCCCCACCAGCGTCGAAACCAACAGCCGCGAATCAGCAAGCCTCGAATCCGCAAGCCCGGTCCAGTCGATGGTGCCGGCGGACAAGGACGCTGACGACAGCGCAGCTGATGACGCGGAGTCGGCTGACGCCACTGAGATCAGCCCTGGGCCAGGCGATGCGCATGCAACCGCCGACGGCGATGGCACCCCAGGCCTGCCGACGGAACATTCATCCACAGAAGCGAAGCTGGCCCCCCTGGCGCAACCAGATGCAACAGCAGCGACAGCAGCCAGCCCAGAGGATGAAACCGCAACCAGCTCGACAGCCCCCCCAGCTGCAGACAGCGCAGCGACTGCCCGCCACCCCGCCAGCAGCCTGAACGGATCGGCCCGTGATCAGGTGAACGCCGATGGCTCCCTGCTGCAACCGCAGCGGCGCGGCCCGCTGGCCGGGCTGCGGGAGAAGCTGGGGGGATGACCCAACCGCTGCGCTGGGGCTTCGGCCTCAGCCCCGACTCCCTACCCGTGCTGCAGCGCCTGCTCAGCAACGGGCTGATCGATCGCATCGCCCTGCCTCCCTCAGAGCAGCACTGGCCCGCGGGTTCTGTAGCTGCATTCCTCAGCGAGGAATGGGGGCGCAGCAGCGCCTTTGTGGCCGTAGGCGCCTGCGGCGCCATCACCCGCTTGATCGCGCCGCATCTGAGCGACAAAGATCGCGATCCGGCGGTGGTGGTACTCGATCCAGCCGGCCGCTTCGTCGTGCCGGTGCTGGGGGGGCACGGCGCCGGCGGCGAGGCGCTGGCTCAGGCCATCGCCGCCAGCCTGGCGGGGGAGGCCGTGCTCACCGGCAGCAGCCAACACCGCGGCCAGCTGGCTCTCGACGCCTTCGGCAGAGCCTGGGGTTGGCGGCGCGGCAGCGGCGACTGGGACGGGCTGATCAAAGCCACCCAACGGGGTGCAGCCCCCCTCTGCGAGCACTATCAAGGACAGAGCCTCTGGCAGAAGCTCGACGGTCTGCAGGCACTGCTCAACAGCTCCGCTGGTGCTGACAGCGACGCGGCGCACCGGCTCGTGGTGGATAGCCGCTGCGGCGACGGCTGCCGCTGGCACCCGCCCGTGCTCTGGCTGGGCATCGGCTGCGAGCGCGGCACCAGTCTGAGCCTGCTGGAGCGAGCGGTGGCAGAAACACTGCAACGGCAGGGCCTGGCCGCTGAGGCGGTGGCAGGCCTGGCCAGCGCAACCCGCAAGGCCGATGAGCCAGCCCTGCTGCAACTGGCGGAGCGCCATGGCTGGCCGCTGCGCTGCTTCAGCAGCGCAGCGCTGGCCGCGGTGACGGTGCCCAACCCATCGACGGTGGTGCTGGCGGAACTGGGTACAGCCAGCGTGGCCGAAGCGGCAGCCCTGCGGGCCTCAGGGCCAGGCAGCCGGCTGTTGCAGGAGAAACACATCGAGCGAGCTGGCGCGGGAGAGCGTGGGGCCGCCACCATCGCCATCGGCGCCGCGGCCAGCCAGTGGGCGCCACAGCGGGGCCAGCTGCACCTGGTGGGCAGCGGCCCCGGTCGCCTCGATCTGCTCACCGCCGATGCCCGCCGCGCCCTGAGCGAGAGCTGCGTGTGGGTGGGCTACGGCCTCTACCTCGATCTGCTGGAACCGCTGCGACGGCCCGATCAACTGCGGCGCGACGGCCAGCTCACCCAGGAGCGGCAACGCTGCCAGGAAGCGCTCGCCCTGGCCTGTCAGGGACTGACCGTGGCGCTGATCTCCTCGGGCGAGAGCGGGATCTACGGCATGGCGGGGCTGGCCCTGGAGCAGTGGCAGGCGCTGGCGGAAGGAGACCGCCCCGGCTTCAGCGTGCATCCGGGCATCTCAGCGCTGCAGCTGGCCGCCGCCCGCGCCGGGGCACCGCTGATGCACGACTTCTGCACCATCAGCCTCAGCGATCGACTCACCCCCTGGGATGTGATCGAGCGGCGCCTGTGCGCCGCCGCGGCCGGGGATTTCGTGGTGGCGCTCTACAACCCGCGCTCACGCGGTCGCGATTGGCAGCTCGGCCGCGCCCGCGAGCTGCTGCTGGCAGGACGGCCAGGCCACACGCCGGTGGTGCTTGCCCGCCAACTGGGTCGCGTGGATGAAGCGGTGAGCCTCAGCACCCTGGCAGACCTGCCGATCGAGCAGGTGGACATGCTGACCCTGGTCCTGGTGGGCAACAGCACCAGCAGGGTCAGCGGCGGGCGGATGGTGACACCCAGGGGGTACCCCGGGGCAGAGCTGAGCTGAAAATCGGGATGACAGGATTCGAACCTGCGGCCCCTTCGTCCCGAACGAAGTGCGCTACCAAGCTGCGCTACATCCCGATGGCCGGAGTGTAGAGGATGACGGTCCGAGGCCCTGACCACGCAGCGCCTCCACTGATACGCCATCGGAACGTCAGGCCCTGAACGGGGCCGCGGAGTGGGGCTGGCCATCGGCAGCAGGGGACGCCAGCCGGATTCCTAGAGTTCCGCACGGCTCTCCATCACCCCACACCGCCTTGCTCAAGCCCGACTGGCTGCGCGTCAAAGCCCCCCAGCGGGAGCGCATCGGTGCCGTGGCCGACCTGCTGCTCGACCTCAAGCTGAACACGGTCTGCCAGGAGGCCAGCTGCCCGAACATCGGCGAATGCTTTGCCGGTGGCACCGCCACCTTCCTGATCATGGGGCCGGGCTGCACCCGCGCCTGTCCCTACTGCGACATCGACTTCGACAAAAGCGTGCGCGCTCTCGACCCCACAGAGCCAGAACGGCTGGGGGAGGCGGTGGCGCGGCTGGGTCTGCGGCACGTGGTGATCACCTCCGTGAACCGCGACGATCTGGCCGATGGCGGCGCCAGCCAGTTCGTGGCCTGTATCGAGCAGGTGCGCCAGCGCTCACCCCTGACAACAATCGAGCTGCTGATTCCCGATTTCTGCGGCGACTGGTCTGCCCTGGCGACCGTAATGGCCGCCGGCCCGGATGTGGTCAACCACAACATCGAAACGGTCCCTCGGCTTTACAAGCGGGCCCGCCCCCAGGGGATCTACGAACGCTCGCTGGAGCTGCTGCAGCGGGTACGTGATGGCTGGCCACGCGCTTACAGCAAATCGGGCTTGATGGTTGGGCTCGGCGAGAGCGACGCCGAAGTGCTGGATGTGATGGCCGATCTGCGCCGCCACCGGGTCGACATCGTGACCATCGGCCAATACCTCTCGCCCGGACCGAAACACCTGCCGGTGGACCGATTCGTGACGCCGGAGCAGTTTGAGGGCTACCGGCGTCATGGCGAGGAGCAGCTCGGCTTCCTGCAGGTGGTGAGCACACCGCTCACCCGCAGCAGCTATCACGCCGGTGAGGTGCAGCGGCTGATGCAGCAGCACCCCCGCTGAACGGCCTGCTGAGATCACAGGCTTCAGGGCTCGAGGATGAATTCGGCCTCCAGCGCCCGAGCATCCGCACTGGCCTGAGCGGCAGTCGCGGGAGCATCGGCCGACCCCTGACTCACCGCACTCTCAAGAGCCTCGATCCGTCGATTCACCAGGCTCACGGGAGCATCGAGGCGAGCGCAGTGGTGCAGAAACGCCACCGCCATCTGGCGGGCGAACAGCTGCTGCATCTGCTGGGCGAATTCCGGAGGCATGGCCTGCGTTGCGGATGGCCAGACCCTATGGACGCCGGGGCGCAGGCTCCATGAGGGGAACCGAACTGCGGTGTGGGGCAGGCCGCCCCTGGGGGCGGGGCTCCGAACCACCGCGGCGGGGAGCCGAACCGGCCGCACAACATTCCCCTGAG
>JBEBCC010000104.1:0-15533 GCA_041158125.1 Cyanobacteriota bacterium
CAGGCGATGAAGCGCATGGATGCGCTGCCGGCGATCAACACCATCGCCGTGGGCCATGGTCCGCTGCTGCGCCATCACCTCAGCCTCTGGCTCTCGGACTACCGCGATTGGAGCGAGGGCCGCAGCAAGGGTGAGGCCTATGCCGCCGTCTGCTACGTGAGCCAATACGGTTTCTGCGATCGCCTCTGCCAGGCCATCGCCCGCGGCATCGGCAAGGCTGAGGCCCAGGTGCAACTCGTTGATCTGCGCGCCACCGATCCGCAGGAGCTCAGCGCCCTCGTCGGTGAGGCCAGCGCCGTGGTGGTGCCCACCTGGCCCGCCGGCGCCGATGCCGACCTGCAGGCCTCGATCGGCACGCTGCTGGCGGCCCTCAGTCCCAAGCAGTGGGTTGCCGTTTACGACGCCTATGGCGGCAATGATGAGCCGATCGACACCGTGGCCGCGCAGTTGCGCAGCCTTGGTCAGAAGGAGGCATTCGAGCCGCTGCGGATCCGCCAGGTGCCGGATGGCAACGACTACCAGCGTTGCGAGGAGGCCGGCACCGACCTGGGCCAGCTGCTCACCCGCGCCAAGGCCATCGCTGCGATGAAAGCCCTCGACGGCGATCTCGACAAGGCGCTCGGTCGCCTCTCCGGTGGCCTGTATGTGGTGACCGCCCGCCAGGAGGAGCGCGCCTCGGCGATGGTGGCCAGCTGGGTGAGTCAGGCCAGCTTCAACCCGCCGGGCATCAGCGTGGCTGTCGCCAAGGACCGCGCCATTGAGGCGCTGATGCAGGTGGGTGATCGCTTCGTGCTCAACATCCTGCGCGACGACAACCACCAGCTGCTGCTGCGCCACTTCCTCAGGCGTTTCCCGCCCGGTGCTGATCGCTTTGCCGGCATCAGCACCCTGGAGGGTGTCGCTGCCGGTGGGCCGGTGCTCGCCGATGCCCTGGCTTTCCTCGGCTGCCGCGTCGCCCAGCGCCTGGAGGGGCCCGACCATTGGATCATCTACGCCGAAGTGGAGCAGGGCAACGTCTCCGATACGGAGGCGTCCACAGCCGTTCACCACCGCAAAGTGGGGAACCACTACTGATGGATAGCGCCGTCTCCCTGGCCAGCACCGCCCCCGGTGACGCGGCGTCCCAGCGCCGCGTGATCCAGCTGCCGCTGGAGCCCGGCCTGCTCTGCCTGCGCTGCCTCAGTCCGCGCCGCCTGCGCTTCGAGCTGGAGTACGGCCTCGAGCGCGGCACCAGCGCCAACAGCTTTCTGTTTCTTTCCGGTCCGGCTCCCCTGCTGGTGCACCCCCCCGGCGCATCCTTCGCCGAGCCCTTTCTGGCCCAGCTGGCGGAGCTCGTGCCGGCGGAGCAGGAGTTGCAGGTGGTGGTGGGCCATGTCAACCCCAATCGGGTGGCCCTGCTGCAGGCTCTGGCCCGCGGCTGGAGCCAGTTGCGGCTGATCACCTCCAATCCCGCCGCCCAGCTGCTGCGTGATCTCTGGCACCAGCGCCGCCCTCAACCGCCTGGCGCTGCCGCCACCCCGGAGCCCGAAGCGCTGCCGCCTCTGCCTCCGATCACGGTTGTGCGCGGTGAGGAGCGTCTCGCGTGTCCCGATCGCTACAGCCTCAGCCTGCTGGCGGCCCCCACGCCGCGCTGGCCCGATGCCCTGCTGGCCTTTGAGGAGCGCACCGGCCTGCTGATGAGCGGTAAGTTCTTCGCCGCCCATCTCTGCAGCGAGGCCTGGGCTGAAGCCAGTCGCAGCAGCAGCGAGGAGGATCGCCGCTACTTCTACGACTGCCTGATGGCGCCGATGGCGCGGCAGGTGGAAGCGGTGCTGAACCGGCTCGATGACCTGCCGATCCGCACGATTGCCCCCGGTCATGGTCCGGCGATCGCCGAGAGCTGGCGCAGCCTGCTGGTCGACTATCGCCGCTGGGGTGAAACCCTGGATCGCGCACGCCTGTCGGTGGCGTTGCTGTTTGCCAGCGCCTATGGCAACACCGCCGCCATTGCCGATGCGATCGCCCAGGGCGTCGCCCGCACCGGTGTGCGGGTGGAGAGCATCAACTGCGAATTCACATCCCCCGAGCGGCTGCTGGAGGCGATCCGCGGTTGTGATGCGGTGCTGATTGGCTCCCCCACCCTTGGAGGCCATGCCCCCACGCCGATTGTTTCGGCCCTGGGAACGCTCCTGGCGGAGGGCGATCGCGCCAGACCGGTGGGGGTGTTCGGCAGCTTTGGCTGGAGCGGGGAGGCGCTCGATCTGCTCGAGAGCAAGCTGCGCGATGGAGGTTTCCGCTTCGCCTTTGAGCCGATCAAGGTGAAGTTCAGCCCGGATCCCGCCACCCTCAAGGCCTGCGAGGAAACCGGCACCGCCCTCGGCCGCAGCCTGCTGGCCGAGCAGCGCCGCGCCCAGCGCCGCGCCGGCGCCGGTGGCGGCGGTCTGAGTGAAAGTGCCACCAACCCGGCCGTGCAGGCTCTTGGCCGTGTGGTGGGCTCTCTGTGCGTGCTCACCACCCGCAAGGGCAGCGACGATCAGGCGCTGACGGGCGCCATGGTGGCCAGCTGGGTCAGCCAGGCCAGTTTTTCCCCGCCGGGTCTCACGGTGGCCGTCGCCCGCGACCGCGCCGTGGAGGCCCTGCTGCACGTGGGTGATGTCTTCGCCCTGAACGTCCTGGCCGCTGGTCGTGAGACCGGCCCGATGAAGCAATTCCTGCAACCCTTTGCTCCCGGTGCCGATCGCTTCGCCGGGTTGACGCTGGACCAGAGCCCCAGCGGTCAACCGCTGCTAACGGAGGCGCTCGCCTGGTTGGAGTGCCGCGTCCAGCAGCGCATGGAATGCGGCGACCACTGGCTCCTCTATGCCCAGGTGCAGGCTGGCAGCCTCCTGGATGCCGCAGCCACGACGGCGGTGCACCAGCGCCGCAGCGGCGCCCATTACTGAGCGCGGGCTGGGCCTCAGGCGGCCTGCGGTGGTGGCGGTGTGGAGCCACCGCCGCTCTGGAAGGGCAGCACCACCGTGGCCCAGCGCTCTGGGCGGGCGGGGCGGCTGCGGCGGGCCTGGCGCACCCCGAAGGGCACGCGCACCACGTTGGTGCCGTCCACCCGCAGGGTCTGGGAGCCGGGGATCGGCGGCAGCTGTGCCGCGATCGGGCCGGTTGTGCTGTTCGGATCGTCGGGGGTCATGGGCGACAGCTGAGCAGCGGTGTCTGCAGTTGCAGCAGATCCTGCTGGAAAGGCAAGGGCAACGGCGGAAAAAAATTCCGCAGTTTTTCTCTAATGGATGAAATGGTAATCGGCCCTCAGCGGCTGGGCGTCGCCAGGTCTGTCACGGAGGGGCAGGTGCACACCAGGTTGCGGTCGCCGTAGGCGTTGTCGATCCGGGCCACCGCGGGCCAGAACTTGTCCGCCCGCTGCGCCTCACCGGCCGGGAAGGCGGCGCTGCTGCGGCTGTAGGGCCGCTCCCAGGCGTCGTCGGTGACGGCCGCCAGGGTGTGCGGCGCCCGCTTGAGCGGGTTGTCGAGCGGATCGCAGGCGCCCGCTTCGATCGCCGCTGCCTCGGTCCGGATCGCTTCCATCGCCAGGCAGAAGCGCTCCAGCTCCGCCAGTCCCTCGCTCTCGGTGGGCTCCACCATCACGGTGCCGGCCACCGGCCAGCTCACGGTGGGTGCATGGAAGCCGTAATCCATCAACCGTTTGGCCAGGTCATCGACCTCCAGGCCGGCGCTGCGCCGCAGTGGTCGCAGATCGAGGATGCACTCGTGCGCCACCCGCCCGTCGGCGCCCCGGAACAGCACCGGGTAGTGGCGATCCAGCCGCTCCGCCAGCCAGTTGGCCGCCAGCAGAGCCATGGCGCTGGCGCGGCGCAGACCGGCGCCGCCCATCATCCGGATGTACATCCAGCTGATCGGCAGGATGCCGGCGCTGCCCCAGGGGGCCGCGCTCACCGGGCCGATCGCCGCGCTGCCGCCGCAGTTCGCCGCCAGGGGATGGCCCGGCAGGAACGGTTCCAGGTGCGCCGCCACCGCGATCGGCCCCACCCCCGGGCCGCCGCCGCCGTGGGGGATGCAAAAGGTCTTGTGCAGGTTGAGGTGGCAGACATCGGCGCCATAGAGCCCCGGCTTGGCCAGGCCCACCTGGGCGGTGAGGTTGGCGCCATCGAGGTAGACCTGGCCGCCGCAGCGGTGCACCAGCGCGCAGATCTCGCTGATGCCCGGTTCAAACACCCCGTGGGTGGAGGGGTAGGTGATCATCAGCGCCGCCAGCTCGCTGGCGTGGGCCTCGGCCTTGGCGGCCAGGTCGGCCTGATCGATGTTGCCCTGCCCGTCGCAGGCCACCGGCACCACCGTGAAGCCGGCCATCACGGCGCTGGCCGGGTTGGTGCCGTGGGCGCTGGTGGGGATCAGGCAGAGATGCCGGTGGCCTTCGCCGCGACTCCGGTGCCAGGCGCGGATCACCAGCAGGCCGGCGTACTCGCCCTGGGAGCCGGCATTGGGCTGAAGCGACACCGCCGCGAAGCCGGTGATCGCCGCCAGCCAGCGCTCCAGGTCGTCGCAGAGGCGTTGGTAGCCGGCCTGCTGCGCGGCGGGGGCGAAGGGGTGAAGGCCGGCGAAGGCGGGCCAGCTCACCGGCAGCAGCTCGGCGGCGGCGTTGAGCTTCATCGTGCAGCTGCCGAGCGGGATCATCCCGTGCACCAGCGAGAAGTCGCGCGATACCAGCCGTTGGATGTAGCGCAGCAGATCGCTCTCGCTGCGGTGGCGCTGGAACACCGGTTGCTGCAGCCAGGGCTGGCGGCGTTGCGGCACCGCCTCTGCCCAGAGCAACAGCTCCGGGGCGGCGCCGGCGCCGGCGTGGGCGAGCTCGGTGTCCAGTTCCGCCTCCAGAATGGCCAGGCCTTCTGCCATGGCTACGCCGGCTGTGCCAGCCGCGCTGCAGCCGTCGCTGTCGCCCGTGCGCAGGGCCGTCTGCAGGGCAGCGAGCAGCGCCACCAGTTCGCTGCGGTTGGAGCGTTCATCGAGGCTGATGGCCAGGGCCGTGGCATCCGGCCCGGGGGCACACGGTCCGTCGGCTGTCTCGGCCCGCAGGTTGAAGCCGGCCGCCTCGGCCTGGGCCAGCAGCTGCGGTGCCAACGGTGTCACGACCCGCAGGCTGTCGAAGCCGGTACCGGGCTCTGCTTCCAGGCCGATCGAGCTGAGGCCGCGTCGCAGCAGCTCCCGCAGCCGCAGCACCCGCCGGGCGATGGCCGCCAGCCCATCGGCGCCGTGGTGCACGGCATAGAAGCCGGCCATCACCGCCAGCAGCACCTGGGCGGTGCAGATGTTGCTGGTGGCCTTGTCGCGGCGGATGTGCTGCTCGCGGGTCTGCAGGGCCAGGCGCAGGGCCGGTCTGCCTTCGGCATCCCGCGATTGCCCCACCAGGCGGCCGGGGATGCGGCGCTGGTGGGTGCTGGTGGTGGCGAAGAAGGCGGCATGGGGGCCGCCGCCGCCGAGGGGCACACCGAAGCGCTGGCTGCTGCCCACGGCGATCTCCACGCCCAGCTGTCCCACCGGCGCCAGCAGCACCTGGGCAAGCGGATCCACAGCGGCGGTCACGATCAGGCCGGCGGCGCGGGCGGCGCTGATCAGCTCGGCCGGATCCCAGAGGGCGCCATCGCAGCCGGGCAGCTGCAGCAGCAGGCCGAAGCAACCGTTGAAGCGCTCGCTCCAGCTGGCCGCCTGGCGCCGATCCAGCCGCACCAGCTCGATGCCGAGCGGTTCGGCGCGGGTCTGCAGGACGGCCCAGGTCTGCGGCAGCACCTGGCTGTCCACCAGGTAGCGGCTGGCACTGGCGTCGCGGCGGGCGTTGAGGCTCAGGGCCATCGCTTCAGCCGCAGCTGTGGGTTCATCCAGCAGTGAGGCGTTGGCGATCGGCAGACCGGTCAGTTCGCTGATCAGCGTCTGGAAATTGAGCAGCGCCTCCAGGCGCCCCTGGCTGATTTCCGCTTGATAGGGGGTGTAGGCCGTGTACCAGGCTGGGTTCTCGAACACATGGCGCTGCAGCAGCGCCGGCGTGACGCAGTCGTGATAGCCGAGGCCGATCAGGCTGCGGCGCACCTGGTTGCTGGCGGCGATCGCCGCCAGCTCCGCCAGGGCTTCAGCTTCATCGCAGCCGGCAGGCAGGCCCGCCAGGCCCTGCTCCGGTTCCAGACGGATCGCCGCCGGCACCACTTCGGCCACCAGCTGCTCCAGATCGTTCAGGCCCAGATCGTTGAGCATGCGCCGCTGCTCAGCCTCGCTCGGGCCGATGTGCCGGGCCACAAAGGGGCTGAGGTCGCCGGGGTTGGAACCGCCCATGCCCTCAGTGGCCCTCCACCTGGGCGGCGTAGCCGGCGGCATCCATCAGGGCGTCCAGCTGGGTGGGATCACTGGGGCGCACCAGCAGCAGCCAGCCTTCGCCGTAGGGATCGTTCTGCAGCTCCTCGGGGTTGGCCAGCACGGCCTCATTGCGCGCTTCGATCGTGCCGCTGATCGGCGCGATCACATCCTCCACCGCCTTCACCGATTCCACGGAGCCGAAGCTGCTGCCCTGGCTCAGGGAGGCCCCCAGCTCCGGTAGCTCCACAAACACGATGTCGCCCAGCTGGTCCACCGCGAAGGCGCTGATGCCGATGCGCACCAGCTCCCCTTCCTGGCGGGCATATTCGTGGCTGTCGGCGTAGCGGCAGTCGTCGGGGTAGCTGAGGGCCATCGGTCGGGGCCGCTGCGGGGGTCGCGTCAGTCTGTCGGATCCGCGGCAGTCCGGGGCGATTGGTTCAGTTCACCGCAGCTGGACCGCACCAGCCCCCTGCGGCCAGAGCCAGCAGCGCCTGTTCCAGGGCCAGCTCGGCGTGGGCCCGGTGGGTGCCGCCCTGGGCGTAGAGCACGTAAGGCTCTCGCAGTGGGGCATCGGCGGAGAACTCGCTGGTGCTGCCATCGATGAAGCTGCCGCCGGCCATGACCAGTTCGCTGGCGTAGCCGGGCATCGGCGCTGGCACTGGATCGAGATAGGAGCCCACCGGCGAGCGTGCCTGGAAGGCGCGGCAGATTGCCTTGAGCGGCTCGGGTGCCCCCAGTCGCACGGCTTGGATCACATCGCTGCGCGGCGCGCCCGGCAGCGGGTTCACGGCATAGCCCAGGCCGCTGAACACCGCGGCGGTGAGATCGGCGCAGAGCAGCGCTTCGGTCACCATCTGCGGCGCCAGGAACAGGCCCTGGAACAGCAGGCGGTGCAGATCGAAGCCGGTGCCGCCCTCGCTGCCGATGCCCGGCGCCGTGAGCCGGCAGCAGGCCTGCTCCACCAGCTCGGCGCGGCCGGCCACGTAGCCGCCGGTGGGGGCGATCGTGCCACCCAGGTTTTTGATCAGTGAGCCGGCGATCAGATCGGCGCCAACGGCGGTGGGCTCCTGCAGCTCCACCAGTTCGCCGTAGCAGTTGTCGACGAACACCAGGCAGTCGGGCTGGATCGCCTTGACCTGGTCCACCAGCCGGCCGATCTGCGCCACCCGCAGCGATGGCCGCCAGCTGTAGCCGCAGCTGCGCTGGATCAGCACCATCCGGGTCGGCGCGGCCAGCGCCGCGGCGATGCCCGCCTCATCCACCGCCCCATTGGGCAGCAGATCCAGTTCGTCGTAGGTGATGCCGAACTCCGCCAGGGAGCCCTGGCCGCTGCCGCGGATGCCGATCACCTCCTCGAGGGTGTCGTAGGGGCGGCCGCTCAGGGCCAGCAGGCGATCGCCGGGGCGCAGCACGCCGAACAGGGCGGCGGCGATGGCGTGGGTGCCGCTCACGAATTGCAGGCGCACGGCTGCGGCTTCCGCCTGCAGCACCCGTGCGAAGACGCGATCGAGCACCTCCCGGCCGAGGTCGCCATGGCCGTAGCCGCTCACTGAAGCGAAGTGATGCACGCCCAGTCGCTCGGCGGCGAAGGCGTCGAGCACCCGCTGCAGCCGCGGTCGCACCTCGGCCCGCCGCTGTTCTGCCTGAGATGCGCAGCGGCTGATCGCCTCCTCCAGCTGCGCGGCGGCCCAGCGGCGGGCCGAGGCGTCGGAGGTGGAGGCGGTCATGGCGGGCCTGTGGTGTGGATGTCAACGCATGCTGCCCGCCCTGCCGCCGCCCTCCTGGCCGGGCCCGTCTGCGGGGGTACCCGCAACGGTCTCGCGGGTCGGGGTCTTCCCCCGACTAGATTTCTGACCACTGATGTCTTGGCTCCGGCCGGCATCCCAGGCCAGTGGTGCGCCAGGCCCCTCCGAGGGCTGATCCGCGGACCGGAGCCTGCGCATCCTCACGGAGAAAACTTTGGTCCTCGCCCCTGATGCCGCGGTGGCGGCCCACCCCAGCAGGCCGGATGCCGCCGACGGCGCCGCTGGCCTGACGGCCGCCCAGGAGGCGCGCATGCGGGCGGCGCTTGTGGTGCCCCGGGCGCCGCTGCCTTTCAGCCAGCGCAAATACAAGTTGGGCACCACCGGCTTCATGCTGGTCATGCATGTGGGCGCTGTTTTCGCTCTGCTGCCTCAGTTCTGGAGCTGGCAGGCCCTGGTGGCGCTGGCCGTCCTGTATTGGACCACCGTGCTCGGTGTCACGCTCGGTCTGCATCGCCTGGTGGCGCACCGCAGCTTTGTGGCCCCGAAATGGGTGGAGCGCGTGCTGGTGCTGATGGGCGCTCTGGCCTGCCAGAGCGGACCGATCGAGTGGGTGGGTCTGCACCGCCACCACCACAAGTTCTCCGATCAGCCCAACGACCACCACGACGCCGCCCGCGGCCTGTGGTGGGCCCATAGCGAGTGGATGCTGCATGACATCCCGGCCCTGCGGGAGCTGCATCGCTTCACCGGCGATGTGCTGCAGGATCCTTTCTATCGCTGGCTCGATCGCTGGTTCCTGCTGCTGCAGATCCCCATTGGTGCGGCCCTCTATTGGTATGGCAATGCCGCTCAGGTGCATGGCGGTGGCCTGGGCCTGGTGCTCTGGGCGATCCCGCTGCGCCTGGTGCTCGTTTACCACGTCACCTGGCTGGTGAATTCGGCCACCCATGCCTTCGGCTACCGCAATTTTGATTGCCCGGATCTCTCGCGCAACTGCTGGTGGGTGGCGATCCTGAGCTTCGGCGAGGGCTGGCACAACAACCACCACGCCCATCCCTCCAGCGCCCGCCATGGCCTGCGCTGGTTTGAGTTCGATATCACCTGGCAGCACATCAAGCTGCTCAAGGCCCTGGGCTGGGCTCGCCGGGTGCGCGAAGCGCGTTACATCGGCTGAACAACGGCACGTCCGCTATGGCTGGATCGGTAGTGTCAGGCCACCGGAATTGCGGTCTGGATGCCGTCAACGCTCTATCCCGGCCAGCTGGAGTTGCCATTTCTTGATCAGCCCGGGCTGGGTATCCATCACAGTGATCCGCAGCTGTGGGCTGAACTGGTCAGTAGCACCATCCCGGTGAGCATCTTTGAACCCAGAGATGCTCACCGTCCCTTCCACAACCGCACGGCTGTGGTCAATCTGGGGGCGGTGACTGCCGTGGCCACAGAGGGTTCGGCCATCAGCGTCAGCACCGAGGCGCACCAGGCCTGCCAACTGTTGCTGCCGTACAACGGCAATGGCCTCTGGAGCTGCGAGGGCCGCACCTACGACAACCCGGTGGGTGCTCCGTGCTGTTCCTACCGCCGGCATCCCTGCGGCTGGAGAACACGGTGACGTGCGGTGTCTCGCTGAACATCGCAGCCGATCAGCTGATCCGCACCGCCGTCACCATGGCTGGCCCGGACGGCATCGGCCGCGACCTGGCACAAGCGCTGCTGCAGCCGCAGCGGTTGCTCTGGCACCAGGCCGGCCAGCGGGAACTGGTGGCCTGTGTGTATCGCACCCTGACCAGTGCCGATCAAGCCCTGCAGGCGGGGCCAGGCGCGCTGCCCATGCTGCGGCTGGACGACCTGCTGATCCGCCTCACGGTGCTGCTGCTGCTGCCGGAGCTGCGGCAGCTGGCGACGGGGCGATCGGAGCGCCACAGCAGCCAACCCAGCCCGGGGCAGCTGGGCGATCTTCTGGCCTGGATCGAGGCCCACCTGGATCAACCGATCAGCCTGAGCGACCTGGAAACACAGGCCCGATGCTCGCGGCGCACCCTGCAATATCAGTTTCGCCAGCGCTATGGCTGCACACCGATGCAGTGGCTGCGTCAGCGGCGACTGGAGCGTGCACGCACGCGGCTGAACAACCCGCAACCGGGCGAGGGCGTGTGGCAGATCGCCCAGAGCTGCGGTTATACCAATCTGTCCTCCTTCAGCCGAGACTTCCGAGCCCAGCACGGCCTGACGGCCTCGGAGCTCCTGCGCCAACGGTGGCGGTCTGCCAGCGAGGACAACACAGCATCCCATTCCTAGACTGGCTTTCAGGGCCTGGCTGCAGCACTGGACGCCGTCATCACCTATCTGTCGCATGCGGCGCCGCGGGGGACTCTCGATCAGCTGCTCGAGGGGGAGCGGATCCTGTTCTGTTGCCAGAGCCGCCTGCTGGCAACGTTGTGGGTCAGGGCCGAGCGAGGGCGCTATCAGGGCGACAGCCTGATGCCGGATCGACTGGCGGGGGCCTGCACAACACTGCAGGAAGCGCTGGACATCTGTCGCCACAAGGCCCCCACTCTGCTGGTGAGCACGCAGCTGCTGGAGCAGGGCTCGGGGCTGGAACTGGTGGTGCAGGCCAAGGCGATGCTGCCAGAGCTGCGCAGCTTGTTGTTTCTCCAGTACGATCACCGCGCCTTGCTCGAGGAGGCGGTGAAAACCCATAGCGATGGCATCGTTCTGGAGTCAGAAATAGGCTCCGGTCATGTGATGGCAGCCCTCAGAACTGTGAGCCAGGGTGGGGTCTATCTTGAGCCGAAGATTGCCCAGCAGCTGCATGGAAGTCGCCGTGGTCGCGACCCGGGATTGACGCCGCGGGAGCTGGAGGTGATGCAGGAGGTGGTGAACGGCCACAACGATCGCGCCATCGGCGAGGTGTTGCATCTGGCCACCGATACGGTGAAGTACCACCTCAAGCAGGTGTACCAGAAGTTGAACCTGCACAGCCGCACCCGTGCCGCCATCAGTTTGGTGCTGCTTGGCCTGGTGGCACCGCCGAAACCGCTGCTGCCTTGAACGCAGGCAGTCTGGACTCATGGTTCTCATTGCGCTTTGCGCAAAGCAATGGCGCCCAGGGTCAACAGCGCGGGCAATCACCGTTTCAGCAGGCAACAGCTACTCGCCTGGGTAGTTGGAAGGTTTCGCGGTAGACTGCAAAATCCATTAGATACTGTGAACTTCCTGACCCAGGCGGCTGAGGGGAGTGCACGCCAACCAACTTCTTCGCATGGTCAGCACAGTGCGTTCCTCGGTAAACCAGAGCCTTGTCGAGCTCAAGCCGCTCGGATCCGAGCTCATCGTCGCCGATGGGCTCTGTCCCCAGATCGCCCAACTGCTCTCCAGTGCGCAGCAGGAGGTTGAAGGCCTGCGTCACTGCGCCGCGCCCCTGGCTGCCATCACTGAGGCTCTCGCGGAGCGCCGCCTGCAGGGGCAGCCGGTGCAGACACTCCACCTGGTGGCCCACGGCCGTGCCGGCGCGTTCCAGATCGGCGGCCAGTGGATCACAGCCACCAGCCTGATCGCCAACGCGGCTCAGCTGAGTGAGTGGCAAGTCGGCCACATCGCTCTCTGGAGCTGCGAAGTCGGCTGCGATCAGGGCTTTGTGGCCTTGCTGGAGGAGCTCACCGGTGCCAGTGTCTGGACCAGCCGTGATCGTTTGGGCCGCATTGGCCAGAGCAGCAACTGGCAACTGAGCCATCCCACGAGCCAACTGGCGCCCTCAGCCCCCTGGGCGGCTCAATCCCTGCAGGAATGGCCATACCAGCTGGCCAGCTACACATTCTCCACGGCTTACAAAGTCACCAACGAGGCTGGGAAAGAACAGAACCTCCACACGTTCGATCCGCTTGTCCCCCTGGGAAGCGTTGCCATCAACGACGGCACCGGTGGGCAGAAATTCAGCGGCAACGATGTCTCCGCATCAGCCCTGCTGATTAACGGCATAACGTATTACGTCTGGATCAGTCGACCGATCAAAATCCAGGGCAGCGTCGTTGGCTTCTACTGCTGGACTGACGTTGACTTCACCTCGCTGGCATTGGCCCAGGCCGATGGCAACGCTGATGGTGATGGCTCCACGGCTGACAACACGGGCTTTGTGCTGGTCGTTGCCGGCAAGGAGAATGAATTCAAATCAGGCACGATCGGTTCATCCTCCGACCGCGTCGACACGGCACTGAACTCGTTGCTGCCTGCTCCAGCCGCCGCACCGGTGGCAACAGCTGATACCAACATCGCGCAGGAAATCGGCTGCAAGATTACAGGCATCGATCCTATAGGCAACGTTCTAAACAACGATGCAGCACAGGCAGGAACGCGTGTCACCACCATTGGCATTGGCAACAACCTGCCAACACAGTCGGTTGCCGCTGGCAGCACCTCAGCCGTGAGTGCCACCCAGGTCATCGGGGTCTATGGCACCCTCTCGATCGGTGCCGATGGTTCCTATGCCTATACCGTGGCCAACGCTGACAGCACAGTCGCTGCCCTTCCCACGGGCACCTCAGTCAACGATGTGTTCACCTACACCATGGTGGACGGTAGCGGCCGCACGTCGACAACAACGCTGACGATCAAAGTCGATGGCGCAAACGATGACCCCTTGGCCCGCGATGATTTCAATACAGCTAAAGAATCTCAGCTTGCCAATACAAATACCAAGCAGTATACCAGCACCGATCCGCTCGGCAGCAAGGCGACAGGTAATGTTCTGAATAACGACAGCGATGTCGATGCAGGTGATCTCTTAAATATCAAAACAGTTGCAATTACAGGTGGCGCGACGGGCTTTGTGGGAGCGACTGCGTCCCCCAATTCTGTAACTGTTCTGAGCTTCTCGGCTCTGAATTCAAGTGTGAAGCTGGGCTACTACGTCATGGAGGGCGTTGGCAAGTCGCCCTTGCAAGATGCCTCTGGAAAACAGCTTTATGTTGCAGGCATCGATACGGTCAATAATACATTTACGCTGTCAGGCGCAATTGCACAGAGTGGAGGATCCGCCTACACCCTTGCTGCGAACACGACACTTGGTTTCGCTAAGAACGAAGACGGCACAAGTAATTATAAAACGTCCACAGTAACTTCATCCTCCTCTCTCACGGCGACTGAAATCGCTGGTTTGACCGGGGTAACCGGCACCGTCGCAGTGGGCATGACAGTCACGGGCGCCGGTGTTACCAGTGACACAAAAATCCTTGAGGTCAAATACAACACAAGCGGCGATGTCACAATTATTGTTGTGGACAAACCAGTCCAGCCGCTGTCGACGCCTCTAGCATTTACTGCCACCAGCGGCGTCACTGCTGCTGAAAGTACAATCGTTAACGGCGCTTATGGTGTGCTGGAGCTTTTTGTCGGGGGCTCCTATGTCTACACGCCCTATGCGAATAACCCGAGCCTGGGCAGCGGTGATCAAGGCATCGATCAGTTCACCTACACCGTTCAGGATCAACTGGGCTGCACGTCCAGCGCCGTTCTGACCATCAATGTCCTGGGAACGACTACCCTCATCTCGGCTCAGGATCCGAATGCAGTTGAGGATTTTGGCGGCCCCGCGATCGAAGCCGGTGGCCCGTTCCTCAACGCAACCCCGGGCACAACTGCCGCTGGCAATGTCCTCACCAATGACAATGCAAACGGTGGCACCAATACTGTCACCGGTGCTGCAAGCTCTGGGGCTTCTGCTCTCACTGCCATACCGACAACAGGGTCGAGTGTGAAGATCAACGGCCTTTATGGCTACCTGTTGATTGATATGAATGGAGGCTATAGCTATGTCATCAACCAAGTCGACCCCACTGTCCAAGCACTCAACGACGGAGACACACTTAAAGATGTCTTCCGTTATGAGATCAGCAACGGACTTGGCCAGCCAGATCTCACCACCCTGACCATCCAGATCAATGGCACCAACGACGCCCCCCGTGGCCTTGATGACAACACGATCGCCTTTGCCAGTGGAGGCAGCCCAAGCGCCCCGATCGCCGGCTTCAATCCAAGCGGCAATGTTCTAAGGAACGATTCCGATTTTGACAATGCTGGCTTCACGGTCAAATCCTTCCGCACAGGCTCCTCTGAGGGCAGTGGTAATTCCGGAAGCCTTGGCTCTGCGCTGAAGGGAACTTACGGCACATTCACTCTCGACAATCAAGGTAACTGGACCTACACAGTCGATCAAGCTAATGTCGCAGTCAATGCGCTGAAGCCTGGTGAGTCCTTGGTCGACAGCTTCAATTACACGGTCGCCGATGGCACCGCTGAGGACATTGCTGTCCTGAATGTCAAGATCAACGGAGCCGCCGGCTTTGTTGATATCAATAATCTCTATGTGAACGAAGCGTCAGAGTACGCGGTCTTCACAGTAACCGGTCAAGTTGGCGTCAGTGTTTCACTTGCGCTCGGCAACAATGGCCCTGCGGCAGATCCACAAGCAGACCTCACTGGCCCCAGTGCCGATGTCCTGAACTCGCTTGAGTGCTACGACGAAGGCATAGCCAAGTGGGTGCCTTACACCTCGCCCACCCTGACCGCAATTCAACCCAGCGGTCAGCTGTTGGTGCGCGTCAAAATCAAGCAAGATCAACTTCGGGAAGGCAATGAAAGCTTCTCCTTGACTGCCATTACCAGTGATGGGAACGCAACCACAGGCTTCTGCACCATTAATGATGAAGGCTTTGGTGATATCTACCTTGCAACCAATACAACTGGTATCGCCAACAAGCCAGCCGACAGCGGTTACCCCTCTTTTCTGGATGACGACCGTGCCCTGACAGTCACCAGTCCAACGATCAATGAAGGCTCCGACTACGCTGTCTTGGAGGTCTCTGGTGCTCCCGGTCAGCTCGCGTTCCTCGCTCTACGTGATGCAAGTGGCGATGGTGGGGTCGATGCCCCGCTCAACAAGGCTGATCTGCGTCAAAATGGCACCCTTCCCAAGCTCCAGTATTTCGACGGTGCTAATTGGCTAGACTATGATCCACAAAATCCGCCGGCGGTCCTTGCCAGCGGCAAACTTCTCGTCCGTGTTGATATCTCTGCTGAGGATGAAAAGGCACTCGATGGGCCTGAAACCTTCCTGCTGGATGTCACCAACACCGGCCGGAAGACCGTCACAGGAACCGGAACGATCAAGGATGACGGCATCGGTACCACGTGGTCCTTCACTGGCAACAACGTCCCTGGTACTCCTTTAACGAACAATGGCCCCGCCGCCGCTCTCGGCTTGGATGATGACCGCGCGCTGACTGTCACCAGCCCCATCGTCAACGAAGTCTCTAAATACGCTGTCTTTGAGGTCTCTGGTGCTTCCGGGCAGCTCGTTCTCCTGGCTCTCCGTGATGCAAGTGGTGACGGAGGGGTCGATGCCCCGCTCAACAAGGCTGATCTGCGTCAAGGCGGCACCCTACCCAAGCTGCAGTATTTCGACGG
>JBEBCC010000105.1:0-23214 GCA_041158125.1 Cyanobacteriota bacterium
GAAGATGGTAGGCCGCGCCTGCGGCATGCCCGAGGGCCAGGGCGTGCGCCCCGGCACCTACTGCGAGCCTCGCATGACCAGCGTCGGCAGCCAGGACACCACCGGCCCGATGACGCGCGACGAACTGAAGGACCTGGCCTGCCTGGGCTTCAGCGCCGACCTGGTGATGCAGAGCTTCTGCCACACCGCCGCCTATCCCAAGCCGGTGGACCTCAAAACCCACGCCGAGCTGCCCGATTTCATGGCCTCTCGCGGCGGCGTGGCCCTGCGTCCCGGCGACGGCATCATCCACAGCTGGCTCAACCGCATGCTCCTGCCCGACACCGTGGGCACCGGCGGCGACAGCCACACTCGCTTCCCCCTGGGCATCTCCTTCCCGGCCGGCTCCGGCCTGGTGGCCTTCGCCGCGGCCATCGGCGCCATGCCGCTCGACATGCCCGAATCGGTGCTGGTGAAGTTCACCGGCTCGCTGCAACCGGGCGTGACTCTGCGCGATGTGGTGAACGCCATCCCCTACGTGGCCATTCAGCAGGGCCTGCTCACCGTGGCCAAGGAGGGCAAGCAGAATGTGTTCAACGGCCGGATCATGGAGATCGAGGGCCTGCCGGATCTGAAGCTGGAGCAGGCGTTCGAGCTCACCGACGCCACAGCGGAACGCTCCTGCGCCGGCAGCACGATCAAGCTCAGCGTGGACACGGTGAGTGAGTATCTGCGCAGCAATGTGGCGCTGCTCAGGAACATGATCGCCCGCGGTTACGGCGATGCCCGCACCCTGGCCCGCCGCATCAAGGCGATGGAGGCCTGGCTGGCCAACCCGGTGCTGCTGGAGGCGGATGCGGATGCCGAGTACGCCGCCGTGATCGACATCGACCTCGATCAGATCACCGAGCCGATCCTCGCCTGCCCCAACGATCCGGACAACGTCAAGCTGCTCAGCGAGGAGGCCGGCAAGCCGATCGATGAGGTGTTCATCGGCTCCTGCATGACCAACATCGGCCACTACCGCGCCGCCGCCACCGTGCTGGAAGGCCAGGGCGAGAACAGCGCCCGTCTGTGGGTGTGCCCCCCCACCCGCATGGATGAGGAGATGCTCAGGCAGGAGGGCTACTACGCCATCTTTGAGAAGGCAGGTTCTCGTATGGAGATGCCTGGCTGTTCCCTTTGCATGGGCAACCAGGCCCGGGTCGAAGACAACACCACCGTGTTTTCCACCAGCACCCGCAATTTCAACAACCGCCTCGGCAACGGCGCCCAGGTGTATCTGGGCAGCGCCGAACTGGCCGCCGTGTGCGCGCAGCTGGGCCGCATCCCCACCAAGGACCAATACCTGGCCATCGCCGCCGCCAAGATCAATCCCAAAGGCGCCGAGCTCTACCGCTACCTCAACTTCGATCAGATCGAAGGGTTCGAAGACTCAGGCCGTGTCGTGAGCGCTGAGGAGGAGGCCAAGGTGCTGGCTGGGGTGTGAACCACATCGGGCGGGTCTATGCAGCCGATCGGCGGCCGCGGCCTGGTGCCGCCTGTCTGGTGTCAATCAGGTTGATGGGCGCCCCCCTCAATCGGATTGTCGTCGGACAGCCGCCTTTCCCAGCCAGTGACCTCCAGAAATACCGCCAGGCTCAGTGGCCCTCCACCCCCTGCGATCACGGCCCCCAGGGAGCAGGTCGTTGATCCGCCTGCAATATCCCAAGGATTCCCTGGGGTGGACGGACGCAAAAGCCCTGAGCACCCTGAACTGTGATCGCCAGTTATCGGAAGCGAGATCAGAAATGATATCGACTACATCATCCAGCGGTTGCGCAAAACCCATGACCTGCATCACATCCTCACCGGATTCAGCCTTGGTGATTGCGGCGAGTTCGGCGTGATCTCTGTGTCGATCGACCAGATTCAGCATCCCAGTTCCAGCCCACCTGCCTGCTCGGTTCCTTCCTGACCTTTGCGACAGCCCCACTGGCCAAAGGCAGCCTGGAACCCCTTCAATACAACTTTGATCTCATCACCCAAGGCATCCCCATTATCCGTCAAGCCAAACCGCTGTTCCCCGTCAAATCTGAAGAGGGCCTGGAGCCTCCCATCGAAGAATGGCGCGCCGAGCTGAACATCGAGCCCGTGAGAGACGGTCTGTGGAGTTGGCACAGCCGGGCTGAGCTGGCGGCAGCGACTGCAGACCAGAGCTTGTCTGGATCGGGCCAAGGCCTCGTCCCATCATCAAGATGCCAATCCATCGGCTGCTCCATCAGCGCTGAATCGCAACCATGGCCCATCGTCGAATCGACATTCATCAACATATCCTTCCTCCAAGTTATGTTGAGTGGCTGCAACAGAAGGGCGTCGATGATGCCGGGGCACCCCCTTTCCGGCTTGGTCGGCTGCTGCCACGATCGAACTCATGGATCGCCATGAGATCGCGGCGGGCATCCTGTCGGTTTCGATGCCAGGAGTGCATCTAAGGTCCGATTCCAGGGAAAATCATGAAGCCAGGGCCTGGGCCAGGCGGGTGAACGAATTCTCGGCCCAGGTTGCCGTTGGTCATCCCAGGCGGTTCGGCTTTTTGCCACCCTCCCCCTCCCTGATGTTGACGGTTCCCTGGAGGAGGTCGGCTATGCCTTCGATGTGCTCAAGGCCTCTGGCGTGATTCTTCTGGCCAACACCCACGGCACCTATCTGGGCGATCCAGGCCATGAACCTTTGCTGGAGGAACTGGCCCGTCGCCTGGCAGTGTTTCTTATTCATCCTTGTGACCTGCCCTGTGCCGGTGTTCCAGGAATCCGCAGTTCCGGCTGATGACCTGCTCGACACAACCCGGGCGCCTATCAACTCATGGCCCATGGCTGCGTAAGGCGTCATCCGGAGCTTCGCATCATTCTTTCCCACACCGGAGGATTCGTCCCCTATGCCAACCACCGCATGGCGATCGCCATTGCGGGTGAGCTCGGCCCGACGCTGGATGCCGTCCTGGACGACTTCCGTTCCTTTTAACTTCGATACCGCCCTCTCGGGCAGCCCGACAGCCCGGCCAAGTCTGCTGGCGTTCGCCAAGCCCGATCATGTTCTGTTCGGCAGTGATTGGCCCTTTGCCCCAGACGCGGCGGTTGGTTATTTCACGAACCATCTGGATGCCTACGGACCCCTTGATCCGATGGCTCGACAGGCGCTGATCGCGGTAGTGCCTCCCTGCTCGTCCCGCCCTTCGCCTGATGGGGATCCGGGCATTCCTGGAAGCCGGCCGTTGGATCGGATGGCTGCACTGGAGCGGGAGCCGCGCACCTTTGTCCTCCAGGTCAGTCGTCGGCAGCGGGTTCCCGGTTTTCGGCCCATAGATGTCGGGCGATCAGGGGCGGGTGGCGCTGCAGCCGCCCTCCAGGATCAACCATCCAGGCCCGACCTGCGCTCCCACCCTGTGACCTCGCTGCGGTACGCATTCCACTGGCGGCGGCGCAGGCGCTCGTAGGCCTGGCAGAAGGGCTCACCAAGCGCCTCCCGCAGCACCGCATCAGCGGCAAAGGCCTCGAGGGCCTCGCCCAGCGACGCAGGCAGGGGCGTGCAGCTGCCGGGGGCGAGCGGTGCGGCGTAGTTGTCGTTGTCGTGGCGCGGGCCGGGATCGAGCTGGCGCTGCACCCCATCGAGCCCCGCCGCCAACACGGCCGCCTGCAGCAGGTAGGGGTGGGCGGAGCCATCCGGCAGCCGCAGCTCCAGGCGCTGGCCATCGGGGATGCGCACCATATGGGTGCGGTTGTTGCCGGTGAAGCTCACACCGGCCGGGCTCCAGGTGGCGCCAGAGGTGGTGGGTGGTGCCGCCAGCCGCCGGTAGCTGTTCACCGTGGGGTTGGTGAGACAACAGAGTGCCGGGGCATGGGCGATCAGCCCCGCGAGGAAGTGATAGGCCAGCGGCGAGAGCCCCAGCTCGCCGCTGGGGTCGTGGAAGGCATTGCGGCCCTGGGCATCCCAGAGCGAGAGGTGGGTGTGGCAACCGTTGCCGGTGAGCGCGCCGAAGGGCTTGGGCATGAAGCTGGCCCGCAGCCCCTCGGCCTCTGCCAGCGACTTCACCATCACCTTGAAGAAGGCATGGCGATCGGCGGTCGTGAGGGCATCGGCGTAGGTCCAGTTCAGCTCGAACTGGCCGTTGGCATCCTCGTGATCCGCCTGGTACGGGCCCCAGCCCAGCTGCTCCATCCCGGAGAGCAACGTCGAGATCAGTGGGTAGCGGCGCATCAGGGCCAGTTGGTCGTAGCAGGGCTTCTCCTGGGTGTCGGCCGGATCGGCGATGGCGTTGCCATCGCTCTGCAGCAGGAAGAACTCCGCCTCCACGCCACTGCGGAGCTCGTAGCCCAGTTCTGCGGCCCGCTGCTGCTGGCGGCGCAGCAATCGGCGCGGGCATTGCTCCATCGGCTCGCCGTTGAGGGTGAGCTCAGCGGCCACCCAGCCCACCTCCGGCTGCCAGGGCAGCGGCATCAGGCTGCGCGGATCGGGGATCGCCATCACATCGCCATCGGCAGGGCTCAGATCCAGCCAGGCGGCGAAACCAGCGAAGCCGGCGCCATCGGCGGCCATGGCGGGGATCGCCGCGGCGGGCACGAGCTTGGCCCGCTGGATGCCGAACAGATCGGTGAAGGAGATGAGCAGGAAGCGCAGATCCTGTTCGCGGGCCAGGCTGGCGAGATCGGTCATGGCGGGGAAAGGCTCCGGGCGGACAGGGATCGGGATCAGCCGTCGAGCAGCTGCTCGACGATCTGGCGCAGCTGCTGCTGCTCGGGCGGGCTGCTGTGGGGATTGCCGGCGCGGTGGCCGAGGGTGGAGCGCAGCACATGCAGCGCAGCGCCGGGGATCGCCGCGGCATCGGCGGCCATATCGTCAACCGTGAAGTAGAGGTCGTGGTCGCAGGCCACCACGGCGGTGCGAGCCTGGATACCGGCGAGCGCAGCGGCCAGGTCACCACCGGCGGCCACATCGTTGGCCAGCCAGGTGTCGAGCATGGCGATCAGATCGCGTGGGTCGTGGCGGCGGTAATGGGGAAGCCAGTGCTGCTCCACATGCACCTCCACCGGTTCGTCGATACCGCGGAACCAGGGTTGGCTGGCGGCCCAGCTGGCGTAGATCAGCGCGTAGGTGCGCAGGCCCTGCTCCGGATCGCCGCTGAAGCCGCTGCCGGTCCAGTGGGGATCGGCGGTGAGGGCCTGGCGCAGGCTCAGCAGGAACAGGCGGTTGTGGGGGGAGGTGCGGGCGGTCCCGCACAGGCAGCAGATCCTCTCCACCATGTCCGGATCGCTGACAGCCCACTGGTAAGCCTGCTGCGCCCCCATCGACCAGCCGTAGATCAGCGGCAGGCGATTCACACCGAAGCGCTCCTGCAGCAAGCGTTTCTGGGCGGCGATGTTGTCGGCATGGCTCACCACCCAGCCCTGCTCCGCCAGCCCCATCGACCCATGGCTGGGGCTGCTCGACAGTCCATTGCCGAAGGCGCCGGCGATCACGATGCACCAGCAGGCAGGATCGAGCACCGGCCCGGCGATCCAGGCCAGATCAGCCGGCCTGGCGCCGTACGACGTGGGCACCAGCACCAGATTGGAGCGATCGGTGTTGAGGTTGCCGATCTGCAGGTAGCCGATGCGCGCAGCGGGGATCGTGTGACCGCAGCGCAGCGGCAGATCGCCGAGCTCAAACAGCTCGGTTTCGGCTGCGCTCATGCTGGCTGGCCGAGGCTGGCGAGCCGACCCAGCAGATCGCGATGCACGGTGAGGTAACCGCGATCCAGGTGCTGCAGGCGCGGGCCGATCCAGCGATGGGCGGCGGGCAGTGCGTGGAACGGCAGCGAGGGGTAGAGGTGGTGCTCCGCGTGGAACGGCATGTTCCACATCAGCCAGCGCACAGGAGCGAGGGTCAGGGTGGTGCGGGTGTTGGTGAGGCCGTCGTCTCCATAGGCGCAGCCGGTGTGTTCTGCCAGCAGCAGCAGCCGCAGGAAGGGTTGGCCGATCGCCAGCGGCAGCAGCCAGCTCCAGAGCAGAAAGCCATTGGCGGCGATCAACGAGAGCGCAGCCAGTACGCCATAGACGGCGAACTGCAGCCGGATCGAGCGCCGCAACTGCGGGATCAGCTCCGGGCTCATGTAGGGGATCCCGCTCAGATCACCCCACAGCAGCCGAGCGTGGCCGCGCAGCTTGCCGGTCCACCAGTTCCAACCGCTTACTTCTCTCAGGTAGCCGCCGAGGCTGGTGGGTATCGGATCCTCCAGCTCGGGATCGAGGCCCGGCTGGTGGGTGTAGCGGTGGTGCCACTGGTGGTAGCGGCGATAGAAGCTGGCGTTGTAGAAGCTGAGCAGGCCCATCAGCCAGGCCACGCCATCGTTGAGCCGCTTGCTGCGGAACACGGTGCGGTGGCCGCACTCATGAAGCGGCGCAAAGCAGGTGGCCAGGCCGATGCCGCTGATCACCAGTCCGGCCAGGCGCAGGGCCAGCGGCAGGGAAGCCTGGCGCCAGAGCACCCCAGCGAGCCCAATCGTGAGCAGGTGAGACCCCAGCCGCAGCCAGCCGGGGCCGTCACGCAGGGTGTTCAGCTCCGCCAGCGGCTGGCGGTCGATCAGGGGAACACTTGCCTTGGCCATGCCGCCATCCCATCAGAGCAGGCCGGGTGGTTTCGGTAAGGGATGACACAACCATGCCAGCTGAGCAACCGCGATCAGGGGCATCACCCCTCGGGGCCAGAGAACCTCCAGCTCCTGCCATCAGGCGCCGTTCTCAGGCTGCGATGCCGTGGCCAACCCGGTCTGCGCGGGCGAGATGCAGGGATTGCTGCGGGCCTCTGCAGAGCCACGTGGTCGCACACGAACGGATCGTTGCAGGTCCAACCAGCAAGTTGTTGTTGATGGAAAGGTCAGCAAAGGTGTTGGCGCCCGACCGCAGGGCCTGAGAAGCTCACGGCCCCCGGGCACCCCAGCGCGACCAGGCAACGCTGGTCGTTGATCCCGCCGTACCCGCGGCTGGCGACGATGTGATCCCCGGCACGGCCGGTCTGTACAGCACCGCGCTTGATCAGAGAGGCAGATCAGCGCCGGCGCAGCAGGCCCACAGTGCGGGTCTGGCGAGCGAAGGAGCGGCCGAAGTAGGCCGCTGCTTTATCAAAACCGGCAAGGGGTCCATACACAAACAGACGGCCAGAATGGGAGGCACGCAGGCGAAGACCATCGATACAGATCCACTCCATCGCGGCCGCAGGCGACAGCAGCTGGCAGTAGTGGAAACCACTGGCAGCACGGATTGGATAGTCGAGCGGCGTTTTCATCACCGTGCAGCTGAGGCCATACACCAACCCCTGCGGCTGCTGCAGATAACGGAAAATCGGATAGCTCCAGATCCACAGCGGACCAACCGCCGGACGCACGGTGTCGGGCTGCATCTGCATCGGCTGGCCCAGCTCCTCAAAGCGGCGGCGCGGTCCGTCGCCCATCGCCGCCAGGGTCCAGCGGAAGGCTTCCTCATTGATCGGAGCGCCAAGCGACGGGCCATCGGTGGAATTGAAGTTGGGGTTGGCGGCACCACCCTGGCCCCAGAACGATTGGCGGGAATTGAGCTTGCAACGCAGCGAATAGGCGGCCACCGGAAAGAAACCGGTATCGAGGGCAGTAAACAAGCCATAGAGAGCCTGGGTGACGCTGGTGGCGTGCACTTGGCGGGGCTGACCAGGCGTCCCCTCGGAACGAATCTGGGGGACGTGGACCGGCGGCTTGGCGAAGGGGTTGTAGGTATAGCTGCGGTGGAAGCTGTCGAGAGCGGTGAGGCCGAAGCGCACGGGGGATTGCGGTTCCCCGGCCATCAGGGCGTTGGCCTGCTCCTGGATCCAGGGGGAATAAGGAAGGCAGCATGGGTTGCTGCGACTGTTGGTATCGGCAGTGTCGTAGCAGGCGGGCTTGAAGCCGTTGTAGCCCTCCATCAGCAGGGCATCGATCAGGGGCTGCAGCCAGGCACCGCTGCGTGCCACAGCCTCGGCCAGGGCAGGGCTGATCAGCGGGCTGCCGCTGGCGCCAGCGGCAGCGGTGGCGATTTCGGCACGGCAGGTGGGCAGGAAGGCGGCCACCAGGGCACCGATCTGCTCGTGCACCTCGGCTTCGGCGGCGGTGGGCAGCAGGTCAAAGGCGGCCACGTAGGGGACAGGCTCTCCGGAGGCGAACTGCATGTGGCAGGCGCCCTCGATCGTCACCACCGGGAAGCGTTCCGGCCGGCTGGCGGGGGCGGCATTGGTGTGCTGCAGCCAGTGGCCGATGGCAAAGCGGCTGATCCGCGCCAGGCCGTCGAGGGTGCCGGCGATGGTGAGGGTGGGGCGGGGGTAATCGATCACAGTGCGCCCCTGGGCATCGAGGCCACCGAGATTCCAGCGGCCCAGGAACGAGCCCATCAGCACCTGTCCGATTCCCATCTCCGGGAAAGCCTTGAGGTACTTCTGGATGGCAATACCGCCCACCGAATGGGCGACAAACAGGCAGGGGCTGCCCTCAGGAAGACCGGCCTGGTGCAAGGCCCGCAATGCCTGCTCCACCACCAGCGGCGTTTCGCGCGGGATCGGTGAATCGGCAACGAAGCGGGGAATCGCCACCCACAAACGCTCCTCGGTGACATGGCGCTGAATGGCGGACGCCACCGGCCGGTAGCGCTCCGGTGGGATTCCCTCTCCCTGGATCACCACCACCGCCAGGGCGGGGCCATCAACGGTTGTCGGGGTCAGCAGCAGGGGGGCGCCATTCCAGCCGAAGCGGTAGGTGAGCACAAGCGCCAGCACCGCAAGGGTGAGCACCGCACTCAGCCAGGCGATGGAGGGAACAACCAGGGCCAGTGCAGCGGTCAGGGCGATCAACGCCAGCACCAGCGGCCAGCCCAGCCAGAGCAAACGCGCCATGACTCAATGCACCCCCGTGTTCACCAGATGCCAGAAGAACAGGCCATAGAGCCCCAGCCCGAGGGTGAGAATCACAAAGGCGATGAAGTGCTGCCACTGGTTGAAGGAGGATTCCGCAAACCAGCCCTCATAGGCGCCGCCAGCCGCAACGGTGAGTGGAGCAAGCAACGAAAACCAGGGCACCACGGCAGCGGGAACAAGCCAACCCAGCCAGGGCAGCAGCGAAGGAGGCCAGGCCTGGGCGATCACCGGCCCGAAGAAAACACGCACCGCAGCCAGGTTGACCACGGCATTCAGCGCGAACACGATCAGCAGCGACCAGGAGAGCGGCAGCACCGGGCAGGGCACGCCGTCGACGACGCGCACGAAATGGGTGCGCGGCTCATAAGGACCGAGCACGGCCACGGCGATACCGCCGCCAACCAGCAGGAGCGGCAACGGCCGGACACCGAACACCCCCAGGCTGAAGAAGCCCAGGCCAGCGGTCTGGAAGGTGAACAACATCTGGTAAGCCACGCTTCGCAGCCAGGCGTTGTTGTAGGCAGGCACCAGCACCTGGGCCACGTCCTGCGGCGGCGACTGTGCACTGAGACCCAGAATGTTACGGAAGGGCGAGATCTGCCAGCCCTCGTAGATGTGCATCAGGATACCGCTGATACCACCACCGAAGACCTGGCAGGCCAAACCGAGCTGCAGCAGGAAAACACGCAGCCGATCGCCATCGAGGTGAGAAGCGATCACATCAGCGTGCACGAACAGATACCCCAGGATCCAGAATCCGAGCGGGAAGGAGGCCCAGTGGATCGCCTCCACAAGGTTGAGCACCAGCGGCCTGGCCTGGCGGGCCTGGGTGGGGTTGAGAGAGGTCTTGGGAGGGGCCTTCTGGCAGGCCCAGGGCTGGGAGGGATAGATGCAATCCGGAAGCTCAAGCGGCCCAAGCGAAGCGCCGGGCGTGGAGCTGGATGAGGAGGAGGATGGCATAGCGCAATCCCTGGTGGCGGCGCACTTCCCGGAAGATACCGAGGGCGGAGAAGCAGGGAATCGATGCTCACAATCCGTTGCGATCACGCCGACATGAGGCGGAACGCTTTTAAGCCGCTGCCATCACTTTTGAGCCACTGCTATCAATGGGCATCACTGAGACCAGGGCAGCTGGGCTGAGCCTTTTCACCTGTGCGGCTGCAGACCAGCAGACACTCCCAGAGAGCCTGCAGACACCCGAGTGGTTAGCGCCTCAGTTCAGCGCAGGCGTCACCAGAAAACTGCTGGGATCCCGCTTGCGGCGTCCAGCCGGCCAGGGTCTGACCATGCTCGAATCAGTCTGTGGCCATCCCCGCTGGCGCGCAAAGCTCTCAGCTGGAAACCTCAACTCGAGCCTGGCCATGCCACGTTCGCTAACAACATGCCGGTAAGCCCAAGCAGTCAGGCACGGAGGGATTGGCCTGATTTTCCCTGCCCCACATCCCAATCCCTGCACCTGCGAGCCCGCCGTTGCAACGGGCACTGATCAGCAATGCCGCGATCCCCTGGCGTCGATGGCGTGGCCACCAGGCCTCGACCACCTGGCCAGCCAGATGAGGCGGAGCCACCGCCCTGCAAGATGAAGCGCAGTCTCCGAAACACGCCCTCCCCTGAACCAGGAAACCCTGCTGTTCGAGCCCGCCGTTCCCCAGGCGGGTGCCCTGCGGGCGGTGCTGGCCTTCCCCAGCACCTACAGCGTGGGCATCACGAGCCTGGGCTATCAGGTGGTGTGGGCCACCCTGGCGCAGCGGGCGGATGTGGATGTGCGCCGCCTGTTCACCGACCGGGCCGATCCCAGCCACGGCGGCAGGCGCGGCGGCGGACCAGCGCTTGATCTGTTCGGTCTGTCGCTGAGCTGGGAGCTGGATGGGCCGGTGCTGCTCGATCTGCTGGAGCAGCAGCGCATCCCGCTCTGGGCTGCAGAGCGCGGCGACCACGACCCGATCGTGTTCGGCGGCGGGCCCGTGCTCACCGCCAACCCCGAACCCCTGGCCCCGTTCCTGGATGCGGTGCTGCTGGGCGATGGCGAACTGCTGCTGCCGGCCTTCATCAACGCCCTGCAGGACTGCCGCGAGGCGCCGCGCGCCGAACGGTTGCGGCGACTGGCTCGGGTGGAGGGCGTGTACGTGCCGTCGCTGTATGCACCCCGCTACGGCGCCGCGGGCGAGCTGCTGGCAGTGGAGCCGATCGAGCCCGACCTGCCGGCCAGCATCAGCAAGCAGACCTGGCGCGGCAACACCCTCAGCCACTCCACGGTGATCACGCCGGAGGCGGCCTGGCCATCCATTCACATGGTGGAGGTGGTGCGCAGCTGCCCGGAGCTGTGCCGCTTCTGCCTGGCGAGCTATCTCACCCTGCCGTTCCGTACCTCCTCCCTGGATGACGGCCTGATTCCGGCGGTGGAGAAGGGCCTGACGGCCACCCAGCGGCTGGGTCTGCTCGGGGCCTCCGTGACGCAGCACCCTCAGTTCAACGAGCTGCTGCACTGGCTCAACGGCGAGCGGTTCGCGGATACGCGCATCAGCGTGAGCTCGGTGCGGGCCAGCACCGTGACGCAGGGGCTGGCGGAAATCCTGGCCCGCCATGGCAGCAAATCGCTCACGATCGCCATCGAAAGCGGCAGCGAACGCATGCGCGAGCTGGTGAACAAAAAGCTGCAGACCGACGAGATCTTCAACGCCGCCAACCATGCCAAGGCCGGTGGCTTAACGGGCCTGAAGCTGTACGGCATGGTCGGGCTGCCGGGCGAAGAAGAAGAAGATCTGGAGGCCACAGCGGCGCTGCTGCTGGCCCTGAAGGCGGCCACACCGGGCCTGCGTCTCAGCCTGGGGGTGAGCACCTTCGTGCCCAAGGCCCACACACCCTTCCAATGGCAGGGTGTGCGACCGGAAGCGGAGAAGCGCCTGAAGCTGCTGGCCAAACGCCTCAAGCCCAAGGGCATCGAGCTGCGGCCGGAAAGCTACGGCTGGAGCGTGATTCAGGCCCTGCTGGCCCGCAGCGACCGCCGCCTGGCGCCCGTGATCGCCCTGGCGCGGGGCCGGCACGAAAGCCTGGGGGGCTGGAAGCAGGCCTACAGGGCCGTGCTGAATGGCGCCGGCGCCGATGCCGGCGGGCAGACCCTGCCGCCACCACCGCCATGGGAGGAGGTGGTGCACACCAGCTGGAGCGAGGCACGGCCACTGCCCTGGCAGCACCTGAAGGGCCCCCTCGACAGCGCGACCCTGTGGCGCCACGCCGTGCTTTCGCAACACGCAGCAGCTACCTTGTGAACCCAAGGGGCTGGCGGGCCTGCTGATGCCGAGGCGCGTGGTCAATGGCCTGAGCCCACGGCTGCTGCACCGCCGCATCAGCACAGCCCAGCAGGCAGGCGCACCACAACCAGAGCCGGAAGCGCCAGTCGGCACGCATACTCTCGAGCCGCTCGGACTCGGGCAATCGCCGGCTTGGCCTGCCCGGCGGCAGAGCCTGGCCAGCGACACCGGTGGCGAGCAGCGCACTGATTCTGAGGACAGCGACGCTGCCCCCTTCAGCCGGGCAGGGGTCGCGCCGGATCGCCCATCGGGCCCGAGCGCGGTGAACGACCAGAGAGGTGTCGGCCTGAACGGGGTCGATCTGGCCGCAACGAAGCCCAGCCTCCATCTGCCCACCTGCAGCTGTCCGGGCTGCAACGCCCGCAGCGATCACGACCTGAGAGCACGAACTGCAACCAGCACAACAAACAAAACACCAACCCGAAATCTCGCAACAACCAGCCTGCAAAACCTGGCCACTTACCTGACAACAGACTACTGGCGGGAAGCCAAGACCTTCAGCCGACGCTATAATCTAAGCAGCACAGGTATCGGCGCCAAAGGTGGCAGTCTCAGCTTCAATATCACCGGATGGTCGGCAGATCGCGATGGCTTGAGTGCAGAACGCCAGAGCCTAGTCCGCGAAGCCTTCAAGCTCTATAGCGCCTGCCTGGGCATCAACTTCACCGAAGTCGTCGGCACTGGCGGCGATATTCGCTTCAGCGACAATCAGAGCGGAGCCTATGCCTATGCAGCCACGGGCTGGTACAACACTCCAGCACGCAACTCCGTTACAGTTGATTACAGCGTGATCAATGTGGCAACAACCTGGTACGGAGGACGGTCCACCTACAACTCCTACACACCGCAGACCTTCCTGCACGAGATCGGCCACGCACTCGGCCTGGGCCACCAAGGGCTCTACAACTACACCGGCACCAGCCTGACATTCGCCACATCAGCACAGCTGGCCAACGACTCATGGCAGGGAAGCATGATGTCCTACTGGAGTCAGACAGATAATCCAAACACAGGGGCCACGTTCGCCTGGCTGCAGACACCAATGACGGTGGACTGGATCGCCCTGAACAACCTCTATGCCGACCAGGGGTTCGGCACAAGCAAGGCTTTCATGGGCGATACGATCTATGGCGTCAACACCAATATCAGCGCCAGCACCAGCAGCATCTGGAATCAGTTCAGCACTCTGATCAACAGCAGTGCCTACACCCTGGTGGACAACGATGGCTTTGACAGCCTGGATGTGAGCAACTTCAGCTGCGACCAGCTGATCAACCTGGCCCCATCCCAAGCCGACAGCAGCAAGCCCTCCAGCTCCAACATCGGCGGCGGAATCGGCAATCTCACGATGGCCATCGGCACAGTGATTGAGGCAGCCAAAGGTGGCAGCGGTGCCGACCAGTTCCATGGCAATACCGCCAATAACCACTTCCAAGGTGGTGGTGGCGACGACCGCTTCCATGACAGCGCAGGTTCCGATAGCTACATCGGTGATGCCGGCAGCGACTGGGTGAGCTTTGACGAATCTTTCCAGACCTTCCTGATCAGCGGCCTCGGCGACAGACTGCTTCTTTCGCGACAGTTCAACTGCACAGATGTCGACACAATCTGGGACAGCGTCGAAAGAATCACGTTCCAGGGAGCCAGCTACACCTATAGCCAACTACTGGAGATCAGCCGATCAAAGATCAGAACCACCGTACAGATCCACGCCGCCAACGGCGGACTCAGCAGCGGCGCAGCCACCAACAGCACCAATATTCAACTGCAGGGCAGCAGCAACGAACCGCTGCAGCCAGGGCAATACATCGCCATCTTCCGCGATGGCACAAGCATCGGCACCGCTGTGCCCATTGCTGGGAGCGGCAGCCACTGGAGCTTCACACTGCAGGAGCACCAGGGTGTCAACACGGTGAGCTACAGCGCGCAGGTGCTGGATGCGGCCGGCGAGGCAGGCCTGCCATCCGAACCATTCCTCCTCAGGCTTGACACCGTTGCACCGCGGATCAGCGTGCATCCCTTAACGACGCCAGACACCACGCCCCTGCTCAGCGGCAGCATCGACGACCCCGCTGCCGAGGTGAGTATCAGCATCGGCGCAACCAGCCGCAAAGCCACAACGAACAGCCGTGGCGAATGGTCGCTGCAGTGGGATGACGCCCTGCGCTATGGCCAGACCTACAACATCATCGCCAGCGCCCGCGATGCCGCTGGCAACAGCAGCAGCGATACCAGCAATGCCGAGCTGACGATCGACAGCACGGGCCCCATCCTCTACTTCTCGCTGGCCACGGCCATCGGCACCGCTGCAGCGGCCACGTTGGGGGGCCTCACCGCCCAGACGAACGACATCATCGCCTTTGACGGTGAGCAGTTCAGCATCTGGCTGGATGGCGACAGTGCCGGGCTGCAGGGGGCCAGCCTGCGCGACATCCAGATCCTCAGCGCTGATGAGGCTGTAGTGGCCTTCAGCGAACCCGTCACTCTGGCGGGCATCAACTTTGACGACTCCGATCTGGCCAGACTCACGCGCACAGCCAACGGCACCAGCGTCGCCCTGTTCTTCGATGGCAGTGATGTCGGTCTGAGCACCAGCCGAGAGGCGATTGACGCGATCACGGGGCTGGCCGACGGCAGCTGGCTGATCTCCACCCGCGGGGGCGGCAGTATCGACGCAGTCGGCAGTTTCGCAGAGGAGGACCTGCTGCGATTCCTGCCCGTGAGCCTTGGCAGCACCACCAGCGGAACCTGGAGCCTCCATGCCGACCTGAGCGATGTTGGCCTCAGCGGCGGCAATGAGAACATCAGCGCCGTCGATGCCGCAGCCGACGGCCGCCTGTTTCTCAGCAGCGCCGGGCTGGCCAGCGCCCCGGCCCTATCGGCCGGCAACGAGGATGTGTTCGTGTTCAGGCCGACGAGCCTGGGCAACACCACCAAGGGCAGTTTTGAACCGAGCCTGTTCTTCGACGGCAGTGCCTACGGCCTGGTCGACAATGCCCTGGTCGGACTTGACGTGGTCGTCTGAGATCTCCGCTGAGCCGTGTTCTGAGCCGGCGCCTGAGCGGCGAGCTAAGCAGTGGGTCGAACGGCTGATCGGCGGCAGCGCAGACCCGCCAGCAGAATCCAACCAGCGATGTTGATGCGGCTGTCGTACATCGGGATATCGCTGGCATGGAGCGCGATCAGCACCAGCGCCGCCGCCCACCAGCCGCGCTCATACACCGATCCCGCCGCCATGCCAAGACGAGCGGCACGGATCAGCAGCCAGAGCACAAGCCCCACCACCAGCACCGCGGCAGGCAGGCCGTGGCTGATCGCGAGATCAAGGGCGATGTTGTGGGTGTGTCCGTGCCAGAACCCGGTACGGAGCGGATAGATCACGCTGAAGGCCGCAGCGCCCCAGCCCAGCCAGGGATGTTCGGCGATCAGGCCCGCCGCCACCGCCCACTGGCTGAGGCGGGTGATCGCCTGCGGGCGCTGGCCATTGGAGTTGAAATCATTGAGGCGGCCCCAGATCGACTGAGGCACCAGCGCACGCGCCGGATCCTGCAGCAGCGGCGGGACGCCCGGCAGGGTAGCCAGCAGCAGCGGCAGCAAGCCGATCAGCAGCAGCGGCAGCAACCACAGCCAGCTGCGCGGCCCGAGCACGATCGGCAGAGCCAGCACCAGCGCGCCCCAGCCATTGCGCGACTCGGTGAGATAAAGGCTGACCGCCTGAGCGATGACCAGGCCCACCACCACCAGCAAACTGACGCCGGCGCGAGGCAGGCGCTGACGCCAACGGCGGATGGAAGCCAGCAGTGCGGCCAGCAGCAACGGCCAGCTCAGCGCCAGCCAGGCGGCGGTGATATTGGCGTAGTCGAACAGGCCGGCGAGGCGCCCCGGCGGGTTGCCACCCGGCTTGAGGTGCCAGATCACCGCACCACCGAGGATCTGCCAGGGGCCATGCCAACCCAGCGTCATCTGGGCCAGACCGGTGATCAGCACCGGCACGGTTCCCGCCACCAGCCACTGGGCCACGCGACGGCGGGACGTTTCACAGGCGAGATAGGGCTGAAAGGCCCAGAAAGCCCAGAAGAACGGCAGCCAGTTGAACAGCCCCAACCAGGCCAGCGACGCTGGGTAACCGGGCAAGGCCAAGGACGGCAGGGACACCTGCGCAGCACCGATCACCATCAGCACCGCCGCCAGGGCCAACACCCGGTTGGCTGCATCACCCCACCAGGAGCGGCGCTGACGACTGCCCGCGATCAAGGCCACCAGCAGCAGCAGCCCGGCCACCAGGGCGCTGGAGGCCACGAACAGACCACCCAGCTGGATACAGCGCCAGCCCAGGGGCGATGCCGCCTCAGGCCGGTCGCGATCCAGCCAGCGCAGGAAGCCGCTGCTCACTCGAACACCGCCGTGCGTCCGCGATACACCATCACCTGGCGTTTGAGATGCAGGCGCACGGCCCGGGCCAATGCCAGGCGCTCGGTGTCACGCCCTTTGCGGATCAGGTCGTCCACTTCATCGCGGTGACTCACCGATACTGTGGACTGGGCCATGATCGGTCCGCCATCCAGCTCCTCGGTGACGTAGTGCGCCGTGGCACCGATCAACTTGACCCCGCGCTCCCAGGCGCGGTGATACGGCTGGGCACCCTTGAAAGCGGGCAGGAAGGAGTGGTGAATGTTGATCACCCGGTGGAAGGCGTCCGGAGGATCGAAGGCCTGCAGGAACCGGGGCGTGAGCACCTGCATGTACTTGGCCAGGATCACCAGCTCAATCCCGTGCTCCGCCAGCAGCTGCAGATGGCGAGCCTCGGCGTCCTCGCGATTGGCATTGCTGATCGGCACATGCTCAAAACGTGCACCGAACTCCTCAGCGATGGGGCCCAGATCCGGATGATTGGCGATCACGAGCGGCACCTGCATCGGCAGCTCTCCGGTGCGGGTGCGCCAGAGCAGATCCAGCAGACAGTGGTCCTGCCTGCTCACGAAGATGGCCACCGGCGGGCGCTCATCCGAGAAGGTGACGGTCTGCTCGCCGCCGAGCCGCTGCGCCAGGGCCGCGGCCGCCGGGGCAATCGCCTCCCGCGGCAGGCCGAAGCCCGGCAGCTGCCACTCAATGCGGCTGAGGAACAGACCGGCACCGGGATCACTGTGGTGATCGGCATGAACGATGTTGCCGCCGTTGCCGGCCACCCAGCCGGAAAGTTCGCGCACCAACCCGGGTTGATCCGGGCAGATCATCTGCAGGATGGCGGTCGGTGCCGTCATGGCGTCATGGCGTCGTCGGCGTGAAACGCCGTCCATGGCGCATTGTGCCGGCTGGTGGTTGCAGTGGATCCCTGTTGGCCGCCAGGGCCTGTCACCGCCGGTAAAGTCCGGAAACCAACGTTTCATCCATGGCGGCCCAGCCCATGCCCGCGCTGCTCTCCCAGCTCACCACGGCCTTCAAGCGCCTCGGCCTGCTGGCCCTGGCGCTGGTGCTCAGCTTCGGCCTGGCCGCCTGCGACGCCGGCAAGGCCAGCACCCCCAGCCTCAGCGCCGACGACATCGCCGCGATCGAGCGTCAGGCCGAAGGCTTCCTCGCGGCCCGCGACCGCCTGCCCGAGCTCGCCACCCTGGTGAACGAGAAGGACTGGACCTTCACCCGCAACGTGATCCACGGCCCGATGCAGGAAGTGGGTCGCCAGATGCTGTACATCAACCAGCGCCTCCTGCCGGCCGAGCGCCCGGAGGCCAACAAGCGCGCCGATGCCCTCAAGGCCGCTCTGGCCGACCTCGATGAGGCCGCTCGCCTGCAGGATGCCAACAAGCTGAGCAAGGCCTACATCAAAGTGGCCAGCGGCTTTGGCCTCTATGCCCAGGTGCTGCCAGCCCAGGTGCAGGCCGATCTCAAGCAGAACTGAGCCTTGAGCACCGGCTGCACCAACTGAGCACCATCACCAACCCCACCCCTGCGCCCACCCTGCGGCCCGCATCGATCGCTGTGATCGGGGCCGGTGTGGTGGGCATTTCTGTGGCCTGGCTGCTGCAGAACCAGGGGCATGGGGTGACCCTGCTCGATCCCGCTCTCGCCGATGGCGATGGGAGCACAGCACTGCGATCCGGAAGTGCCGCCGCCCTGGGGCTGCTGATGGCGCACGTGTATCGGCGCAGCAGTGGCCGGGGCTGGCGGCTGCGCCAGCAGTCGCTGGCGCTATGGCAGACCTGGCGGCAGGAGCTGAGCTGCCGCGGGCGGACGATCCCGTGGCGCCCCGGCCTGCTGCAGCTGGCCCGCAGCGGTGAGGAGCTGGCAGCCCAGGCGCGCCTGGTGGAGGAGCGGCAGCGCCGGGGCCTGGCCCTGCAGCTGCTGAGCCACAAGCAGCTGCAGCAACTGCAGCCGGCCGTACCGACGGGCGCGCTGGGCGGTCTGCTCTCCGCCGCCGATGGCCAGATCGATCCGCTGGCGGCGATGGCGGCCCTGCTGGCCGATGGCCGCGAGAGCGGTCTGCGCACCCTGGCCGAGGCTGTGGAGCGGCTGGAGCGTCAACCGGCTGACGGGAGCGATGGCCGCTGGCGGCTGCGGCTGGCAGGCGGCACGGCCATGACCTGCGACTGGGTGGTGATCTGCGCCGGTCTGACCAGCCCCGCCCTGCTGGAGCCCCTCGGTCATCACCGCCCCCAGAGCCCGGTGCTGGGCCAGGCGCTGGAGCTGGAGCTACCGACTGATGCCGCCGATCCAAGCGGCTGGCCGGGAAGTCTGAGCTGGGATGGCTTCAACCTGGTGCCGCGGCCAGGGCGGCGCCTGTGGCTCGGCGCCACCCTGGAGCCAGGCGCCGCCAGCGGCGCAGCCGAGGCGCTGCAGCGCTTGCGCGACCTCCATGGCGAGGCGCCGGGCTGGCTGCGACGGGCCCAGGTGGTCGACCACTGGCAGGGGCTGCGAGCGCGGCCGGAGGGACGGCCGGCGCCGTTGCTGGAGCAACTGGAGCCAGGGCTGCTGCTCGCCAGCGGCCACTACCGCAACGGCGTGCTGCTGGCGCCGGCGAGCGCCGCCTGGATCGCCGTGCAGATCAACTCTTAACCTGCGTCAAACCCGTGCAGGCAGCCCTGGCCATGCCCTCGTTGCGCTCCTTCGCCCCTGCCGGGGCCGCCCTTGGTCTGCTGGCCAGCCTGTCGCTGAGCGCCTGCGGCGGCTCCGGTGGAGGGTCTTCAGCAGGAGGGGATCTGCAGGGAGCTGGCGCCACCTTCCCGGCGCCGATTTATCAGCGCTGGTTCCAGGAGCTGGCCGGTCGCAACGAGGCACGGGTGAACTATCAATCGGTGGGCTCCGGCGCCGGCGTGCGCCAGTTCGAGGCCGGCACCGTGGATTTCGCTGCTTCCGACAAACCCCTGAGCGCTGAGGATGCCGCCGCGATCCAGCGAGGTGTGGTGCAGCTGCCGATGACCGCCGGCGCCATCGCCGTGGCCTACAACAACCCCGGCTGCAGCCTCAGGCTCAGCCAGGCCCAGCTGGTGGGCATTTTTGAAGGCAAGATCAAGAACTTCAAGGAGCTGGGCTGCGGCGACCAGCCGATCAAGGTGGTGTTCCGCTCCGATGGCTCCGGCACCACCTACAACTTCACCAATTCCCTCTCCGCGTTCAGCTCCAGCTGGAAGGACGGTCCAGGCGCGGCGAAATCGGTGAAGTGGCCCACCGGCATCGGCGCCAAGGGCAATGAGGGCGTGGCCGCCAGCCTGCAGCAGATGAAGGGGGCGATCGGCTACGTCGAAACCGCCTACGTGCGCGGCAACCTGCAGGCCGCCGCCATCCAGAACGCAGGCGGCACCTACGCCAAGCCCACCACCGCCGAGGCGGCCAAGGCCCTGGCCAGCGTCGAGCTCGGACCTGACCTCACCGGCAGTAATCCCAATCCGAAGGCGGGCTACCCGATTGTCACCTTCACCTGGATTCTGCTGTACCGGAGCGGCAACGGGGCCAAGCTGCAGGCTCTGCAGAAAGCGTTCGGCTATACCCTCAGCGACGCCGCTCAGGCGGGTGCACCGGCCCTCGGCTATGTGAGCCTGCCGGCACCGGTGCTGGAGAAAGGCCGCAAAGCCCTGGCGGGCATCGGCCAGTAGGGCAAGAGCGCCACTGGCTGATATAGCGGCGATTCGTCGACCAGGGGGCTACCTGGCAGCCTCCTGGATGCGCGACAGCAGGGCCGGGTCTAGCACCAGGTTTCGCACTCCATGGGCGTGATCCTCCTTGAATGGATTGGCTTTAAGCCACTTGGCTACGGAAAGAATATCCACTTTCACGACCCTTGGTCTGACGCTCCACGTGACCTGCAAAGGAGAGGGCACAAGATTATAGCTTGGCCCAGTCGTCGATCCGGAATACACCACTGGTCGGCCAAGGCCATCCGGAATATTCGGCGCCGCATTGTAACCATTGACCACCGCAAGACTGGCCATATCCATAAAGTTTGCCGCCTTACGATCATTCACAAGCACTGCCACCACCGCTTCAACTCTCAATTGCGGATTACCGTTCTCTTTACTCAGACAGGAGGCCAGCGTCGGCCCAGGCTTGACATGAGCCGTGCTATGCACAAAGTGAATCTCAATCGTGCTGCCGGGCAGCAGCTCACCGTGCTCCGTCAGGCCGACTTTCTCCGGCAGCGGCTTCAGCTCAGCAGGGCTTAGCGTGCCATTGTATCGATATCCACTGCCGTGGCCACGGCCATCACCGTTACCAACGTAAGTCGTGAATTCACCACCACGGTGCTCAGCGGCCTCATGCAAATGAATATTGCAGAGATTCATCTCCGCGCGACTCGGAGCAGCGCTGAACACAATCTTATTGGCACCATTCGCATTGGCAAGATCACGAGGAGACTGAGGGCCCGCATTTGCAGCCACGGCCGCTTGAGTCAACGACGCCCGCTGCCCATCAATCACAGACTCAGGAACAGTCTTGGCTGCATGGCCTCCAGGCACGTCAGCCCTGGATGGCGCGACCGCACCGATCAGCAGCGACCCGGCCGTCAGCACTGCCGCGAAAGACGCTCGATCCATCAGGGAAAATCCAGCTCATTCAGAAGCTAGACAGAGGCCTCGAAACGTCAAGCCCATCACTCGCCTGCCAACGGCGATGGCAGGCGCTGGCACGGCAATGCTGGGATGCAGTCAAAAAAAAGCCCCCTTACGGGGGCTGTGGCGATCGAGGATTGCAGGCCTCACTTGCTCTCGGTGAACTCGGCATCAATGACGTCGTCACCGGCGGGAGCGCCACCACCACCCGCAGCGGCCTCAGCACCGGCAGCCTGCTGGTACACGGCGGCCCCGGCGGCATAGAGAGCCTGCTGCAGGGTCTCCAGCTCGGACTTCATCGTGTCGAAGTCCTCCTTCTCGACGGCCTCCTTGAGCTTGGCGGCGGAAGCCTCCACCTTGCTCTTGTCTTCGGCGCCCACCTTGTCGCCCAGCTCGCCCAGCTGCTTCTCAGCCTGATAGATCAGGGTTTCAGCCTGGTTCTTGAGGTCGATCCGCTCGCGCTTCTCCTTGTCGGCGGCGGCGTTGGCCTCGGCATCCTTGACCATCTTCTCCACCTCGTTGTCGCTGAGAGTGGAGGCACCGGTGATCGAAATGCTCTGCTCCTTGCCGCTGCCCTTGTCCTTGGCAGTCACGCTGAGGATGCCATTGGCGTCGATATCGAAGGTGACTTCAATCTGCGGCACGCCACGGGGCGCGGGGGGGATGCCATCGAGGCGGAAGGTTCCGAGCGACTTGTTATCGCTGGCCATCTCGCGCTCACCCTGGAGCACGTGGATCTCCACGTTGGTCTGCCCGTCCACCGCCGTGGAGTAGGTCTCCGACTTCTTGGTGGGAATCGTGGTATTGCGGGGGATCATCTTGGTCATCACACCGCCGAGGGTCTCCACACCAAGGGAGAGCGGGCTGACGTCCAGCAGCAGGATGTCCTTCACCTCACCGGCGAGCACACCGCCCTGGATGGCGGCACCCACAGCCACCACCTCGTCGGGGTTGACGGTCTGGTTGGGGTCCTTACCGGTGATGCGCTTCACCAGCTCCAGCACCGCCGGGATGCGGGTGGAACCACCCACCATCACCACCTCGTCGAGCTCGGAGGAGGAGAGCTTGGCGTCCTTGAGGGCCTGCTCCACCGGCACGCGGCAGCGGTCGATCAGCTTGCTGGCCAGCTCCTCAAACTTGGCGCGAGTGAGGGTGAGATCGAGGTGCTTGGGCCCCTCGGGCGTGGCCGTGATGAACGGCAGGTTGATCTCGCTCTGGGTGGCGCTGGAGAGCTCGATCTTGGCCTTCTCGGCGGCTTCGGTGAGGCGCTGCAGGGCCTGCTTGTCCTGGCGCAGGTCGATGCCCTCATTCGCCTTGAAGGTGTCGGCCAGATGATCGACGATCACCTTGTCGAAGTCGTCGCCGCCCAGGTGGGTGTCACCACTGGTGGAGAGCACCTCGAATACGCCGTCGCCCACCTCGAGCACGGACACGTCGAAGGTGCCGCCGCCCAGGTCGAACACCAGGATGCGCTCATTGCTCTTCTTGTCGAGGCCGTAGGCCAGGGCCGCGGCGGTCGGCTCGTTGATGATGCGCAGCACCTCAAGGCCGGCGATCTTGCCGGCGTCCTTGGTGGCCTGGCGCTGGGAGTCGTTGAAATAGGCGGGAACGGTGATCACCGCCTGGGTGACGCTCTCACCGAGGTACTTGCCGGCGTCTTCCGCCAGCTTGCGCAGCACCTGGGCGCTCACCTCCTCAGGGGCGAACTGCTTGCTCAGCACCGGGCACTTCACCTTCACATTGGCGCCGGCCTTCTCAACGCCGTAGCTCACCTCCTTCGACTCCTCATTGACCTCGTCAACGCGGCGGCCGATGAAGCGCTTCACCGAATAGAAGGTGTTCTCGGGGTTCATCACCGCCTGACGCTTGGCGATCTGACCGACGAGCTGGTCCTGATTCTTGGTGTAGGCGACCACAGAGGGCGTCGTGCGGAAGCCCTCGGCATTGGCGATCAC
>JBEBCC010000106.1:0-30577 GCA_041158125.1 Cyanobacteriota bacterium
CCATGCCCTCCGGCAGGTTGTAGGCCGTGGGGCGGTCCAGGGGCAGCGATTCGGGGTCCATCGCCTCGCGATCGGGGGCGATCAGCTGGGCTGCTTCGAGATCGTCTTCGCTCTCCTCCATCAGCTCGAGCACCAGATTGAGGCAGGTGTTGTCACCGGTCATCAGCGCCACATCACCATCGCTGTCCGGCCGGGTCCGGACCCAGTCGTCGGTGCTGAATCGCAGCACGATGAACAGAGCATCGTCCTTGAGCCAGGGCGTCAGCTGCTGCAGTGAGAAGCCGATCCAGCCGGCCTGAACCAGGTCCTCAACACTGCGGTCGGTTTCCGGCAGTCCTGCCAGCCAAACCCGCCAGTCCAGGTCGTCGTCAGTGAGAACGTCTGCTGATGCCTCCTCCTTCGGCTCGCTCGCGTTCGCGGCGACCTGATCGATCTCTGCCGTGCTCACCCCAGCACTGCGAGAGGCCTCCTCCGCTTCGAGCAGCTCAGAGGCCTGCTTGCGGAAGGCGGCATCGTTCCGTCCGGTGGATTGATAGGCCAGCTTGCGCTTGCGGCCATCGATCGTGAACCAGAAGATCTCACCATCGGTGAGATCGATGAACTCGCCCTTGAGCAGCACCGCGTCGTGCTCACGCAGGTTGTCAGCAAAGGTGCCGTAGTCGAAGTTCATCAGGTGGGCCTGATTGCCGAAGGCCTCCTTGATCGCTGCAAAGATCTCCGCCAGGCCTTCCAGCATGTCGGCATCGACCACCTCCTCGCTGGTCAGATCCTCCGGCAGATTCGTGGCAATCGGGCGCAGCAGCGGGATCGCCGCCGGAACATCCGGGTCGTCATCCGGGGCGTAGACCTTCGGGCATTCGCCGCGATTCTCGAGCATCCACTCCAGCAGGTCATCCAGGCCTTCGGTATCGGCGGTCATCAACGCGACCTCGCCATCGGGCTCCCGCGCCGATTTCTGCCAGGTGATGGCGGCGATGTGCTCGAACACCTCCCGATCGGACAGCCAGGGCATCAGATCCTGGAGCGAGCAGCCCATGCAGCCCTGCTCGACCAGGTCGTCGATGGTGGAGGTGGTCTCGGCCTGTTGCGACAGCCAGTTGAGGACGTCAGGAGGAAGCATGGGAAGGAAGGACGTGAGTGAACGAAGGAGATGAGCAGGGTTCAGGAGAGACGCCGACGTGCACTCCAGATCAGACGGACCGGCGCTGCTGTTGCCATGCTGGGCGCTGCCACCAAAATCATCGGGGAAAGCCGCTTGGGAAAAGTATTAGCGGGCTATATCAGTCTTGATGTGATACATGTCACCATGGCTCATCAGTGCGTCGAGCAGAAACTCGGTATCTTCCCAGCCCTGATCTGGGATCCAGGCCTGCTCCTGCACTGCGGGGTCGCTCTGTAGAGGACCAAAGGGATGCCTTTCTCATCCAGGCAAGCGTCATAAGCAATGGCATTCATGAAGCATCGCACGAAGTTTGGATTGCTAGATTGATGGCATGATTCCGCCAGCGCATACGCGCCATAAGATCGTCAGAGCACAAGCCTAGCACTTGACAGTTGCAGTGTCAAAGACCTGGTGCCCGAGGGTTCGTGCGTCATCTCCGGTGGGGTTGCAGTCCTGAGTGCTGGCACGGGCTGCCCTCTTGCCCGGTGCTTGGGGATGGTTTCGGGGTTATCCATGGTCCAGCGGTAGCCAATGATTCAGGGCGGCGGAGAGTCTGTGGCTTAGCTGTTGTGTTTAACCACCTTGATCAGCAGAGCAGCTCGTTGAGTCGCTGCTGAGGGGATCGGCCGCCGAGGGTCGAGTGCTTCCTGAGCCGGTTATAGATCGAGAGGTAATGCGGCAGCCAGTTGTCGCGTTCCTCGGGGTTCTGGAAAGGCATTCCGTAGGCCCATTTCTTACAGAGATGGATAAAGTGTTTGGTCTTGCTGTTGGTGCGGGGGCGTGTAGGGCCCGGTGCGGATGTGCTTGAGACCAAGGGCTTTGCAGGCCTTGGCAAAGCTGCGTGAGAGGTAAGCGGGTCCGTGATCCGACATCACTTGGCGGCATTCCACGCCCTGGCCGTTGAACCAAGCCACAGCCCGGCTCAGGAAGCCAATCGCTGTGGCCTGCTGTTCGTCCACCACAACCTCCACGTAGGCCAGTCGTGTGGCAGCGTCGATTGCAACGTGCACACGGTCGTAGCCGACGCCGGAGACGTGCCCCCTGTATCGGTCCAGTGCTCATGAGAGTGGATGGTGACGGATCGTCATCAACCCCATCGATCCGCTCCAGAGAGCTCTGCGACGCCCAGGCCCGCAGCAGGGTGCCAGCCGAAGGGCTCCGAACTCAGCAAGGGCTTGACTTCCAGCGCAGCCAGCAGCAGCTCGAGGAACTTGGCCATGAGCTGCTTGTTCAAGAGCCGGTCACGGTTCTTTGTGAATGTCGTGGGATGCCAGACAGGGTCGTCTGGTTTGAAGCCGACAAACCAACGGAACAGCAGGTTGTAGTCGAGCTGCTCGATCAGCATGCGCTCCGAGCGAATACCTTAAATCGCTTGTAGCAACGAGGCCAATAGCAGTTGCTCAGGTGGGATCGAGGGCCGTCCGGCCTCGGGGTAGAGCTTGCAGACCCTGGGGTCAGTCGATCAAGGGCCTGATCGGCCAGGCGCCGCACCTGCCGCAATGGATGGGATGCCGGGATGCGCTCTTCTGCGGAGGTGTACGAGAACAGGGGACCTGTGCGTTGCTGCTGACCGCGCATCCACTCGGGCCGTTGGTCCATTCTTTTGCAGGCGACTGGCTTTTTCAGCAGCCTCCTCATGCAGATGCTCACGCCGCTACATGTGGAAAGCTCTGGTCCGCCTTTGGGCTCAATTCGGCCTGCTCCCGCGCATCTGACCGTTAAAAAGTGCCGATATCCACTACAGCGCAGTGGATCTAGTCTTACGCAGAAAGCTCTACTGGGTCAGCACCGCCAGCAGCGCCGCCCCGTAACGCTCCAGCTTGGCGGCGCCGATGCCGCCGATCCCGCCCAGGGTCTCGAGGTCGGCCGGGCGGCGGGCAGCCAGCTCCACCAGCGTGCGGTCGTGAAACACCACGTAGGGGGGGACACCCTGCTGGCGGGCCTGCTCGCGCCGCCAGCCCTTGAGGGCATCGAGCAGCGCGGCATCCACGCTGTCCGGATCGATCAGGTCGGCGCCAGCGCGGGGGGCGCGGCTGGGTGCGCTGCCCAGGGCAGCGCCGCGGTTGCGCTGCTCCTTCTGCTCCGGCGGCAGGGTCAGCTTGAGCTGGATCTCACCCCGCAGCAGCGGCCGCACCAGATCCTGCGCCCCGAAGCAGAGGCCGCCGCGGGCCGCCGCCGGCGATTCCAGATAGCCAAGGCTGGTGAGCTGGCGCAGCACGGCGCGCCACTGGCCGCGGTCGAGCTCACGGCCGATGCCGTACACGCTCAGCTGGTCGTGGCCAAGAGAGCGGATCCGCTCGGTGTTGGCCCCCAGCAGCACATCCACCACGTGGCCGCCGCCGAAGCGCTGACCGGTGCGATACACCGCTGAGAGCGCCTTGCGGGCCACCTCGGTGGCATCGCTGCGCGGCTGAGGGTCGAGGCAGCCGTCGCAATTGCCGCAGTCGGCCTCCAGCTCCTCGCCGAAGTGGCGCAGCAGCAACCGGCGCCGGCAGCCCGGTGCCTCCGTGAAGCCGATCAAGGCATCGAGCTTGCCGTGCTCGATCCGCTTCTGCTCATCGGCGGCCCCGGAATCGTCGATGAAGCGGCGCAGCTGCGCCACATCGCCACCGCCATGAACCATCCAGGCCACCGCCGGCAGCCCATCGCGGCCGGCTCGGCCCGTTTCCTGGTAGTAGGCCTCCAGGCTCTTGGGCAGATCCACGTGGGCGACGAAGCGCACATCGGGTTTGTCGATGCCCATGCCGAAGGCGATCGTGGCCACCACCACCACATCGCTGCCCAGCCGGAAACGCTGCAGCGCCTGCCGCCGCTGCTCAGACTCCAGACCGGCGTGGTAGGCGATCGCCTCGAACCCCGCCGCCTGCAGCTCGCCGCAGAGCCGATCCACCCGCGACCGCGAGCGGGCGTAAACGATGCCCGCCTCACCGCGATGGCTCTCGAGAAACGACAGCAGCTGGCGGCGCAGGTTGGCTTGCGGCTGCACCTGATAGCGAATGTTGGGCCGATCAAAACTGGCCAGGAACACCGGGTCCTGCCCCAGGCCGAGCCGTTCGCGGATGTCCTCGCGGGTGCGTGGATCGGCGGTGGCGGTCAGCGCCAGCCGCGGCACCTGCGGGAAGCGGCTGATCAGCTGGTCGAGCTGGCGGTATTCAGGGCGGAAGTCGTGCCCCCACTGCGACAGGCAGTGGGCCTCATCGATCGCGAACAGGCTGATCGCGCCACTGGCCGCCAGCTGATCCAGCAGATCACCGCTCAGCAGCCGCTCAGGCGACACATACAGCAGCTTGAGGCTGCCCTGCCGCAGCTGCCGCCACAGGGCGCCCACCTCCTCGGCCGCCAGCGCCGAATGCAGGGCGGCGGCGGCCACTCCCGCCTGCTGCAGCGCCTCCACCTGGTCCTGCATCAAGGCGATCAGGGGCGACACCACCACCGCCAGGCCCGGCAGGCACAGGGCCGGCACCTGGTAACACAGCGATTTGCCCCCGCCCGTGGGCATCAGCACCAAGCCGGAGCCGCCGCCGATCACATGACGCACGATCGCCTGCTGCGGCCCGCGAAAGCTGCCATAGCCGAACACCTGGCGCAGCACGGCGCCGGGGTCGGCGAGCGCAGGTTGATCAGAGCGGCTGGAGCGGGAGGCGATCACGGTGGTGCGGCGGGAGGCGCGGGCGCGGGACCGGCGGACTGGATCCCCCCTTCAGATCTCCCACAATGGCGCCAGCCGCGGCGGGCACGCCGCCCGCCCGCCCGTTGATGTCTGATTCCGCTGAGACCACCGGCCTGGCTGTGCGCCCGGCCACCGCCTGGGGCTTCCTGGCGCCCGGGCTGGCACTGCTCACCCTCTCGGTGCTGATCCCGGCGGCCCTGGCCCTGGTGATCAGCTTCAGCCGCAGCGGCCTCGATGTCAGCGAGCCGCTGCAGTTCATCGGCCTGGCCAACATCCGCCGCCTGCTGGCTGATCCGATGTTCTGCCGGGTGCTCACCACCACCATCGTCTATCTGGTGGGCGTGGTGCCGCCGGTGGTGCTCGGCTCGCTGGCCCTGGCGGTGCTGGTGAACCGCCAGCTGCCTGGCATCCACTGGTTCCGCGCCGCCTTCTACACGCCGGTGCTGGTGTCGATCGTGGTGGCAGCGATCGCCTTCCGCTGGCTTTACGCCGAAAACGGCCTGATCAATGGCTGGCTGAGCGCGCTGCTGGGGGCCTCCTTCAACCCGATCGGCTTCCTCACCAACCCGCTGCTGGCCCTGCCCGCCGTGATGCTGGTTACCCTCTGGAAGGGGCTGGGCTACTACATGGTGATCTTCCTGGCCGGGCTGCAGGGGATTCCAACGGATCTCTATGAGGCCGCCGAGCTCGATGGCAGCGAGGGCTGGCGCAAGCATCGCGATATCACCCTGCCGCTGCTACGCCCCTACGTGACGTTGGTGGCCGTGATCTCCGCCATCGCCGCCACCAAGGTGTTCGAGGAAGTGTTCCTGATGACCCAGGGCGGCCCCGCCGATTCGACGCGCACCCTCGTCTATTACGTCTACGACCAGGCCTTCGCCGAGCTGGAGATCAGCTATGCCTGCACCGTCGGCCTGGCCCTGTTCGTGATCGTGCTGCTGCTCAGCGCCGTGCGCTACGCCTTCGCCGCCGACCGGGGCGTGGGCTGAGTCGATGCCGAACGCCCCCAGGGATGCCACAGTGGCCGATTGACCCTGACAAGCGCATGGGCGCTGCGGAGGCAATCGGGATCGTGGGCGGCGGCCAGTTGGCCTGGATGCTGGCCCAGGCGGCACAGCGCCAGGGGGTGGAGCTGCACGTGCAGACCCCCGGCGCCCAGGATCCAGCCGTGGCCCTGGCCGCGAGCGTGGTGCAGGCGGATGTGCGCGATGTGGCCGGCACGGCCGAGCTGGCACGCCGCTGCAGCGCGATCAGCTTTGAGAACGAGTGGGTCGACCTCGCTGGCCTCGGCCCCCTGGCGGCCGATGGCGTGCGCTTTGTGCCCAGCCTGGAGGCGCTGCGGCCGCTGGTGTGCAAGCGCAGCCAGCGGGAGCTGCTGCAACGGCTGAACCTGCCCTCGCCGCGGTGGTTCCCGCTCGATCAGATGCACCAGCAGGCCTCGGCCGACATCACCACGCCGGACGCGACGACCTCGCCTGTTGCTGGCGCGAGCGGCGAGCTGCCCAGCGTCACCGCAGTTGCCGCTGCACCTGCACCGCTGTGCCTGCCCGAGGGGTTTCGCTATCCGCTGATGGCCAAGGCCGCCAGCGGTGGCTACGACGGCCGTGGCACGGCGGTGCTGCGCGATGACACGGACCTGGAGGCGCTGCTGGATCGGGTCCACCCGGCCGATTGGATCGTCGAGGAGTTCGTGAGCTTCGAGCAGGAGCTGGCGGTGGTGGCCGCCCGCGACGCCCAGGGCGAAGTGATGGTGTTCCCACTGGTGCAGACCCACCAGCACGCCCAGGTGTGCGACTGGGTTCTGGCGCCGGTGGAGGCCAGCCACGCCCTGGAGCAGGCGGTGCGCAACATGGCCGCTTCCCTGCTCACCTCGTTGCAGTATGTGGGGGTGCTGGCGATCGAGTTCTTCTACGGCCCCCGCGGCCTGTTGATCAACGAACTGGCGCCGCGCACCCATAATTCCGGCCATTACACGATCGAGGCCTGCAACCTCAGCCAGTTCGATCAGCAGCTGCGGGTGGTGGGCGGCCAGCAGGCCCTGGAGCCTGCACTGGTGGTGCCGGGGGCCTTGATGGTGAATCTGCTCGGCTTTGAAGACCGCCCCGCCACTGGGTTCGGCGAGGATCCCGCTGCCGCCTACACCGAGCAGTGCCAGGCCCTGGCCGCTTTACCGGAGGCCCATCTGCATTGGTACGGCAAGGCCGGCTCCTCGGTGGGCCGCAAGCTCGGCCACATCACCCTGCTGCTGCGCCAGCCGGAGGCGACGGCGCGGCGCCAGGAGGCGATGGCGCGCCTGGCCCAGGTGCGGCAGATCTGGCCCCTGCCGCCCGGGCCAGTGCCGGTGCAGGGGGCTTAGGATCAATCACGGACTGCTGTGTTGGTGACTGCCTTCTACAGTTTTCTGATCTGACTCCCTTTTCGACTTGGGGGGTCTGTCGCGACAGTGCCGTAGACCGGCCTCGTAGCCGGAAACGAATCTTCGCTCTGACCCCCCTTCTGGTTCATCCAGGTCGGAATCTGGGGCAGAACGGCACAGCGGTTCACCCTTCTGCAGCGCCCCTGCCAGGCGAGCAGGACCTCAGGCCATCAGCGGCTGATCACACCGTTGACCAGGTCCTCCAGATCAGTGGCGGCCAGTGCGGTGACCACGAACACCTCCTGGGCTGAGCTGCCGCGACGGGCCACCAGTTTCCAGCCGCCGGTGATCGGGGTTGACACCCGCAGCCGCAGCTCCGGCGCCCGGCCGCGTACGCGGCAGATCACCGCCGGTGTGATCGTTTCGATCCGCGGGTCGCGAGCCAGGCGCTTCAGCACCGGGATCAACCCCTCCACGTAGGTGCTGTGGGTGATCACGACCCGGCCCATCGGCACCTGGTTTGGCGGCGTCAACCTTAAGGAATTCGAACGTGCGCCGGCGCTGCGGCTGCTTCAGCAGCGCTCCAGCGGGGCCATCGTCAGCCCTTCGGCAGCCAGTTGCTGGTGATAGAGCTCAGCCTGCTCCAGCGGCCCGCTCCAGACCTCGGCCGAGCCCTGGCCATCGATGCGATGGGCCAGATCCCAGGCCCGATCCGGTGTCATGCCGGGGATGTGGCGCACCAGCACCTCTACAACATGCTGAAACGTGTTGTGGTCGTCATCGAGAACGATCACACGGCCGTTGGGGTAAGGGGCCCGCTCCTGCTGGCGTTCGATCACGGCCTGCCCCCCGGGCTGGGCCCCTGCGGCATGAATCGCTGGCATCAGACGACAGAGCTGCAACGACGCCCCAGTCTGGAGCCTGGCGCTCAGTACACTGCGCCCACAAACACGCATCAAGGCCATGCTGATCACCGTGGGTTGGGCTGCTCTGGCTGCCACCTTCACCTTCTCGATCGCCATGGTCGTCTGGGGTCGCAACGGCGACGGCACCCTCAACTTCTGAGGCCCAAGCACACTCCCCCTGCCCCGATGGACGCCGGCCTGGCCTTCTCCGGCCTCACTCTCAACAATGTGCTGGCCATTGCGGCGGCTGCCCTGCTGGTGTTCGTGAGCGGTGGTGTGCTCTACCTCTCCACGGTCGAGTGGCGTGATCGCCGCCGCCGCCAGCAGCCCGTCGGCTCGTCCGCACGGCAGCGGCGGTGAGCGGCGGCCACCCGGCCCTGGCGGGCTGGTCCTGGCTGGAGGCCGGCCAGGTGCTGGTTCCAGTCCGCCCGGGTTCCGGGTCCGCCGATGGGTCGCCTGACGCCGGCCCGAGCGATCACCTCCCGGCCTGGGATGGTCACCAGCAGAGCGCTCTCGACGCTGCCCTCTCCGCCGATCCGGCCAGCGGCACCAGCTGGGACCTGGCCCTGCGGCTGCTGCATCAGCCCCCATCAGCCCAGCTGCGCGAGCAGGCCGACCAGCTGCGCCGCACTCTGACGGGCGACACGGTCACCTACGTGGTGAACCGAAACCTCAACGTCAGCAACCACTGCGTCAAGCACTGCAGCTTCTGCGCCTTCCGCCGCGATCCTGGCCAGGAGGGTGCCTACTGGCACAGCCGCGACAGCCTGCAGCAGCGCGCCGCCGAAGCCCACGCTGCCGGTGCCACCGAGCTGTGCATCCAGGGGGGCCTGAACCCAGCCGCACGCCTCGATGGCTCGGCTCTTGCCTATCACGCCCAGCTGCTGCGCGATCTGGCGGCAGCGGCACCGGGAGTGCATCTGCATGCCTTCTCGCCCCAGGAGCTGCTGTTCATCGCTGAGCAGGACGGCCTCAGCCTGGCCCAGGTGCTGGAGGGGCTGCAGGCGGCCGGGCTGGGCTCGGTGCCCGGCACCGCCGCCGAGGTGCTGAGCGAACCCCTGCGCCAGCGCCTCTGCCCCGAGAAGCTCACGGCCCGGCAGTGGTGCGCCGTGATCCTCGAGGTGCACGCAGCGGGCCTGGCCAGTACCGCCACCCTGCTGGCGGGTCATCTTGAAACGCCGGCCGATCGCGCTGCCCATCTGCTGACCCTGGTGGCCCTGCAGCAGCGGGCCTGGCACCATCGCCGCAGCGGTTTCAGTGAGTTCGTGCTGCTCCCCTTCATTGCGGCGGGCGCTCCAGCCGTGCTGCGCCAGCGGGTGGGCCGCGACCAACCCGATCTGCAGGCGATGCTCGCCCTCAGCGCCCAGGCGCGCCTGCTGCTGGGGCGCTGGTTGCGCAACCATCAACCCAGCTGGGTCAAGCTCACCCTTGCCGGCGCTGCCGAGGCGCTCCGCTGGGGCTGCAACGATCTCGGCGGCACACTGATGGAGGAAACGATCACCCGCATGGCCGGCGCCACTGGCGGTGTGGCCCAGACCCCTGAGGCGCTGGAAGCGGCAGCCACAGGCCTGGGCCGCCCTGTGCGTCAGCGCACCACCCTCTACGGGGAGGTGCTCTCATGCCGCTGAAGCATCGGCTGAGGCAGCAGCTGCCACGGGTGTTGTCGGGATCACTGCTGTCACGCTCGAGGACATGGCCGCTGCCGATCACCGGTCTCACCACCGCGCTGCTGCTTGCCTTGCCCGCGGCGCTGCTGGTGATGAGTCCACGCCGTAGTGCCACCGGCCTGGAGCGGCTGATCCCTTCCGCCGCCTTACTGCAGAGCTTTCCAGCGGAGCCGGCCGCCGCCCCACCGCCGCTGTGGCGCCAACGACTCGGACCTGATCTGGCCGGGATGCTGTGGCCGCAACAGCGGCGGCTCTGGTGGCAGTTCTGGGGCGCCCATGGCGATGCCGGCGCCTACCTGGTGCTGCAGCTGCCGCGTCATGCACCGCTGCCGGCCCAGGCGCTGCGGGTTGATGACCTGGTGGTGGTGGCACCGAATCCGTTGGCACGGCAGCTGCTGCGGCAGGAGCTGCAGGTGCGCCGCCGCGTCCCGCGGGGACTGGCCCTGCGCTGCAGCCAGCGGCTGCAGGAGCGCGAGGCGGTGCACTGGAATGCAGCTGCCCTCAGCCAGATGTTTGGCCCCCTCGCGCCTCTGGCCCAGCAGCAACAGCAGGGTTGCCTGGTGCTTTCAGGCCAGGGCCGGGAGCTGCTCTGGCAGGGTGAGGCCGATGCCAGCGATGGTTCCCTGGCCCCGCCGCCCCCGGCGCTGGCCGTGCCGCCTGCCCAACCGCTGCCGGCCACACAGTTGTTGGAACTCCGCGGCAGGCGGCTGGATCTGCTGCTGCAGGGTCCACTGAGCAGCCCGCTGCTACGGCAATCGCTCAGCCACACCTATGGGCTCAACCCAGCCGTGCTGCAGGTGCTGCAGCGCAGCGACTTCCAGCTGCGCCTGCGCAGCGTGCAGCGCGGTCCGTTCCAGGCTGCCCTGGAGCTGCAACTGGCGGTGAGCGGTGAGCGAAGGGTGCTGGAGCGCTGGCTGAGCGAGCTGCAGCAGGCCCTGGTCGACCAGGGCCTGGAGAGCAACCAGCCCGCGGCGGGTCTGACCACCTGGAGCCGCGAGGACGGCCGGGTGGTGGGCGGTTGGCGCTGGCTGCAAGGCCAGCGCCAGCTGCTGCTGTTCCTCGGACCGGTGCCGAGCCGGATCCCAACCAGCCCGCCGCTGGCGGGCGTCGACTGGCGACTGCGGCTGCAGCCATCGGCGCTGGCGGCGGCTGGTCTGTTGCCGCCGGGCTCAGCGGTGGTGCTGCGCCGCGCCGATCAACTGCTGCTGCTGGGCCAGCCGCAGGGGATGCGCGCCGGCGAACGTCGCAGTGCCCTGGCCGGCCGACTCAATCTGCCGTAGCCGGGCGTCGCGCCCATGAACCCGACGTCTCACGCCTCGGCCCAGACACGCGCTTGAGCCTCAGGATGAAGCCCCAGGGGCCGCCTGCCGCTCCTGCTCGGCCCGTTCGCGACGGCGCCGCTCAGCGGCAACCGTTTCTTCCATCAGTTCCACCGCCTGGCTCATCTTCTCGATGTTGCCCGCATAGAGGCTGAGGTCCTTGTCCACCCGGTCCTTGATCAGACCCATCGCCTCGCCGATGTCATGGGCGGCGCGGCGCAGGGCGGCCGGTTCGATCGCCTCGCTGCTCTGAGCGCTCTGCAGCAGGCTGAGCAGACCAACGGCCACAAGGCGGGAGTAGTGGAAGTCGGGCCGCTGGACACCCTGGAGCAGGGCAGCAATCGGCTCGGGTGCCCCCTCGCCGCGATTGGAGAGCCAGCCCTTCACCGTCTCAACGCTGTGCTGGCCAACCGCCTGACGGGCCTGAGCCGCCTGGGCACGCAGGCCGGGGCCATCAAAGCCATTGGCGCTGCAGAGGGCATGGAACAGCGGTTCCCGTTGGTGCTCCGGGCGGTAACCGCTGGAGAAACTGTCGAACACCTGGGTCAGGCCCACGGCAAACAGACCATCGGTCTGGAAGCCGCGCTGGTGGCTGAGCAGGTGCAGCTCCACCAGCAGCTCATCCACCAGACGCCGGTAGAGGGGGGCAATCACATGGGGGAAGGCGGTGTGAAAGGCCCGCTTGCTGTCAGCAACGGTGAGGCTGGCGCTCACGCTCAGGGGATCAAGGTGGGTGGACCCTAGCTCGCTGGGAACGGCTGGACCGGCTCAGGCTCAGCCTCAGTAGGATCCTTCAAGCTGCTGCCCCGCCCGTGTCGATGATCCCGATCGTGATCGAAGAGTCGGGCCGGGGTGAGCGTGCGTTTGACATCTATTCACGGCTGCTGCGTGAGCGGATCATCTTTCTGGGTGAGCCGGTCACTGCTGAGTCCGCCAACCGGATCGTGGCCCAGCTGCTGTTCCTTGAGGCCGAGGATCCCGAGAAGGACATCTTTCTCTATATCAACTCGCCCGGAGGTTCGTTGTACGACGGCCTCGGCATCTTCGACACGATGCAGCACATCAAACCGGATGTGCAGACCGTGTGTGTCGGCCTGGCTGCCTCGATGGGGGCCTTTCTGCTTTGCGCCGGCGCCAAGGGCAAGCGCAGCAGCCTGACCCATTCACGGATCATGATTCACCAGCCGCTGGGTGGGGCCCGCGGCCAGGCCAGCGACATCCGCATCCAGGCTGATGAGATTCTTTATTTGAAAAAGAAGCTGAACCAGGAGCTCTCCGATCGCACCGGCCAGCCCCTGCCCCGCATCGAGGAAGACACCGATCGCGACTTCTTCATGTCGCCCGCCGAGGCGGTCGAGTATGGCCTGATTGACAAGGTGATCGACAAGCGCCCTGTGCGTCCGGTCTGAGCTGGCGCGGATGGGACGGCAGCGCGATCGCGACGCATCCTCATCCCCTGCAAACCGGCCGGGCGGAAAAGGGTTGCCCCCCAGCCTGCGCCCCGAGAAGGTCTGCCCTGTGTGCGGCAGGCCTTTTTCATGGCGCAGGAAGTGGGCAGCTGTTTGGGATGAGGTGATCTATTGCTCCGAGCGCTGCAGGAATCGGCGCTGAGAGCTGGCTGGCTGGGATGCGGGCCGAGCCCATGCACCAGTCCAAGGCTGCTGTTTGAGACACAATCCAGATAAACCACTGGCTACTTACAGCAGAAAGCATCTGCTGCTTAGAGGCAGGGCAACAGCTGAGGCCTGCCCTGTACTCCCTGATACGCAGATCTACAGAATCCATACCGATTCAGCCCAGTGACGCTGACTATGTTGTGACAAGCAGCCCCTCTGTTGCAGGGTTGAATGCTACGGCTGGTGTGCCGTTGATCAGGCTCCACCAAAACAGCTTCACGTTGATTGACCATGTCAAGTCAGTCTTTGAACGATGGCCCATCCCTGATGGGGCAACCGCGACGGATCCCTGGCCCAGGGCCGGCGGCACATAACGACAGCCGCCATGACTGGGGATATGAGAAACCACTCAACGACCCTGCCATTGCTGAGATCTGGTGTTATACGCCGCGCTATAGCTATCGCGCCGGCGAGGTGATCGACCTGCACGTGCACAGCACACGGCCAGCGTTTGAATTGGAGGTTGTGCGCGATGGTCCCAACCCAGAGCGAGTGCTCCTGAAAACCGGGATTGCTGCAACGGCTGTCCACACACCTGCACGAGCCCATGTGCACGGCTGCGACTGGCCGGTGGCGTACCGATTCGCGGTGGATCCTGCCTGGCGCTCGGGGTTCTATGTGCTGGTGGTGCGGCTGCGGGAACCCGACGGTGAGGTGTTCGAACGCGAACACTTCGTTGTGGTGAAGCCATCGCAGCCGGCCATGGCCAGCTCGATCGCCTTCGTGGTGTCCACCTGCACCATGAACGCCTACAACGACTGGGGTGGCGGCAACAGCTACCACGATGAAGACGGCACGCCCCGCTTCAAGCAGGCCAATGCCCGCACGTCGCTGCGGCGGCCCTGGAGCCGGGGCCTGGTGAAGTTGCCGGTGGGAGCCCCCCGGGCGGTCTCCACCGCTGAGCTGCCGCCATTCGCGGTGCCCCAGCTGCCGTCTCACCCCTGGGCACGGCATTACGGCTACGCCCGCGACTACGCCGATGCCAGCTGGGCCCTCTACGGCAAGCTGTTCATCGAGTGGGCCGAGGCCAATGGCTACACGCTCGATTACTACAGCCAGCACGATCTGCACGAGGATCCGCAGACGCTGGTTCCCTACCGGCTGTCGGTGATCGTCGGCCACGACGAATACAGCAGCTGGCTGATGCGCGAAGCGATCGAACACCAGCTGGCAGCTGGCGGCAATCACGCCCGCTTCGCCGGCAACAACATCTGCCAGGTGCGCTACGAAGACGACGGCCGCACCTTCGTGAACCACAAGGACGAGACCACCGACCCGCTGCTGGGCACCGACCAGGAGCGTTTCGTGAGCAATGCCTGGGATCTGCCGACCACCGGCTGGCCGCTCGCCAAAACATTTGGCTTGACAGGATCCAACGTGATCCATTGCATGTTCGGCGGCGCGGCTCCCCGGGCCAGCGGTGGCTTCACGGTGTATCGCCCCTGGCACTGGAGTCTGGAGGGTAGCGATCTCTATTTCGGCGACGTGATCGGTGGCCGGCCCGATTGCATTGCCGCCTATGAGATCGACGGCTGCGACTTCACCATGCGCGATGGACTGCCCTACCCAACGGGCAAGGATGGCGCTCCGGACAACCTCGCGATCGTGGCGATGGCTCCGGCGATCCTGCACGAGGAGGATCACTTCCAGGCCAGCACCGCCAGCCAGATGAACTCGGTCTCCACGCCGGCGATCAAGGGCGATGGCAGTGCACTGCCCCTCCTCGAGGAGCACGAAGGCGTCAAACACCCCCGCTATGGCGCCGGCATGATCGCCAGCCACGACCGCGGCGTCGGCCCCGGTGACGGCACCGTGTTCGTGGCCGGCAGCACCGACTGGGTGGTGGGCCTGCAGCGGCGCAACTGGTTTGTGGAACGCATCACCCGCACCGTGTTGGATCGGCTGTCGGGACCAAGGCCCACGGCGCAGGGTCCGGCTTGATCGATCTCGAGGGCCGTCGGACTTCGCTCGCGGCTCCCCCTGAAGTGTTCTCAGCTGAGGGCATCAGAGCATCGGACAGCCACCATCATCACCAAATGTTCAGTTCCAACCCGCAACCCCCTTCTGACCAGTCGTGAGCATCCAGTTCACCCCCAAGACAACTGCCGAGCGCCAGGCCTTCCTCCAGCAGGCTGATGCCGAGAAGGCCGAGGCTGACCGCGAAGAGCAACGGCTCCGGCGCGACTGGTTGCCCACGCTCACCTATCCCTTTCAGGAGCCGATCAGCCACCCCGAGATCGTGGTGGAGCGGGCGATGGTGCCCATGCGCGATGGCGTGGCCCTGCGCACCCACATCTACAGGCCCGTGGCGGAGGGGCGTTACCCCGTGCTGCTGATGCGCGGGCCTTACGACATGAACGCCACCGTCGACAAGGCCCCCACGCTGCTGCGGGAACTGGCCCGCCGCGGCTATGTGGGCGTGGCCCAGGATGTGCGCGGTCGTTTCGGCTCCGAGGGCGAGTTCATCGCGATTGTGCATGAACACGACGACAGCTTTGATGCGGTGGAGTGGTGCGCGGCCCAGAGCTGGTCCAACGGTCGCGTTGGGCTCACGGGCATCTCCTATCTGGGCTTCACCAGTTACTGCGCCGCAGTCGCCAAGCCCCGTGGGCTGGTGGCCGTGATGCCCTCGGCCACGAAGTATGGGAATGAACAACTCAGCAAGGTGCCAGCTCTGGCGGCCATGTGCACCTGGTTCATGTGGGCGGGCCAACCCACATCCACCCTGCAGAATTTCCGCCGCATCGACTGGCTGCATCTACCGCTGAATCAGATCGGCGCTGAGGCGGGCCTCGACCATCCCAATGCCACGATGCAGCTGGAGGAGCGGGGATCCCCTGGCAGCCACAGCGCCGCAGAGATCACCCGACGACTCCAATCCATCGAGGTGCCGAGCCAGATCATCTGTGCCTGGTACGACGAGTTCATCATGGAAAGTCTGCTCCACTACCAACGCCAGGCCCAGGGCGGGGGCGATGTGCGCCTGGTGATCGGCCCCTGGCACCACAACCTGGAAGATCAGACCGAGCCGCGGCTCGGCAAGGTTGCGATCCCGGAGCCACCGGTAAACCGCTATTACGCCGAGATGGAGCGCTTCTTCGGCCACTACCTCAAGGCCGGTGCCACCACGCCGCTGGAGGCTCCAGGCCGTGTGCTGTTGTATGTGCTGGGCAGCAACCAGTGGCGCTACGAACAGGAGTGGCCCCTCAGCCGCGCCGTGACGACGCCGCTCTATCTGAACTCCGGCGGCCATGCCAATACCGATCAGGGTGACGGGATGCTGAGCTGGGAGCCGTCCGCGGCAGAATCCGCGGATCACTACAGCTACAACCCGCTCGATCCGGTGCGCTCGGTGGAGGGGATGGGCGCCTGGAACCTGTTCACCGTGGGCAAACTGGGTGACCGGGCAGCGATCGAATCCCGCAGCGATGTGCTGGTCTACTCCACGCCCGTGCTGGAGCACGATATTGAGGTGACCGGCACGATCGAGGTCGTCCTGCATGCCGCCTCCAGCGCTCCCGACACCGACTTCGTGGTCAACCTGATCGATGTCTACCCCGATGGGCACACGCAGTATCTCTGCAACGGCATCATCCGGGTCACCTACCGCGACGGCTTGGAGGAGCGCAAGCTGATCGAATCCGGCCGGATCTATGCGTATCGCTTTGCGCTGCGGCCTACCAGCAACTGCTTCCTCAAGGGCCACCGCATTCGCATCGAGATCACCTCCAGCGACATGGACCGTTACGCCCGCAACCAGAACGTGGCCGATGCCCCTGGCACCACCGCCAACGTGGCGATCGCCGCGCAGACGATTCACCACGGTGGGGTCATGTTGTCGCGGCTGGAGCTACCGGTGATCCCGGCGACCTGACGGCTCACCACCAGCCCGGGATCACGCGGCGTTGCGGCAGGGGTGTGAGCAGGCGAGTGGCCAACCAGTAGAGCAGGATCAGATCGCCCGCTTGCACCAGCAGCAGCAAGAGGGAAGCGCCACTGGATAACATCAACCCGTGGCGTATCACGATGGCACTGACGATGCTGATCCCGCACCCCAGCCACCACAGCTGACGCAGCTGCCTCTGCGGCAGGTCACGCCGGACGATCAGATTCACCCAGATCTGCTGAGCGGCGAGCATGATCACGTAGCCGATCCACAATCTCGGCTCCAATACGCTCTCGTAGCTCCTGGCTGCTTCCAGCTCGGGACGCCCGGACACGAGAAACAACCAGGGCTTGGCGTAGGTAGTGAGCCACCAACCCCAGGCCACATCCATCGCCGTGACCAGGATCGGCATCACCAGAGGTTTGAGGCGATGTGCCGTCATATTGCAGCCCATGATCGGCAGGCGATCCACGCCAACTGCACCTTAGCGACAAGCCGAGAGTTCACGCCAGAGCCTCCGCAATCCTGGGGTTGGAGTACCAGCTGTAGGGCCCTTCACGCACCGGTTCGATGCCGAGTTCCCTGCGTAACTCCTCAAGGTTCTGGCCCATCCGCTCCTCCCAGATCACGGGGAACAAGGGCCTGGCTCGGATGCCCATTTCCATGCCCTGGGTGATCAGGTCGTAGGTGTAGCCGATGCTGCCGGCATACTCCCCCGCTGTCGCGAAATCTTCGTCGGCCTGAGCGGTGTCAAAGAAATTCAGCATCAGCCCCATCAGGTTCAGAAACGAGAAGCCTGGAAAGCTGAACTGACCTACGCTGATGCTGATCACACCGGTTTCACCGAAGTTGTCGAGGCTGTAGCCACTGATGATGTGATGGATGTCGTGGGTCGCATAAACGCGATAGTTCACATAATCAGCATCGCTCTCAAGGTTGTTATAGAAAGCAGGATCGGGGAAGAAGTCGATGTCGTACCCCATGGCCTCCATCACTGTGGCGTAGGTGTGACCAAGACTGCCCCTCGGTAACACTTTCATGGCAGTCACGTCATAGGGTGCGCAGAGCTGGCGCGACTGGATCAACGCCGCAGCAGCAGGATCACGCTGAAGCCGCCGCAGACAGCGCTTCATCGGATTGCCTTTGAGCCGGCGCGACAGTTCAAAGACATTGGCCGCATCAGCTGCACCGCCAGCCGCGAGATCGGCCAGCTCAAGGAAGTCGTTGATGTGCTCGGGGCAGGCAACCTGGTTGAGATAGCGGAATCCCATGACTGGCGGCCAGTGGCTTAATTTGCAGCTCCATCGTAGGGGTGAATGGCTGTTGGAATCACTTCACACAACACCGGGCCATGGAGCGTCTTGACCAGCTCCTGTTCCACCGCCAGCCGCAGGCCATCGACATCATCTGCCGAGAGGCCGGTGGCTGGTTCCACATAGGCCACAGCCGTCACGGTGCGACCCAGGCGGATCATCGCCAGTTCAATCAGCTCACAGGTGTTTTGCTTCAGGGCCGGCGCAATGGCGGCGCAGCAGCTGCGGTGTGTCGTGGCGGGGATGGTCTGGCCGGATCCCGCTGCTTCGGCCATGGCGTTCTGGAGGATGCCGATCGGTTCACCGAGCAAGGCCAGGCTCAGCACCAGCACCACCAGGGCATCAGCAATCGGTACCAGATCCGCCAGAGGGGTGCTCAGCAGCAAGGGCGAGCCCAGCAACGCCAGGCCGGTGCCAGCTGAGATCACGGCATCAAACCGAGCTGAGATCGCCATGCCACGCAGCATGTCGCTGTTGCGGCCGCTGGAGGACCAGGCGCTGGTGAAGACCTTCCACAGCCACAGGTTCAGCAGCACCATGGCGCTGAAGTACCAGCCCAGCCCCTCAAGCCTCACCGGCGGCACGGCTCCGCCCTGCAGGTGGCTGAGCACCTTGGCTGCGGCGGAGACCATCGCAAAGGCGATGATGCCCAGCAGTACCAGGGTGCGGAACAGCACATACAGCGGTTCCTGTCCCGACGCGCCAAACGGATAGGCGCGGCTGCGCGGCTGGAGGGCGGCGCGACTCACCCGGGCGGCGATGACCGAGGCCCCTGCCATGACGGCGGTGTAGAGACCATCGAGCAGTAGTGCGTCAGAGCCCGATCGCAGGTAGTAGATCAGTGCACTGACGGCACCGATGGAATTGCCGATCGTACCTATGCCAAGAGCACGGGCTTCCGCGCTTTGATGATGCTGCGATACCGTATCCAATTGTGACGGGTCAATCTGAGGGTTTCCTCCTCAACCCTAGCCTCAAGAAACCCTGGCTTCGTTCATATCATGACGCTGTCCCGTCGTGAGCTGCTGGCCCTTGCGGTCTCCGCAGCGGCAGCCTCCGCTGCAACCCGCAACGGTGATGCGCTGGCGGCGGGGAAGTCAACGGCAGCTCTGTCAGCAACAGATCTACCGAATCAGACCGTTGGCTCTGAAGAAGGCGAGCATGTCTGGAATGCCTTGCCAGGTGCTGGCCACCGTGAATTCCCTCTCAATGACCCCTCCATCACTGAGATCTTCGGTTATACCGAATGGCTGAGCTACGCCCCTGGCGAATCCATCAAACTGTTCACCCATACCACTGCCAATACGTATGATATTGAGGTGGTCCGTGACGGCCTGAAGCCGCTCAAGGTGTGGTCCGCCACAGGTCAGCGGGGGATTCGCCAGCAGACACCGGAGAATGCCTACGCGGTCGGCTGCCGCTGGGTGGATCCTGTCGTGATCCCTACCGCGGCCAGCTGGCCATCGGGCTTTTATCTGATCATCCTGCGCACCCGGGATCAGGCCGGCGGGATCCTGGAGAGAGAGGCAGGCTTCGTTCTGCGGCCTCCGAACGGTCAGCGGACTCAGCGGCTCGCGTTGATCTGGACTTCGGCAACGGCCACCGCCTACAACGACTGGGGCGGCGCCAACTCCTATCGCACCGTGACTAATGGTGTCTCCAGGAGCATCCTGGCACCACGGTTGTCGCTGCAGCGGCCCTGGGCGCGAGGTTTGCTGCGTTTACCTAAGGATGCGCCACGCATCGCTGATGTGCCGGATCTGCCGCCCTTTGCGGCACCCCAGTATCCCTTTGTCGAATGGGCTCTCAAGAACGGCTACACACGCCACTACAGCGACGCGGGCTGGGCCTACTACGAGCGCCCGTTCGTGCTCTGGGCTGAGCAGAATGGCTATGAGTTTGATTATCTGAGCCAGCATGATCTGCAGCTGCAACCTGATTGTCTCAAGGGCTATCAGGGAGTGGTGATTGTGGGACATGATGAATATTGGACGTGGGACATGCGCGACAGGATCGAGAGCTTCATCAAGAACGGTGGGCGCGTGGCGCGCTTCGCCGCCAATTACATCTGGCAAACCCGGATCGAGGATGGCGGTCGCACCCAGGTGAGTTACAAGACCACGCCGGATCCCATCTCTGCCACTAACCCGCGCAGAACGACCACCAGCTGGGACTCCAAGATGGTTCACCGGCCGGCCGCCTCCACCTTCGGGCTGTCAGGCTTGGGAGGCGTCTATGTTCGCTTCGGAGGCACCACTCCCCGCGCCACCGGCGGCTATACCGTCTACCGGCCGGGCCACTGGGTGTTCCGTGGCACTGATGCCCGCTATGGAGATCAGTTTGGCGGTGCACCCTCCCGGATCACGGCCTTCGAAGTCGACGGCGTGGATTACACCTTCCGCGGCGGCCTTCCCTACCCCACCCATGTGGATGGCGCTCCCCAGAGTCTGGAGATCCTGGCGATGACGCCGGCCGTGCGATTTGAGTCGAACCTTCCACCTGGATCCCCGGTCATGGCGCCCCGTTCAGACGCCCCCACCAAAGAGCATTGGCCGCTCTTCTACCCCATTGAAAACATCGAATATGGTTCTGCGATGATGGCCGTGATGACCGCCGGCAAGGGAGAGGTGTTCAATTCGGGTTGTTGCGGTTGGATGGAGGGTCTGAGGCGCGGTGATTTTGTGGTTCAGCAGATCACCAAGAATGTGCTGGATCGCTTTGCGGCCAACACCTGACACGTCTGCGCATCACCCACCCGGAATCACCCTGCGCTGGGGCAGGGGGCGAGGGTCGATCAGGGTCACCCAGGTCAGTTGAATGGTGAGCACGAAGGCGTAGATGATCCAGAAGCGGGGCTCGAGAACGTCGTCGTAAAATCTGGAAGCCTCCAGCCCAGGGCGAGCCAGCAACTGCAGCAGAAGAGGGCGGCCATCGGTGGCGAGTGCCCAACCCCAGAGGGCATTGATGGCCATCACCATGAAGGGGACCAGCACGAACGGGTTGGCCTTAGTGGGCATGGGGATGGCTCTTGCCCTGGCCGTGGTCGTGTGGGCAGAGGCCGACAGCGCCCTGATCGAGCTGGTCGAGGTTGGTGAGGTCGGCGTCACCGATGCCGTAGGCCACGTCGTGAACCATCCGGCCGCCGGCCATGGTGGCCAGCACCTTGGTGGCGGGGATCGCCTCCGGATTGATCTGGAACAGGTTCTGGCTCAGCAGGATCAGATCAGCCTTCTTGCCCACCTCGATCGAGCCGAATTCGTGGGCGCGACCCATCTGCCGGGCACCGTTGAGGGTATAGGCCTGAATCGCCTCGGCGAGGCTGAGCACCTCGCGAGACGGGGGCAGGACCTGGTTCACCGAGCCGAATTCGGCCACCAGCTTTTGGGGTGGGCGCCGGTGCATCGCCGTGTAGATGTTGTTGAACGGGTTCTGTCCGTGCTCAAAGCCGCCCGGGGTGGCGGGCCAGTCGGCGCCCAGTGCCAGTACGGCGCCACTGTCGATCAGGGTACGCACCGGGAACTGCAGGGTGTCGTTGCGGCGTTGGCCGAGAAGGGAGATATAGCTGGGCTGCACATTCATCCACACCCCGGTGGTCTGCACGATCACATTGTTGGCGGCGAAACGTTTGAGATCAGCCGGATCCACCAGCTGGGCGTGGGTGATGATCAAGCGTGTTGTATTGTCGCCGGCCTGGCGAAAGGCCTGGGCCGCATCCAGCGCTGTGCGCACGGCCCGATCGCCGATAGCGTGGATCGCCGTGCCTTGACCCGCCTGGGCCACTCCCTGCATCATCGCCAGCATCGCCGGCTTGTCGAAGTAGAGCGAGCCGCGGTTGCTGGTCGGCGTCGTGCCGTCCTTGAGATAGGGCTGCCAGAGCGCAGCCTTCTGATTCTCAATCACGCTGTCACCGATGATCTTGAGCGTGTCCACCCACACATTCGCTGAGCGGGCCTGCTGGGCCAGCCGGGTGGAGTCGGCCACCGCTGTTCTGGCGAGATCAGGGCTGCTCACGATGTGCATCAGGCTCAGCCGCAGCGGCAACTTGCCCTGCTGATCGAGCTTCACAACGGCTGAAGCGGCCTGCTCGGTAGCGATCGGATTGCCGAAATCCATCGCTGCGGTGAAGCCGTACTCCGACAGGCCGGAGAGGATCTTTGGCAGCGAGCGTTCGATATCGGCTGCAGTGATCACGCCGGTGGCGCGCACCACGGGCACCGAGGCCGGGCCGCCCTTGATCGTGCCGGTAGGGTTGCCGGCGCTGTCGCGTACGTACTCACCCCCAGGTGGGTTGGGCGTGTCTTTGGTGATCCCCGCAACCTCCAGGGCTTTGCTGTTGGCCCACATCGTGTGGATGGTGTGATCGGCCAGCATCACCGGCCGATCGGGCACCACGGCGTCGAGCCATTCCCGCTTGGGGCCCTGTTCACCAAACAGCAGCCCGTTGTAGGCCGAGCCGAAGATCGCCGGCTTGGTGGGGTTGGCGTCGGCGTAGGTCTTGAGCTTGCGCTGAATGTCAGCCAGCGTGTCGGTCATCGTGAGGCTGACGCCACTGGTGGTGGCTGCACCCATCAACACATGGATGTGGGATTCCACGAATCCCGGCAACAGCAGCTTTCCCTTGAGGTCAATGGTGCGGCTGCCCTTGCCGATCAAGGCCCGGGCGCCCTGGTTGCTGCCCACATAGACGATCTGATCGCCGCGCACGGCGACAGCCTGGGCCCAGGGTTGGTTGGGGTTCACGGTGTAAACAGTGCCGTTGAGCAGCACGGTGCTGGCGGGCTGCTGCTGGCTGATACGGCTGGCGGTGGGAGCGCTCACCACACGGCTGATTGCTGCATCGATCGCCAGCACGCTCAGAGTTGCACTCAGCGCCAGGATGGCTCCGCCTCTGGATCTGCTGCAGGAGGCGGGGCCACTGCCAATCAGGTCTCGAACACCGATCAGCATCCGTGCATTCCTCTAATCGTGTCGGCGGCTTCAGGCTAGCGATGGATTGTGCTGTTTATTCTTTCTTTGGTATTCAACATGGCTGCTTTGCCGAGACTGCGATGCCAATGTCCACATCGGCATCAGCAGCAGCGGGGCCGAAGTGAATCGCAGGGCCAGCTTGATGCTCGCTGCTGAAGCCTTCCGGTTCTGGAATCCTCTGTGCCCGGATCCACCAGAAGCTTGCCATCTCTCGCCACACCGTTGCGGCCTGCCTCGATGATCACGATCACCGCCAGGATCTGCCTGATTGCCTGGCCAGCAGCGCAGCGCTGACATCGTGCAAGGCTGCAGCCTGATCAGGCGCCCTGGCCTCTGGCGCAGCGGCCGGCTCCATGCCGCCGCCATCGCTAACAAAAAGCCCCGGCCATGGCCGGGGCGGGTGATGCACAGGGAATGGATCAACCCTTGGCAGGTTCGCTGAGCACGGGATCGGCCAGGAAGGGCGAGAAGCGCTCCTTCTCGGGTATGGGCGCATATTCAGAAACGATGGCGCGGAACTCATCGCCATCGAGACTTTCCTTCTCGATCAGCACTTCCACCACGCGATCCATGCAGGCGCGGTTCTCTGCCACCAGCTTGACGGTGTCCTCATAGCAGCGCTGCACAATCTGGCGCACGGCTGCGTCCACGCGTGCAGCGGTGGCATCGGAGCCATCGCTGCGGGTCATCAGGTCACGGCCCAGGAACACCTCCTGGTTACCGGCTTCAAGTGAAAACTGACCGATCTCACTCATGCCGAAGCGGGTGACCATCTGGCGGGCGATCGAGGCCACCTGCTGAATGTCGCCGCCGGCGCCGGTGGTGACTTCGGCGTGGCCGAACACCACATCCTCTGCGGCGCGGCCGCCAAGGGCCCCCATGATCCTTGCGCGCAGCTGGGCGCGGCTCACCAGCATCTGCTCCTCATCGGGGGAGAACCAGGTCAGGCCCTGGGCCTGGCCGCGAGGAATCAGGGTGACCTTCTGCACTGGGTCGTGGGCCTTGACCAGGGTGCCCACCAGGGCATGGCCCACTTCGTGGTAAGCGATCAGGCGCTTGCTGCGGCCATCGGTGAGGGGCTTGCCCTCCATGCCGGCAATGATGCGATCCACGGCGTCGTCGATCTCGGCCAGGCCGGTGGCGTCCTTGCGGCGACGGGCTGTGAGGATCGCTGCCTCGTTCAGCAGGTTGGCCAGGTCGGCACCGGAGAAGCCGGGGGTGCGGCGGGCGATGGCCTCGAGACTCACATCATCTGCAAGCTTCTTGTCGCGGGAGTGGACTTTCAGCACCGAGAGGCGACCCTTGATGTCGGGCACGTCCACCTGCACCTGGCGGTCGAAACGGCCTGGGCGCAGCAGAGCGGAATCAAGCACATCGGCGCGGTTGGTGGCGGCGATGATGATGATGCCGCTGTTGCCCTCAAAGCCGTCCATTTCGGTCAGCAGCTGGTTGAGGGTCTGCTCACGCTCATCGTTGCCGCCGCCCACACCGGCCCCGCGCTGACGGCCCACCGCATCGATCTCGTCGATGAAGATCAGGCAGGGGCTGTTCTCCTTGGCGCGCTTGAACAGATCGCGCACGCGGCTGGCGCCCACGCCCACGAACATCTCCACAAACTCAGAACCAGAGAGGGAGAAGAAGGGCACGCCGGCCTCGCCGGCGATCGCCTTGGCCAGCAGGGTCTTGCCGGTGCCCGGAGGGCCCACCAGCAGCACACCTTTGGGGATCTTGGCGCCCACGGAGGTGAAGCGCTCGGGGGTCTTGAGGAAGGTGACAACCTCCTGCAGGTCCTGCTTGGCCTCCTCCACACCGGCCACGTCATCGAACTTGACGCCGGTTTCAGCTTCCATCAGGAAGCGGGCCTTGGTTTTGCCGAACTGCATCGCCTGGCCGGGGCCGCCGGGCATGCCATTGCCGCGGCGGGCCAGAAACACCAGGGTGCCGATCAGCAGCAGCGGGAACAGCAGGTTGCCCAGCAGGCCCAGGGCCGGTGGCGCCTGGCGAGGCGGATGAATATCGAAGCTGATGCCCTGCTGCTTGAGGTTGTTGACCAGCTCAGGGGCCAGGCCGGGCAGGTCGACGCGCAGGCGCTGCACGCGATTGTCGAGGTCGGGATCAACCGCTTCCACCACGGCGGTGCGACCGCCATCAAAAATATCGACGGCCGTGACGCGACCGGCGTCGACGTAATCCAGGAAGCGGCCGTAGCTCATGCGCGCCACAGCAGCATTGCGTGGGGCCACGGTGGGGCCGCTGGGGGCGCCGACCGGTCGGCCACCGCCGCTGCCGAGGACCTGCCAGCCAAGGAACAGGGCGACGCCGATGGGTAGAACCCAGAGGGCGATTGTGCGCCAGCGCTGATTCATGGCTGTCAGAAGGCCAGATGTTTAACAAGTGTAAAGCGGACCTCGACGGCAGCGTTGGCCTCAGACGGCTTCGCGCCAATTCAGCCGAGGCGGCGACTGCTCCGCCGCCTCGGCATCGGGAACCGCCTCAAGCAGGCGCTGGGCTGATATAGCCGCTGGAGCGTCGGCAGCCGCAGCCGGTGACTCAAGCAGCAGGTCATTGACATCGAGGCTTTCAACCAGCTCTGGTCCCCCGAGGCCATGGGTCCAGATCTGGACAATCGCATCGGGCGGTGCCAGAAAACTGAGCAGTTCAAACGGAAACACAACCCGCTCCAGAAAGAACTCCTCGGGGCCGATGCAACGCACGATCACCATGCGATCGCTGCTGTTGCGGTACCCGCAGGAAAGCTGTGCCAAGGCTGACGCCGGGTGTGAAGGACTCCCCATGAACCCATTCTTGCGGGCTCTCCTTGGTGCCATCGGACACGGTTTGCAGGTGTCGGGCGGTTCCTTAAGGATTTCTTTCAGCTGATCACGGGATCTGGGCGTGCCTCAGAGGCTGCGCAGCGCCGTGATCGGATCAAGCCGCGCCGCCCGCCGGGCCGGCAACACGCCGAAGATCAGACCGATCGAGCCCGACAGCCCCACGGTGATCAGCACGCTGCCGCCGCCGATCGCCGCCGGCAGCGGCGTCAGCGCTGCCACCGCCGCCACGGCCGACAACCCCAGAGCGCTGCCGATCACACCACCCAGGCTGGAGAGCACCAGCGCTTCCACCAGGAACTGGCTGAGCACATCGCTGCTGCGGGCACCGATCGCCTTGCGCAGGCCGATCTCGGAGGTTCGCTCACTCACCGACACCAACATGATGTTCATGATGCCGATACCGCCCACCAGCAGCGAGATGGCACCGATCGCCCCCAGCATCAGCGTCAGGCCGCCGGTGATTGTGCCCACGATCGAAAGCGCGTCCTTCTGGGATCGCACGGCGAAATCGTCGTCGCGCAGGATGTTGTGGCGCTGGCGCAGCAGGTTCGTGATCTGAAACTTGGCGGCGCCGGTGCTGGCCTCATCGCGGGCTTCAACACTGATGAAGTTCAGGCTGACGCCATAGGTGGGATCACGACCCGAGAGGCGGCTCACCATCGTCGTCAGCGGGATGTAGGCCGCTTCGTCCTGGTTCTGACCGAACACGGCGCCCTTGGGGGCCATCACGCCGATCACCTCGAAGCTCTGATCGCGGATGCGCAGGTTGCGGCCGATCGCTGAACCCACCGGCAGCAGTTTGTCGCGCAGGTCAGGGCCGATCACCACCACATTGCGTGCCCCTTCCAGATCACGACGATCCAGGAAGCGGCCCTGGGCCACATCGAAGCGGCGCACGCTGATGAAATCCGGCGTCACGCCCGACACAGTGGTGCTCGCGCTCTTGGCTCCAACCTGGAGCACGGCGCTCAGGGTGATCTGCGGCACCACACGCCGCACCGAGGGCACCTGCTCGGCGATCGCCTCGGCATCCTCGAGCACCAGTGTCTTGGGGAAATCAATGCCCTGACGGCGGCTGTCGTTATTGCCGGGCACCACAAACAGCACATTGGCGCCAAGCGTGTTCAGCTGCCCCTCGGCCAGGTTCTGGGCGCCTTTGCCCACACCCACCAGGGTGATCACCGAGGCGTTACCGATCACGATGCCGAGCATCGTCAGCAACGAACGCAGACGGTTGGCCCTCAGGGTATTGAGGGCCATCCCCACGGTTTCACGCAGGGCGAGCTTGGCGGCCATCGCTGCAGGGACTCAGGCAGAGCCGGGGTTGGAGAGCTGGATCCTGGCTCAGCGGGCGGCCATGGTGTGATTACGGGCACCGCGGTGGACCACCCCTTCGCGCATTTCCAGGGTGACCAGTTCGCCGTGGCGCAGGTCGGCGGTGGCATTGGCCACGCCCACGATCACTGGTACGCCGAGCTTCTGGGCGATGGTGGCGGCATGGCTGTGGCTGCCCTCCGCTTCGGCAATCACACCCTTGGCCTTGCGGATCGCATCGAGGTAGTCGGCCGTGGTTTCACGCACCACCAGGATCTCACCACTCTGCAGGCCGGCGGCCTCCTCCGGGGTGGTGGCCAGGCGCACCTTGCCACTCACCGAACCGCTGCCGATGCCCAGGCCCTTGCCCAGCACCGCGCTGACGATGCCCACCTTGACCAGATCCGTACTGCCGCTGACGCCCGGCAGGGTGCCGGCGGTCTGCACCACCAGGTCGCCCTCGCGCAGCACACCCATCTCCTGGGCCAGGCCCATGGCGATCGTGAAGGTGCTGGTGGCAGAGCTCTCGTGGCTGATCAGCAGAGGATTAACACCCCAGACCAGCTGCATGCGCCGGGCCACATCAACCTCGCTCGTGATGGCCAGGATCGGCGTGGAGGGGCGGAACTTGCTGACATTGCGAGCGGTGGCGCCGCTCTTGGTGAGGGTGAGGATGGCGGAGGCCTCCAACTGGCGGGCGATCGTGCTCACCGCCTGACTGATGGCGTTGGGAATCGTGGAGGCCAGCTGACTCTCTTCGCCGCGACGGGGATAGTCGCGCTCGATCCGACGGGCGATCTGACTCATCGTGGCCACCGCCTCGACCGGGTAATCACCCACGGCACTCTCGTTGGAGAGCATCACCGCATCGGTGCCATCGAGAATGGCGTTGGCCACATCGCTCACCTCAGCGCGGGTGGGCCGCGGGCAGCTCACCATGGAATCGAGCATCTGCGTGGCAGTGATCACAGGAATGCCCAGGGCATTGCACTTGCGGATCAGCTCCTTCTGCAGCAGCGGCACTTCTTCGGCCGGCATCTCCACGCCGAGGTCGCCGCGGGCCACCATCACGCCATCGCAAAGTGGCAGGATCGCGTCGATCTGATCGATCGCCTCGAATTTCTCGATCTTGGCCACCACCGGTGTGGTGTAGCCATGGCTGGTGATCAGCTCTTTGATCTCCAGCATGTCGGAGGGGTTGCGCACAAAGCTGAGCGCCACCCAGTCGACCCCCTGTTTCAGACCAAAGGCAAGATCGGTGCGATCCTTATCGGTGAGGGCGCGGATCGAAAGCTGAACGTCCGGGAAGTTGACGCCCTTGTTGTTCGACAGCACCCCGCCGACGGTCACGGTGCAGTAGAGCGTCTGATCGTTGGTGTCAACGCGGTCGACCACCATCTCGACTCGCCCGTCATCCAGCAGGATGCGGCTGCCGGCCACCACCTCATCAGCCAGCTTGTCGTAGGTGACGGTGGCGATCTCCTGGGTGCAGGCCACATCCCGGGAGGTGAGGGTGAAGGCATCACCCTTGGCCACGGTGATCGGGCCGTCCTTGAAACGGCCGAGGCGGATCTTGGGGCCCTGCAGATCCTGCAGGATGCCCACATGGATGCCGAGCTCGTGGCCCACCTGGCGAATGGTGGCGATGCGGGCGGCGTGTTCGCTGTGGTCGCCGTGGGAGAAATTGAGCCGGAACGTGGTGGCGCCTGCTTCGATCAGGCGGCGCAGCTGCTGCGGCGACTCAGTGGCAGGGCCGATGGTGGCCACGATCTTGGTGCGACGCGTGAGATCGGGCAGGGCCATTCGGCAGGGCCAGAAGGTTGGCCGACCCTATCATCGAGACCATCCAAGCCTGTCGCGCCAATGGATCTCAACGCCTATCAGCAGGGCGCCCGGCGCACCGCCCGCTACCCCGATGTGGGGGCCAACCCGATCTATCCCACCCTCGGACTCTGCGGCGAAGCCGGTGAAGTAGCCGACAAGGTGAAAAAGGTGCTGCGCGATGACGGCGGCGCCTTCAGCCCGGCGGTGCGTGAAGCGCTGCAACTGGAGCTGGGGGATGTGCTCTGGTACGTGGCCCAGCTGGCCAGCGAGCTGGGTTTCAGCCTTGAGGAGATCGCAGTGGCCAACCTGAGCAAGCTCGCCAGCCGCGCCGAGCGCCATGTGATCGGCGGCAGCGGCGATCTGCGCTGAAGTGCAGCCGACCTCACCGCCCCTGGCAGCGTCTGCCCCATCGCCTGAGCAGGATGGGGGCATCCATCTCCGCCCGCCCGTGCGACAGCTGTTTCTGGCCTGCACCCTGTGCCTGCTGTGCACGGTCGGGCTGCTTGGATCGCCGCAGCCTGCGCTGGCGGCCAACCTCAGCGTGAGTCAGGTGAGCCTCGACCCCTGCCCCAGCGACGACATCGGCGCCCAGCCCCAGCTGCGGCGGCCCAGCGGCGCCAGCTGTTACGTGTTGCGCGGCACGGTGAGCAACCCCACCCGTAAGCCGGTGGTGGACACCGATGTGTTCGCCCAGATCCTCGATGCCAGCGGGGAACCGGTGCTGCAGAACCGCTCCCGCGTGGGCTCGATCGGCGATGTGCCCCCAGGCGATTCCAGATTCGCCCTGCGACTGGCGGTGCCCGCCGGCACCCCTGGACCGTTCAGCTTCTCGAATGTGAAGGCTCGGGGCTTCAGCGCGCCGGTGCGCACCCGGGCCGGCGAATTCGACGACCTGCTGCCGCTGGAGCAGGCCGTGGCCGGCAGCTGAGGGGCATCGGCCCCGTCAGCACGAATCAGCTCAGTAGACCACCGGGTAGAAGAACACACGGCTCTGCTCGAGCAGGGTCTGGATCAGCTGCAGGGCCAGGAACGCCACGATCGCCGAGAGATCGAGGCCCCCCAGGGGTGGAATCAGGCCGCGGAAGGCGTTCAGATAGGGGTCGGTGATGGCGCTGACGCTGGAGAGCAGTGGGTTGCTCCAGTCGAGGTTGGGGAACCAGCTCAGCAGCACCCGTACCAGCAGGATCAGGGTGTAAATCGAAAGGGTCTGGATCAGAACCCCGATCAGGTTCCCGAAAATCGAAGCCATCAGCCCATGCGTCGGTGCGTCGACTGTATTCAGGTTGATCCCGATTCAGGTTGATCCCGCTTCCGGCCGGCGCCATCGGGCGCATCATGCCGCGGCTTCCGCGCTCCCCTCCGCTGAGGCATCAGGCGGCGGCTGGGTGCGCTCCGCCCTGGCGCCGGCCACCAGATCGTCGGTGCGCACCGCGAAGGTGCGATGGAATTTCTCACTCAGGCTGAGCCAGAAGGAGCGGCCGTCGCTCTGGCGCTTGCGCTCGATGAAGTCCTGGGCGAGCAGCTCCTTGATGTGGTCGTAGGCGCCGGAGCCGCGCAGCTCCACGAGATCCGACTGGAGGATGCGCTTCTTCAGGGCGATCGTGGCCAGGGTGCGCAGCGCCGCCGTGGAGAGGTCCACCGGCAGCAGGTTCTGCACCAGATCGCCCAGGCCATCGCGCAGCT
>JBEBCC010000107.1:0-39125 GCA_041158125.1 Cyanobacteriota bacterium
GATGGCTACGGCGTCTGCCAGGAGCTGCGCAAGGAATCGGATGTGCCGATCGTGATGCTCACGGCCCTCGGCGACGTCGCCGACCGCATCACCGGCCTGGAGCTCGGCGCCGACGATTACGTGGTCAAGCCCTTCAGCCCCAAGGAGCTGGAGGCCCGCATCCGCTGCGTGTTGCGCCGCGTCGACAAAGACAGTGCCGCTGGCATCCCCAACTCAGGGGTGATCCAGGTGGGCGACCTGCGCATCGACACCAACAAGCGCCAGGTGTACCGCGGTGATGAGCGCATCCGGCTCACCGGAATGGAATTCAGCCTGCTGGAGCTGCTGGTGGGGCGGAGCGGCGAACCCTTCAGCCGCGGCGAAATTCTCAAGGATGTCTGGGGCTATACACCCGAACGCCATGTGGACACCCGGGTGGTGGATGTCCATATCTCCCGGCTGCGCTCCAAACTGGAGGACGATCCGGCCAACCCCGAGCTGATCCTCACGGCCCGTGGCACCGGATATCTGTTCCAGCGCATCGTTGAAGCCGTTGCCCCCGAAGCCCACTGACGCCCCAGGCTCCAGCACCGGTTCCACCGGTGCCAACGGCGGAGCCCGCCGCAGCCGCCCTCGGGCGATCCGCCGCCTGGTGATCTGGTATCGCCGCAATGCGGCGGTGACCTCCCTTGTAGGCACAGCATCAGCAGCTGGCAGCGTGGCCGGCAGTGTCGCCGGGTCGGTGGTCTCCACGGCGGGAAGCGTGGCCGGCAGCGCCGCCAGCGTCGCCACCAGCACCGTGCTGCAACCCCTGGTGTTCGATCCGCTGCGCCGGCTGCAGAAGGGGGTCGGTGGCAGCGAAGGCACACCGATCAACGACGCCGATCGCCTCTGGGTGGCGGTCGACGGCATGGGCGGCGACTACGCGCCGGGCCCGATCCTGGAGGGCTGCCTAAGGGCCGTTCAGCTGCTGCCGGTGCGGGTGCGCTTCGTGGCCGAAACCGCCGCCGTCGACACCGCCGTGGCCGAGCTGGGCCTGGCGGAGGAACTGGCCGCAGCCCAACGGGCTGGCCTGCTGCAGCTGGTGCCAAGCGGCCCTTCGGTGGGCATGGATGAGGAGGCCACAGTCGTGCGCAGGAAACGCGACGCCAGCATCAACATGGCCATGGACCTGGTCAAGGCTGGCGAAGCTACCGCCGTGTACTCCGCCGGCAACTCCGGTGCCGTGATGGCCTCGGCGATCTTCCGGCTCGGGCGCCTCCGCGGCATCGACCGCCCCGCCATCGGCGCCCTGTTCCCCACCAAAGACCCCGAACAGCAGGTGCTGGTGCTGGATGTGGGCGCCAACATGGATGCCAAGCCGGCCTACCTGCACCAGTGGGCCCTGCTGGGCAACATCTACAGCCGCGACGTGCTGCAGGTGCGGGAGCCGCGCATCGGCCTGCTGAACATCGGCGAAGAGGAATGCAAGGGCAACGATCTGGCCCTTCGCACCTATCCACTGATGGCCGCGGAGGAGCGCTTCCGCTTCGCCGGCAATTGCGAAGGCCGTGATGTGCTCTCCGGCGACTTTGACGTGGTGGTATGCGATGGCTTCACCGGCAACGTTCTGCTGAAGTTCCTGGAGTCGGTGGGCAGCGTGCTGCTGGATGTGCTCAAGGCGGAACTGCCCCGCGGCCGCCGCGGCAAGGTGGGTTCTGCCTTCCTGATCAGCAACCTGCGCCGGATCAAGAAACGCCTCGACCATGCCGAGCACGGCGGCGCCCTGCTGCTGGGGGTGGATGGGGTCTGCGTGATCGGTCACGGCAGCAGCAAGGCCCTGTCCGTGGTGAGCGCCCTGCGGCTGGCCCATTCGGCCGCCAGCCACGGTGTCATGGACGACCTGCATCGCCTCAGCGACGAGGCCGGCGCCGCCGTTGCCTGTGGTTGACTGACCCCACCTGTGGGCTGAACCCGTGGTGCTGGGCCGGATGAGCAGCTACGGCATGGCCTTGGTGGGTTGCGGCAGTGCCGTACCGGCGCTCAGCGTCAGCAACCGGCAGCTGAGCGAACGCGTCGATACCAGCGACGAATGGATCCGCACACGCACCGGCATCGGTGCCCGGAGGATCTGCGCCGCCGATGAACCGCTCACCGTGCTCGCCACCCGTGCCGCTCAGGCCGCCCTGGCCCACGCCGGCTGGCAGGCGGAGGATCTCGATCTGATCCTGATGGCCACCTCCAGCCCCGACGACCTGTTCGGCACGGCGCCGCGGGTGCAGGGGGCCCTCGGCGCCCGCAACGCCGTGGCCTTCGATCTCACCGCCGCCTGCAGCGGTTTCCTGTTTGCCCTGATCACCGCCGGCCAATACCTGCGCAGCGGCGCCATGCGTCGCGCCCTGGTGATCGGCGCCGATCAGCTCAGCCGCTGGGTCGACTGGGATGACCGCACCACCTGCGTGCTGTTCGGCGACGCCGCCGCCGCCGTCGCAGTGGAGGCCTGCCCCGCCAGCGACGACGGCCTGCTGGACTTCCGCATGCACTCCGATGGCAGCCGCAACGGCTGTCTCACCCTCGCCCAGACCGACAACCATCATGGTGTGCTCGACGGTGTCAGCGCTCAGATGGGCGGGTTCGCACCCCTGCGCATGAACGGTCAGGAGGTCTACAAGTTCGCCGTGCGGGAAGTGCCCGCCGTGCTCAAGGAACTGCTGGAGAGCAGTGGCACCGAGGCCGGTCAACTCGACTGGCTGCTGCTGCACCAGGCCAACCAGCGCATCCTCGATGCCGTGGCGGATCGTTTCGCGATTCCGCATGAACGGGTGCTCAGCAATCTGGCCAACTACGGCAACACCTCGGCTGCCACGATCCCGCTGATGCTCGATGAAGCGGTGAAGGATGGCCGCATTCAGCCGGGCCACCTGATCGCCAGCAGCGGTTTCGGTGCCGGCCTGAGCTGGGGCGGTGCCCTGCTGCGCTGGGCTGGCCCCCGCAGCTGACGCGCGAACCGGCCAGCGCTGCGGCGTAATCTCCACCCCGACGTTTGAGTGCGGCCGCATGGCTATCGCCTGGGTCTTCCCCGGACAGGGTTCGCAGAAGCTGGGTATGGCCGCGGGCGTACTGGAGCTTCCCGGTGCGCGCGAACGCTTTGCTGAGGCCTCGGCGCTCCTGGGCCGCGACCTGCTGGCGGTGTGCACCGGTGAGGCCGCGGGCGAGCTGAGCGACCTCAACGACACCCGCAACACCCAGCCGGCCCTGTTTGTGATCGAAAGCCTGTTGGTGGATGGTCTCAAGGCCCAGGGCCGCACGGCGGATGTGGTGGCCGGCCACAGCCTCGGTGAGCTTGTGGCCCTCTACGCCGCCGGCGTCTTCGACGCCAGCACCGGCCTGCAGCTGATGAAGACCCGCAGCGAGCTGATGGCCGCCGCCGGCGGTGGTGCCATGACGGCCGTGATGGGCTTCGACCGCGCCGAGCTCGATCAACTGGTAGCTGCCACCGAAAGTGTGGTGATCGCCAACGACAACAGCGACGCCCAGGTGGTGCTCTCCGGCACCCCCGAAGCCGTGACCGCCGTGAGCGAGCAGCTGAAATGCAAGCGGGCGATCGCCCTGGCTGTGAGCGGTGCCTTCCACTCGCCGTTCATGCAGCAGGCCGCCGATGCCTTCGCCGCACAGCTGGAGGCGGTGCCCTTCGCCGATGCCACCATCCCCGTGCTGAGCAACACCGATCCCACGCCGGAAACCAGCGGCGCCGCCCTCAAGACCCGCCTGCGCAGCCAGATGACCAGCGGCGTGCGCTGGCGCGAAACCATGCAACGCTTCAGCAGCGATGGCATCACCACAGCGGTGGAAATCGGTCCGGGCAACGTCCTCAGCGGCCTGATCAAGCGCGGCTGCGCAGGGATCACCACCGCCCCGATCGCCGGCGCCGCGGACCTGGGCCTGTGAGCGGATCCAGCAGCGAAACCAACAGCAGCCCGGGTGGGCGTCGTCCCGGCAGCCGGCCCGTGAACGCCGTGAAGCGGGTGCTGCGTCGCCGCCGCAAACCGGCCGAGCCACCGGCGCTGCTGCGCACACCAAAGCCCAGCCTCACCTACCGGCTGGTGAGCTATCTGTTGGTGTTTCCGGTGTATCGGCTCCTGTTCCGCGGCCGCACCGCCGGCAATGCCAACGTGCCGATGGAGGGTGCGCTGGTGGTGGTGGCCAACCACGGTTCCCACCTCGATCCACCGCTGCTCGGCCACGCCCTCGGCCGGCCGGTGGCCTTCATGGCCAAGGCTGAGCTGTTCCGGGTGCCGCTGCTGGGGCCGATCATCCGCGCCTGCGGGGCCTATCCAGTGGCCCGCGGCGCCAGCGACCGCGAAGCGATCCGCACCGCCACCGACCGACTGGACCAGGGCTGGGCCACCGGGGTGTTCATCGACGGCACCCGCCAGACCGATGGCCGCGTCAATGCCCCCCAGCCGGGCGCGGCCCTGCTGGCGGCGCGAGCTGGTGTGCCGCTGCTGCCGGTGGCGATCGTGAACAGTCACCGCGCCTGGGGCACCGGTTCCCGCCGCGCTCGCCTGGTACCGGTCCACATCCGCATCGGCACTCCGATTCCGCCGCCGGCGTCGCGCCGGCGCGTCGACCTCGACGCGGCCACCGCCGCCTGCCAGGCCCAGATCAACGCCCTGCTCGATCAGGGGCTGATCAACGACGCGACACTCCCTCCAGCAGCGGACCGAACCGCTCTGCCGCCCAGCCCCTGAGATCACGACCGGTGATCACCCAGAGGGCGGCCCGCAGCCCATCGCCCCATACCTTGCGGCGCCCCTCCGGATGGCAGAGCGGCTGGCACGGCACCGCCACCGGCGTCAGCGTGATACCGCGACTTCCGGCCACCAGACGCCCCACCAGCAGGGCCCGGTCCATGTGGTCGCTGCTGGTGACCAGCAGCACATGACGCACCCGGGAGCGCCTGAGCTCATCCACCACCGAGGTGAAGTTACTGAGGGTGTCGGTGGCGCGATAGTCGAGCTGCACACGACCGGCCGCCACACCCTGCTGATCGAACTGCCACTGGGCATATTCAGGATTACTGCCACCGCTCACCAGCACCGGCAGGCCATCGCGGCGGGCCAGGGCGGCCGCGGCCCGCTCCCGCTCCACATCGCCCCCTAACACCAGGATCAGCTGCGGCGGCGGCGCCGGCGGCAGCCACAGGCCACGCGACAGCCAGGCGACGGCGGCGGTGGCGGCGAGGCAGAACACCAGGCGCCGCCGGGGGTGACAGCCGGCCGGGGGGCGACGGCGTGAACGGCGCGGCGAGCGCGGCAGCCCCCCAGCCGGCCGGGGGTGCACCGGACGGGCGGCGCCGCTCACAACCCCTCCACCGGACTGGTGGGGTAGAGGGGCAGCACAGGGCCCCATGCACCGGGCAGAGCGGCAGCATGGGCCAGCTGGCCAAGAGCCAGCAGCTCGGCGACATCCGCAGCGGGCTGCACCAACGCCGACCGCACGGGCACGCCGGGATCATGCAGCCAGGGCAGGGGCTCCGCCGGTGGGTACAGACGCGGCGGTTGCAGCTCGGCAATGCCCCCAAAAGCCTGGGCATCCGCGCCATAGCAACCGGCGACGCTGCCGCGGCGCGGCAGCTCCTGCTGCAGCCAGAAGCGCCCGCAGCCAGCGATCTCGCCTGCGGGGGCGGCCAGACGCCGGGCGATCAGCAGAAAACTGCCGTAACCATGCAGAGGAATCGTCAGCTGCTGCGCCAGGGTGCGGGCGAACACCACCGTGAGCCGCGTACCGGTGAAGCCGCCGGGACCGGTCGCCACCGCCAGGCGGGCCAGCCGCGGCCACTGATCAGCGGGCAGCAGCTGCTCAATGCAGGGCAGCAGCGCGCCCGAGAGCTGCCGTCCCAGAGGGAAACAGGCCACCTGAGGGGGCGCCGCCGCCGGCAGCTCCTGCACGGCCACCCCCAGGCTCTCGCTGGAGCTGTGCAGGGCGAGCAGCAGAGGCGAAGGGCTCATGACGGCACCGGCAGACCGGGACGGAGCCGCTGCCAGCGGCCGGGATCAGAACGGAAGCTGGTGCAGGCGCGCACATCCCACTCCACACCCACCTGACCGGCGGGCAGGTCGCGCACCTGCACGTGGATGCGAGGCTCCTGCGGCGCGAAGCCAGGGCTGGCGCAGAGATGCGGCACGCCGTGCTGACGCTCCACCGCGTGGTAGGCCTGGCACTGGTCGATCCAGCGGCAGTCCACGCAGATGCACATGCCCGCCAGCGCTGTGAATGGGGCCATTGTGCCGCCCGCTGCCGCCGCCGGCAGCGGGAACCATGACCAACTTGCAGCCCTGGCCTGGCGGCGTCTGGCTCCGGAGCGCTGGCCGGTGCCGCCGGACGCCTTCCCGCCCGGCACCGCCCTGGTGGGTGGCGCAGTTCGCGACGCTCTGCTGAATCGGCTGACCGCCCAGCCTGATCTCGACCTTGTGCTGCCGGGCGATGCCATTGGCCTGTGCCGCCAGCTGCGACGCAGCCATGGCGGCAGCGCCGTGGTGCTGGATGCCGAGCGCTCGATCGCGCGGCTGGTGATCGACGGCTGGAGCGTGGATCTCGCCCGCCAGGAGGGGGGCAGCCTGATGGCAGACCTGCACCGCCGCGACTACACGATCAATGCCATGGCTCTGCCCCTGGCGACACCGGACACGCTGGTGGATCCGCTCGGGGGCGCTGGGCACCTGGCCACGGCAGAGCTGGTGGCGGTATCGGAGGCGAATCTGCTCGACGATCCCCTACGGCTGCTGCGCGGCCTGCGCCTGGCTGGCGAGCTGAGCTTCCGCATCGAGCCGCGCAGCCTGGCCTGGATCCAACGGCACCATGCCCGCCTGGGACAGGTCGCCGGCGAGCGCGTGCTGGCGGAACTGGAGAAGCTGGCCGCCGCCGCCGCTGGAGAGCAGGAGCTGAACGCAGTGCTGCGCTACCGGCTGCTGCAGACCTGGCGGGCGGCGGACCCCGCCAGCGCCGCGGATGAAGCGCTGCTGGCGCGGCTGAGAGGCGAGGCGGCGGCGGGCCTGGGCCTGAGCCTCACCGAGACGGCTGCGGCCCTGCCGCTGGCCCGTCTGGCGGCGGTGCTGGATGGGCCGAGCCTGCGGGCGCTGCGCAGTAGCCGCCGCTTGCAGCAGCGGGTGGAGCGGCTGCGCCATTGGCGCCAGCGCCTGGGCGACAGCGCACCAGCAAAGCGAGCCGCGGCCCTGGCGGAGATGGAACGCCTGCAGCTGCAACGACAGCTGGAGAGCGACCTACCGGCGCTGCTGCTGGGCTGGCCCGCCAGCGATAGCGACGCGGCCCGCGATTGGCTGCAGCGCTGGCGGGACAAGGAGGATCCCCTGTTTCATCCGCGTGCCGCCATCGACGGCGGCAGCCTGCAGCGGGAGCTTCAGCTGCAGGCCTCACCCCAGCTGGGGGCCCTGCTGGAGCGGCTGATGCTGGAGCGCGCCTTCGGCAGGCTGCACAATCGCGATGACGCGGTGACCCTGGCGCGCCAGTGGCTGGAATCCGCCAACAACGATGGCGCAAAGGCACCTCGCCATGATTAACTGCAACCGTTAAGGCGTTCACAACGACCTGATCGGCGCCAGTTCGGGGTTTTCATTCGGTTCGTCCACACCGGTAGCTCAGTCGCGCGACAACGTCACCATCGTTCGCGCCACGTCCGCAGCAGCCACACGATTTTGATCAGGGCAGTCGGGATTTCGGCTCACCGCGTCAGACCGTGACCAGACAGCCATCCCGACGCGCCCACACAATCCGATCCCGTTCTTTCCTCCCGATCCCATGAGCGTTCGTCTGTACGTCGGCAACCTGCCGCAGAGCTTCGATGCCAAGGAGCTCGATGCCCTGTTCGCCTCCGTGGGTGAAGGCATCCGCTTCAAGGCTGTGCAGGACCGCGAGACCGGTGCCGGTCGTGGTTTCGGTTTTGCCAACGTCGACGACGAGAAGGTGGCGGATGCTGTGATCGAGCAGCTGAACGGCCGTGATTTCGGCGGCAACGCCCTGCGGATCGAGCGCTCCGAGCGCCGCGATGATCGCCGCACCGGCGATCGCCGCCCCGGTGGCGCCATGGCTGCCAATCCGGCGGCCCGCAAAGCCGTCAACAAGGTGGTCCACCGCGACAGCGTTGAGGAAGGTGCTCCCGATCCCCGTTGGGCCGGTGAGCTGGCCAAGCTGAAGAGCCTGCTGGATAACCAGAAGGCCGCGGTCTGAATCCAGGATCCTGGCTGATGGCCCAGGTGAGCATCACCCCAGCAGTGCCCTGGCATTGCTGGGGCTTTTGCACCGATCTGAACGGCAGCCAGCGCTCAGGGCAGAACGGCCGCCACAACGATCACAGCGATGAAAATAGCGAGAAACAGAAAACCCATCCGCGTCATGGCGGCTTCATGACCTGCGATGCCCACCTGAACGTCCCGGGACATCTGCTCACGGAACGCTGCGAAGGCAGCATCCTTGTCTTCGGTGCTGAGCTTGGGTTTCATGGGCGATCAACGGGGATAACAACATGCATAGGCCTAACGGCCATGACTATTCAGACTCGGTGGAAGAACCAATAGGCACCCACCGCCAGGACCAACATCAGGATGATCGGAACGGCGATGGCAGCCATGCCGTTATGACTCTTGACCACGCGTGATTCGTGAGCCACAACGGCTTGGCGGATGGACAACTCAAGTTCCTGCCGCAAACGGGCGAGGTCGGCATCCAGGGATTCCTCGCTGAAGAGCTCACGCAAACGCTGAAATGAGCCCTTACCGAGCACGAGGCTGTTCTCAGGATGCTTGTAGAGCAAATCCAGGAGCTCAGCCTTGCCGATCTCGATCAGACTGGCGTCAGCGGCCACCCTGGCATTGCAGGTGCGCAGGCGACCATCAATGACCTCGAGCTCACCAAAAAAACGACCCGGACCATGACTGCTGTCCACACCCTCGCCCGTCTCCGGATAGAGAGTGGTCAATTCAACAACGCCAGACCTGATCACATAAACATTGCCACTGGGGTCATCCGTTCGATAGACATACTCACCAGACGTCAGTGAAAAGCGCCGCATCTGATCAGGCATGGCATGTGCTCGGGAGTGATCGTAGTCGCAGCGAACCGCCCATTAGAATCCCGCCCACCCGAGCGGCATCATGAGCAACCACCAGCCCTCGCTGGCCATCCCACGGTTGCTTCGCCAGCGTCGCTTGCTGTGGATTCTGCTGTTGATGGCGGGGATCGGCGTGGCGGCGGTGCAGTTCAGGCCCAAGCCGCAGCCCAGCCCCCAGCCTGCACAGGTCACCGCCGTGACCGCCCTGGGGCGCCTGATCCCCGAGGGCGATCTTGTGACGCTTTCAGTGCCGGCGGGAGTATCGGGCGGCAACGAGGTGGTGGCCACGTGGCTGGTGCGGGAAGGTGATCCGATCCGCAGAGGTCAGCTTCTGGCCCGCCTGAGCAGTTACGGACAGCTGCAGGCGGCGCTCAATCAGGCCGAAGCGGGCCTGAGCTCCAGCCGAGCTCTGCTTCCCTTCCTGGAAATCAGCCAGACCAAAGGCAATGCGCTCTACGCCGATGGCGCCATCTCAGAAGAGGAGCTGGGCAAGGCGCGGGCCGGCGTAATCCGCCAGCAGTCCGATATCCGCTCCGGCAATGCCGCTGTGGCGCGCGCACGGCTTGAACTGGCCGCAGCGGAGGTGCGCTCACCCCTCGACGGCACCCTGATCCGCATCTACAGCTGGCCCGGCATGAAAGAAACCAGCGATGGGCTTGCCCTGATCGGCCGCACCGATCGCATGCAGGTGTGGGCCCAGGTGTTCCAGAGCGATATTCCCAGGCTGCGCATCGGGCAGGAGGCCACGGTCCGCGCCGAAAGCGGTGGCTTCCAGGGCAGTCTCAGAGCCCGGCTCAGCTCGATTGTGGCCAACGTCTCTCAACGCGACTTGTTCGCCGAAAACGGGAACAACGATGTCAACGCCCGCGTGGTGCTTGTCAAGCTCGACATCACCCCCTCCGATCGCGACCGGGTGCGTCAACTGAGCAACCTCAATGTGACCGTGCGCTTCGACCGATGAACTGGCGCACGCGGTTCCTGGATCCCCTGCGGCTGCAGGATCTACCACTGGCCTGGCTGCAGTTGAAGCGCCAGCCGGTCCGCTACCTGGTGGCCGTGGTCGGCATCGGCTTTGCCGCCCTGCTGATGTACATGCAGATCGGCTTCCAGTCGGGCCTGCTCAGCAGCGCCACCACCTTCTATGAAGCCCTAAATACCGATCTGATCCTCATCAGTCCAGGCACCCTGAACAGCGGCAACTTTCAGCAATTTCCCCAATCTCTCCTGTATACAGCTCTAGGGGTTGAAGGCGTCAAACAGACCATCCCCGTCTACGTCGCGAACATCAATGCCCAGAAGCTTGGTGGCATGAAACCCACCAGCTTGCGCTTGATCGGTTACGACCCAGATGCTCGCGTCCTCAACCTACCGGACCTCAACAGACAGGCCTTTCTGCTCAAGACACCTGGCTTCGTACTCTTCGACACACTTGGCAACCGCAACACCGGACCGATCAGCGCAGCGGTACAGGCCAATGGCTCTCAATTCCTTACACTTTCTGACCTCTCCAAAACATTCCGAGTGGTTGGACTGTTTCGCCTGGGCTCCACCTTTGCTGCCGACAGCAATCTGGTGAGCAGTGACAGCACAGCCATTCAGCTCGCCTATCGCCAGATCAATCTTGGCGAAATCTCCCTGGGCCTGATCCGTCTGGATGGAACCAGCCGAACAGCCCAGGTGCAGAAGCAACTCCAAAACCTGCTCGGCGATCAGATCCAGGTTCTGACCAAATCACAACTCATTGAGCAGGAGCGCACCTACTGGAACACGGCCTCATCCTTTGGCGTGATCTTCGGATTCGGCACATTCATGGGGTTACTGGTTGGCGGCGTTGTCGTCTATCAGGTTCTCTACACCGACGTTAGCGACCACCTCAAGGAATACGCCACGCTCAAGGCAATGGGCTTCTCCAATAGCTTCATCCTGGTGATCGTCATTCAAGAGGCACTACTACTGGGCGTATCTTCCTTCATCCCTGCCACCATACTCAGCGCCGGGATGTATGCATTCCTGACGGCAACCTCCGGCATCCGCATCGCCATGACACCAGACAAAACAACCCTGGTGGGGTGCCTCACCCTGGGAGTTTGTGCAGCTTCTGCCGCGATCGCCATCCGCAAGTTGCGCGATGCCGACCCGGCCTCCGTGTTCTGACGCATGCCCCCCACCGTCCTGCCAGCCAGTTCTGCGGTGATCCGCACCGAGGGCCTCTGCCACAGCTACGGGGAGGGTGCACTGCGCAGCCAGATCCTGCACGACCTCAATTTCCAGGTGGAGGCTGGCGAGGTGACCCTGCTGGTGGGCCCATCCGGCAGCGGCAAAAGCACGCTGCTCACCTTGATCGGCGCCTTGCGGTCGGTGGAGTCCGGTTCCCTGCAAGTGCTCGGCGAAGAACTCTGCGGAGCCAGCGAGGAGGCGCGTGTGCAGATTCGCCGCAGGATCGGCTTCATCTTCCAGAGCCACAACCTGGTGAGCTCGCTCACGGTGCTGCAGAACGTGCAGCTGCTGCTGCAGCTGCGCCAACCCGATCCACGTCAGCGTCTCCTCCAGGCCAGCGCCCTGCTGGAGGCGGTGGGCCTGGGGCACCGCCTCCATCACTACCCCGAGGAACTCTCCGGCGGCCAGCGCCAACGGGTGGCGATTGCCCGCGCCCTGGCGCCCGAACCGGAACTGATCCTGGCTGATGAGCCCACCGCCTCCCTCGACAGCCAATCCGGCAAGGATGTGGTGGAGCTGCTGGGCAACCTCTGCCGCAACCGCGGCAGCGCCGTCCTGCTGGTCACCCACGATCTGCGCCTGCTCAACGATGCAGATCGCATCTGGCGGATTGAAGATGGCCGCGTGAACCGCTGGGTGCCAGACGCGGCTGCACTCGCCCTGCACTGACCCCACCATGAGCCCCAACGTCTACCCCACAGCCTGGTTGCGCAGCTGGAGCTGGCGGCAGCAAACAATCAGCTACGTGCAGGCACCAGTGCCAGCAGGTCGGGATGGTGAGAACTGCAGTGCCGTTGTGTTCGTGCACGGTTTCGGGGCCTGCAAGGAACACTGGCGCCACAACCTGCCAGCTGCGGCAGCCGAGCACAACGCGTATGCGCTGGATCTGATCGGTTTCGGCGACAGCAGCAAACCCCGCTCCTGCCTGCAGAACGAGCCCGATTGCACCGGCGGCTGGCGCTACGGCATTGAAGCCTGGGGGCAGCAGCTGCACGATTTCGTCCGTGAGCTGGTGCCAGGGCCGGTGCAGTTGATCGGCAACTCGATCGGTGGCGTGGTGGCGCTGGCAGCCGCACGCCAACTGGAGCAATCCGGCTGCCCGCCTCGGCAGGTGATCCTGATCGACTGCGCTGAACGGGCCCTGGACGACAAGCGCCTGGCGGAGCAGCCACCGCTACGGCGCCTGGCCAGGCCACTGCTGAAGGCCGCCGTGCGGCAACGCTGGCTGACCCAAAGCCTCTACAGCAATCTCGTCAAGCCGGGTGTAATCCGACGCGTGCTGGCGGAGGCCTACCCAACCGGCCGGAACGTGGACGAGCAGCTGGTGCAGCTGCTGCTGCACCCCGCACAACAGCCCGGCGCCAGCGAAGCGTTCCGGGGATTCATCAACCTGTTCAACGACAAGCTGGCCCCAGAGATACTCGCCGAACTGCGCACGCCGGTGGCGATGCTCTGGGGCGAACGAGATCCATGGGAGCCCCTGGCCATCGCCGAGAGCTGGCAGCGCTTCGGCTGCGTGCACAGCTTCGAAACCCTGCCAGGACTGGGCCATTGCCCCCATGACGAAGACCCGGAACAGGTGAATGCCAAGCTGGCCACACTGCTGCGCCATCCGGCATCGGCCACTTGCTGAAACGCATCCACCACCCGCTCAGCGTTGTTTTTCTCACCCTGCTGCTCGACAAGCTGGGGGAAAATATCATCTACCCTCTGCTGCCGTTCATTCTTGAGACCTACAAACCGGATGCGCTGACGCTCGGCCTGGTCGCATCTATCGCCACGCTGTTCGGCGTATTGAGCAGCCCATGGATGGGAGCCATGAGCGATAGTCTCGGGCGCAGACCGGTGATTCTGGTTTGCATCGGGCTGAATGTGATTGCGCTGCTGATGTTCGGCTGGGCTGGATCGCTGAGCATGGTGTTTTTCTCCCGTGCGGTGACTGGTGTGGCCACATCGACCATGGGGACGCTGCAGGCATACATCACCGATATCTCCACCCCGGCCAATCGGGCGCGCAACCTGGGGATCAGCGGTGCCGCCTTTGGCCTAGGGGCCATTGGCGGCCCGGCCCTCGGAGGTGGATTGATGCATTTCGGGCCCAGTGTTCCGGTATTCGTAGCGGCCGGCCTTGCCGGCTACAACCTCTTGAGCGCCTCGGTGGTGCTGCGTGAAACCCTGCGCCCGGAGCAGCGTCAACCCCTGGATCTGAAACGGATCAATCCATGGCAACCGGTGTTGCGGCTGATCACCGTCCCAGGCCTGAACCGCGTCGCCCTTGGCTTTGCCGCCTACAACCTTGCCTTTGCGGCCTTCACCAGCCTGCTGGTTCTGGTGCTGAAGGATCTTTTCGGCTGGTCGGCTGGCCAAACCAGCGGGATCTTCATCGTCATCGGCATCACGCTGACGGCGGTTCAGGTGAGCCTGATCGGGAAGTTGGTGAAGCAATGGGGCGAAGTGGATCTGAACCGCGTGGGCATGGCGATCACCGCCATTTCGATTCTGCTGATCCCGCTGGCGCAAGGCGCAGGGACCTTCACCACCACCCTGTTGGTGGCCTCCGGGATGATCCTCGCGGTCGGAGCCGCCTTCGTGCTGCCAACGGCCCGCAGCCTGGTGTCCGGATTGGTGGCAGCCAACGAGCAGGGTGTCGTGTTGGGGAGCCTGGCTTCGCTGACGGGACTGGCCAGTGCGATCGGGCCGATCAGTGCCGGCTGGATCTACGACAAATCACCGCTGGGCTGCTTCCTGTTTGAAGCCGCTTTTGCAGGGGTTGGCATCCTGCTGATCGGACGTGGTCCCAAACCGGAAGACTCACCGGAGCGATCGATGCACTTCGGAACCGAAACGCCTGAAACGCCTGAGCGCATCTGAATGCAGGCCCGCGCCAGCCTCAGCCGCCACTCAGAAGGCGGCGCATCACCTTGCGGAACTCAAGCACCAAGCCATCAGATTTGATCAGCACTTCGCCGGAACCACGTGGGCGCACCTCGCGCGGCTGCTGATCCTCAACAATACTGTTGTCCTCTACTAGAATCTGCAGACCAGTCTTCGCCGTTTCACGATCGAACCAACGGGTCAGCAGCGGCGTTGACCGCAGGAAATTACGCCAATTCGTAGCCTCCACCAACGTCTCAGAATCACTAAAGGGAAGGTGCACCAAAACACTGGCAAATTCAAGGCGACCGAAACGATTGAGCGGCACCGTAACGTTGGGATAGATAAAACGGAATTCCTTGTAAATAGTATCAGGATCGCCCTTGAGCACGTAACGGACAACGCCACTAATGCGCTCCACCTTCACAGGAAAGCGAGACTTGGCAATACGCTCGCCCTTGACGATATCAAAATCAGGATAGGTCAGATCTGCATCAACGCCAACCTGGCCCACGCTTTTACCGTGGAGGAATGGCGCATGCACAGGATCGATACCGTTTTCGATCGTACGCGTATAGTGCCCCTTAAAAAGATAGCGGATGTCCGCCCGGGGATGGTGATGCATTCCGTCCAACTCGGGAATATCTTCAATCGCATATATTGGCTCCGAATGGTTCTCAGGAATCCAGGCCCAAACAATGCCGTACTTCTCCTGGGTGTGATAGGAGCGAATTCTCGCGCCAGCCGGAATGGACTCATCAGCCCTGAGAGCAGGCACATGGCGACAGACGCCCCGGGCGTCGTAGCGCCAGCCGTGATAAGGACACACGAGCTCCGATGCCTCCAGCCAGCCAGCGCTGAAGCGGCAGCCGCGATGGGCACAGCGGTTGTCGACCAGAACAACATCGCCCGCGGCGGTGCGATAGCCCACCAGCTCATCACCCAGGAAGCGAATCACATGGGGACGCTCTGCAACAAACGCCGTGGCCACGCCGACGCCATACCAACAATCCCTGGGCCAGCGCAAAGGCTCAGCTTCAGTGGCCGTACCAGCAGCGGCGGGGCCAAAAGGGTCGAACGCGTGCATGACAACAACCCGATAAATTAAAAAGAAAAGAAAAGATTCAGGCTCAGACCGCTAGCGCCGCCATCCGCTTGCGGTAAGCAAGGATCAGCTGATCGGAGGCCAGCAGAAGATCACGATGGCTCTGATCCCAGGAATAAGTTTTTGGCTGGGTTTCCACAACAGCACGATCCTCCGCATAGGTGTCAACAGTGTTTTTAATCGAGTTACGATCCGCCCATGCGTGCGGCAGAAAGTTGCGGACGCCAATCCACTTGGTCAGCGTCTGATCGGAGGAAATCGGGATATTACTGGCAAAATAAATATAACGATAGCCCTTCCAGTTGAAATCAATGGCGATGCGATTGATATTCGGAAAGTAGCAAGTCAGCTCACTGCTTGAATACTCACGATCACGCTTGACGATATACTTGAGCAAACCGAGTCGCCTCGGCGGCTTCGTCTTCACAAGGCAACTCGAATAGCCCTCGGCCTCGCTCACCTCAATTGGCAGAACCGAAGCATCATCGCGGTGCACAAAGAAGGGTTTATGCACAAATGGCGCATGCGATGTATCGAGGCCAGACTCAACCACACGGCTAAAATTGGCGTTCCAAAGATAGGAGCCGCTGACCGCACGCCAGCCGGGCGCATTCAGTTGAGGAAATGCTGGGATGAGCGAAGGATCAGCTTTGGCAGCATCGCCTGGAAAAATCCAGATGAACCCAGACGCCTCTGCCGTTGGCAGCATGGAGAGCTTAGCCTGCGCAGGTATCGGCACTCCAGGCTGATCGGCCGGGATGCGGATGCAGCGGCCATCACCCTCAAAACTCCAACCGTGGTAGGGGCAGCGCAGGCAACCAGCCTCCACCCATCCCATCTTGAAACTGGCACCGCGGTGAGGACAACGATCGCGAGCGGCCTTGGCAGCGCCACTGCCATCTCGATACAGGATGTAAGTCGCCCCGAGAACGGTGACTTGACGAGGGGCACTGCCGAGGGCATCGGCATGCTCAACGGCGTACCAGAAATTTAGAAGCCCCTCGTGCATCGGTGCCGTTGCCTGAAGCTCCATTTTTAACACCGGGAATCAAGCCAGGCGGGTTTTCCAGATCTTGCCCTGATGAACCAACCACTGCCGCTGCTGCAACTGGGCGAGCAGCTGATCCACCGCCGATGAACCCGGCTCACAATCGAGCTCCTGAGCCACCAGCTCGCGCAGCGGCAGATCCTCAACGCCCTGACGCAGGCCCGCCTTGAGCACACGGCGCAGGCCCGCCGGCTCAAGAGCCAGCAGAGCCGCCATCGAGAGCGGTCCATCCGGCCAGGCAGCAGGATCGAAAGCCGAGGGGATCGTCACAGCACCGAAGCGACCAGATCGTGGGCGAGCTGCTGCACGCCGGCGCTCCAGGGGTGGTCAGCAAAGCGCAGCACCGCCAGATCACCACTCGCCAGAGTGAGCAGCTCATCGCAGAGGGGCAGCAGCGCACCGATGGGCACCTGATAGCTGCTGCTGACCCGCTCCCGCACCTGCTGAGCATCGAAATAGGAGGGCAACTTGTTGATCACCATCCGAATAGCCGGAACATCCAGCCGTTGGGCGACCTCCACAGCTACAGCCGTGCCGAGGTAATCCTGGCCATCAGGACGCATCACCATCATCAGACAATCTGCGATTGCGGTAGACAGGAGGGTTTCCTCGTTGATGCCCGGGTGCGTATCAACGACAATCACATCCAGCTTCAACACCTCTGCCAACTCAAATAGCGCATCATTAAGCTTCTCCACCTCATAGCCCTCGCGCAGCAGCCGTGCGATGCGATCACTGTTCATCGCCGCAGGAACGAGCCAGACATGTCCACGGGCTTGCTTGACCTCCGCCGGCGTGACCTCATGGGCGCAACGACAAATCGGCACACCAGCCTCAAGATGATCATTCAGCGTCTGCTGGTCAGCAGAGGGCGAGAAGCCGAACAGCACATGGACACCCGGAGACGCCAGATCGGTGTCCACGATGGCCACCCGCCGGCCGCCCATCGCCAGCACAGTGGCCAGATTGGCGCTCAGGTTTGATTTGCCGGTGCCACCGCGGAAGGAGTGAATGGCGAGAATCTTGACCATGACGAGGGCAGCGGGCGAAAGCGGACCCGCATGGCTGGATACTAGGTTGAATCTGGGCTGTGCAGACCATCGCCATGAAACTGTCGGCACGCTTGATCCTGCTGGGGATCTCAGGCCCAATCGCGGGGCTTGGCTTGTTTCTGATTGTGGCCACCGGCGCATCCATCAGACTGGCAGAAATCGCCAAAATACAGTTAACGGAACTGTTCAATCAGGATACCCGTACACGACTTTTACTAACGACAAGCATCATTCAGCAGGAAGCGCAAACCGCAAGCAATCACATCCTCAAAGATTCACAACTGCTACAGAAGGAACTCCAGCCCTTGGAGATGGATCGTCAAGGCAGGCTGATCTGGAAGGGGCGCCAGATGAGCCTGGACCAGGCCCAAGCCGAGCTGAATCCCATTCTAAGGCTGCCGTTATCACTGCCATCGGAAACTGCTGCCCTGTTTTATCGCACCAGCGGACAGCGCTGGCGACGCCTCACCGGCATCTCCAGCAATGGCAGCAGCATAAGCGGCAACTCGCAGGTCATCGAGGCAAATCAGCGCGAGATTGAAATGCTGTACACAGCAGGCCAAGGCAAGATTGTGCCACGCAACGCCATGCTGCGCCGTGATGGGGAATGGCGGATGAGCCGCATCACACCACTTCACCCCAATCAATCGGAACAACGCCTGGCTTTGGTGGTAAGCGTGAGCAATAATGCCGCCACGCGCATCCTCAGCACCAGCGCCAATCTGTTCCCCTACGACCAACACCGGGTCGCCTTCTTCAGTAGCGATCCAATCAACCCGCCGATCTGCACCTACCAGGCACCAAAACCGACCACCTGTGCTGATCTGCTGAAGGCGTTGCAGCGCTCAGGGGGTGTACCAACCCCCCATCACAGCAGCACTGCTGAGTTGAGCGAGCGCCAGGTGCCCCTGACCGAAACCACCGGCTACAGCACACAACCACGCTTGTCAGGGAATGGGGCAAGGTCGAAGGAAACACTCTTCATTGCCACGTTCCCCAACTGGAACTGGGTGACTGTGATCGGCGTCGAGGGGGAACTACTCAGCGACACATTGCGGCCGATGCGCCAATCCACGATTGAGATCGTGGTAACGCTGGTGACCTCAAGTGCGATTCTGGTGGGGCTATGCGGCTACGCGGCATGGCGATTTGCCCGTTCGATCAATCGACAACTGCTCCAGCTCGCCACGGCGGCAGATTCAATCGCCGGTGGCGACCGGGGCCTGCAACTCGACTACCCGGCCGATGATGCCCTGGGCAAGCTGGTGCGGGCTTTCAATGCAATGGCCAAGGCCGTCTCCGATCGGGAGGACTCCCTGCGCGCCCAGATCCACGTCCTGGAGATCAACATCAGCGAGCAGGCGCTGCAAGGCCAGGTGTGCTCAATCACCGATAGCCCCGGCTTCAACCGCCTCAGCGACCGAGCCAGGGCCATGCGTGAACGGCGCCAGCGACTGGAGAAGAAAGCCGCCGAGGAATAATGAGTTCAGCGGGGCTTGCGCAGGCGCAGCGGCAGGGCAAGGTTGGCGAAGGGATCACCCACACGCTCCAGCAGAATAGAATCCGATTCATAGGCCAGTCCACTGATCCGCGCCAGGGTGACCAAGGCAATGTTGTAGTTGGCCAGCACATCGATGTAAGCGCCAACGGCCTGGGTGAGATCCTGCTGGGCCTGCACCACATCGGTAATCGTTCCGTAGCCCGCATCAATGCGCAGGCTCTGCAATTTCAGGGCCGAGCTGGCAGCCTGCATGCGCCCCGCGGCCAGCAGCACCGCTTCACGGCCTTGACGCGCCTGGGCGTAGAAGCTCTGCGCCTCTTGACGCACCTGGTTTACCGCAGCCTGATAGGCCGCTTCCGAGGCCTTGGCCTGACGCATTGCGGCTGCAGCACTCATCCGGGCCTGGCCACCATCAAAGCCAGTCAAGCTGATCTGCAGCAGCGCGGCGGCATTCCACTGATCGGAACGGGCATTCTGAACCCAGGGCGGGCCGAGCGAGGTATAGCCGACACCTTTGGTCCAGTAGAGGGTGTTGACGAGAGCAATCGTGGGCCGGTAGATGGCAAGATCAATCTGCGCCTGGGCCTCATTGATCTTCACCGCCATCAACTGCTGCTCAAGCACCTTGCGGTATTGCATCGAGGCGTTGATGGTGGCCTCCAGGCTGTGGGGCCAGGAGCCAAGGGGTGCCAGTGGCGTACCGGGCTGAATGGCGGCAGCCTGCAGCACGGCCAGCTGCTGGGCCAACACCGCCTGGGCTTCCTGGGCCGTCTGCTGAGCCAAGACCAGGTTGACCTGATCGGTCTTCAGCACGGTTTCCTGCTTGGCAATCTCCAGGCGTGACCCCACACCCTGCTGCATCCTCACCTGGGCCAGGCGATAGAGCAACTGATCATTCGCCACCAGCTGCTCACCGGTCAGAATCCGGGCATTTGCGCTCTGGAGCTTGATGAATGCTTCTTCGGTCTGGAGCTTGTTATCACGACGCGCTATCACATAGGTATCGACAGCCTGACGCACCAGATACTTGTTCTGCCAGATGGTTGGCGTCCGCGCCGGATCCAGCAGATTCCAGGTGAGCTCCAGCTGGCCCACCGACTGAAAGTAACTGCTGCTGAAAGCACGCGTATTGGCGTATGAACCGAATGATGGGGCGCCGACACCACTGAGTGCTCCGTTGTAGTTGTAATAGGCCCGCTCCCCATCCATGCCTCCGTTGAGGCTCTGATTGATCACTGGCCACCAGCTGGCGTAGGCCGCACCCAGAGTGTTCTGAGTTGCGACCAACTGCTCATAAGCCTGACGAACCACTGGATTGCGCTGCGTGCTGATCTGAACCGCCTGATCCAGGCTCAGGCTTGACAACTGCTCGAGCGCGACGTCCGGCAGGCCAAGCTGCGCGGGCACAGGTTGAGCTGTGGGCCAGCCGACTCCGAGGGATTCGACGGCCGACGTACGCGGGGGGGCATCTTGGGCGCGGACCGGCCGGACCAGCAGGGCGATGGCGACAGCCAGTGTGGCCCTGGCCAAGGCCCGCGCCGGCCGCAACCTGCCCAGGCTCGCCGTGCTCATCGAGCCTGGGCGATCACAAACGAACGCGGCAGATCCAGGAATTTACCCGAGGTAGGCACATAGGCTCGATGGTTGAAGACGTCGTAGTCGAGTTCTTCGATCACATCGAGGATGCCGCGATAGAGACGCAGCGAGGCCCAGACTGGCCAGCGTGCATCCGGCGCCAGCCAGCGAACACCGGCTTCACTGCGGGCGAACCAGTCGCGGGCACGGGCCAGCTGAAAACGCATCAGCTCACGCCAGCTGTCGTTGAGCGTGCCCGCCATCAGCTCAGACTCGCTATAGCCGAAGCGGGCGAGGTCCTGCTGCGGCAGATAAATGCGACCACGGGCACGATCCTCACCGACATCCCGCAGAATATTGGTGAGCTGGTTAGCAATGCCAAGAGCAACAGCCGCTTCACTGGTATCCGGCCGTTCACTCCATGGAGCGGAGGTATAGGCAGGATCAACTCCCATCACCTCCTGAGTCATCAGGCCAACGGTGCCGGCCACCCGATAGCAGTAAAGGTAGAGCTGATCGAAATCGGCATAACGGGTCGTGGTGAGGTCCATCCGCATCCCTTCGATCATGTCGAGATACGGCTGAAGGGGTTGGGGGTAGCGCTCGATCGTGTCGCGCATCACCAGATCGAGACCATCGTGCACCTCACCGGCAAACAGCGCCCGGGTGCGCGCTTCCCAGGCATCGAGCCGAGCCGCCAGCTCCGACACCGGCCGACCCAGTGCCTCGGGGCTGTCCATCAGCTCATCGGTGCGGCGACACCACACATAGATCGCCCAGATGGCACGGCGCTTGGCCGGCGGCATCAGCAGTGTGCCGAGATAGAAGGTTTTGGCCCACTGAGCCGTCTCGCGGCGACAGGCCTCATAGGCCTCCGCCAGGGAGGGCAGAACCGTGGGAGCGGCAGGGGCAACGGCCACCGGATTCAGGCCGCCACCGGGGTGCCACTGCCGGCAGCCGCGACAGCCAATGGTGATGTGGCGATGGCCTGAGCGCACTGTTTACCACTGAGCACCGCCCCTTCCATCGAAGCAAGATAGCGCTGCATCGTGTAACAGCCTGCCAGGAAGAAATTGGCGATCGGACTGGCCTGATCGGGGCGCAGCTGCTGACAGCCCGGCACGGTCTTGTAGACCGACAAGGGCGTTTTCACAACAATTGCCTTGCGCAACTGGGCCTGATCATCACCACTGAAATGCATCGGGAAAAGACGCTTCAACTCCTCCATCGTTGCGGCAACGATGTCGTCATCGGAGCGGCCAATCCAATCCTTGGCGGGCGCAAACACCAACTCAAGCATTGAGCGGTCAGGATCGGCGTACTCGCGACAGGTGTTACTCATGTCGGCATACACGCTCAACAGCGGGCTGCGGCTGAAGAGCAGATGATCAATCTCGGTGAGCTTGCGATCAAACCAAAGATGGATGTTGATCACAGGCACGCCATTGAGGCCATCCAGCTTCTTGAAGTAAGGAATGTTCTTCCATGGCTCGGGGATCAACAGCTTGAAAGGATCCACAGGCATCGCGCTCACGTAGGCATCCGCCCGGAGCGTGTAGCCCTCCCTGCCCTTGATGCCACCGATACGGAAGCCATTCACGGTGCCATCGGCCTTGAGCTCAATCTCACGCAGGGGCGAATCCAGATGCACCTCACCGCCGCGGGCTGTGATGTAGTCCACCATGGGCTGACAGAGCCGCTGCGGCGGATTGCCATCCAGGAATGCCATCTTCGAGCCATCGCTCTCCTGCAGAAAACGATTCAGCGCCGTGAGCACCACCGTGCTGGAGATCTCATCCGGATCAATAAAGTTCAAAGCCTTGGCCATGGCGATGAACACCTCATCATTCACACGATCAGGGATGTTGTGCAGCTTGAGCCACTCACTCCAGGAGTATTGATCACACTCTTCCACGTAGCTCTGGCCGCGCAGCATCGCCGGCACCAGCCCTAAACCGAAGGCGATCTTCTCCGGCCAGGTGAGCATGTCATTGTTACCCAGAATTGCCGCCACACCATTGAAGGGAGCCGGGATATCGGGGAAGTCAAAGCGACTGTAGGTGCCGGGCGTCTCCTTCTGATTGAAGATCATCGAGTGGCTCTTCCACTGCAGCCGGTCTTCGATGTTCAACTCTTTGAACAGCTGGCGCATGTTGCGGTAGGCGCCAAAGAAAATATGCAGGCCGGTCTCATACCAGTCGCCGTCGTCGTCCTGCCAGGCGGCCACCTTGCCACCGAGCACGTCTCGCGCTTCCACCACCACCGGGGTGTGACCGGCGTCGCAGAGGTACTTGGCACAGGCCAACCCAGCCAGGCCAGCACCGGCAATGGCGACGCGCATGAACACACTCGAATCAGAATGCAACCTTAAGAGGCACGCTCCCACCAGCGGCGGGCGCCGGGGCGGATCGGCGGGCGGCCCCTGAAATGGCAGGCCGAGGCCGCCATCCACGGCGACGCCCCCGGCGCAGCCCCGCCAACCGGACCGAGACGGCCGAAGGCTTCCTAAAGTCAGTCCATCAGGCCCGTGTCCTGCTCCGCGTTCGCGCCCGAGTCCCAGCCACGCACCCTGAGCACACAGCTCCAGCAGCGTTCCAAACGTCCGCGCCCCAGGACACCCGGGCCCCAGCGACCACCAGCTCCCTCCCCCTCTGCCGCAGCGCCATGGCCGACACCCTGATCAAATCGACCACCCGCCACGTGCGCCTGTTCACGGCCCGCGTTGAGGACGGCCGGCTTGTGGCCGACGCCAGCCAGCTGACCCTTGATCTCGATCCCGATAACGAGTTCCTCTGGGATGAGACCAGCCAGAACACCGTTCAGGAGCGCTTCCGCCAGCTCGTCGAAGCCAGCGCCGGCGCCGACCTGAGCGACTACACGCTGCGGCGCATCGGCTCGGAGCTGGAGGGCACGATCCGGCAGCTGCTGCAGGCCGGTCAACTGCGCTACAACCCGGATTGCCGGGTGCTGAACTTCTCGATGGGCCTGCCCCAGAGCCCCGCGGCCACGACCTGAGCCCTCCCCCTGAGTCGATCATGAGCCGATCCCCCTACGGCCGCGGCAGCAGCCGTGACCGGGACAGCGACCGCTATGGGCGTGCCCCCCGTGCCGCGAGTGGCTACGGACGCGGTGGTGCCACGGACTATGAACCGCCCTATGACGACCGCTACGGCGATGACGCCGGCATGGGCCGCCGCGGTGGTGGCAGGGGCGGTGGTGGCAGGGGCGGTGCTGGCAAGGGTCCTGGTCCTGGCCCAGGCGGCGGCAAAGGAGACGGCAAGGGGCCCATCCAGCTCAACATGGCCACGATCGCGGTCCTGGCGGGCGTGCTGATCGTGGGCATCGGCATCGGCACCGGCATCTCCAGCACCACCCAAGGAGATCAGGGCAACATCGCCAGCTCTCAGCAACTGGATATGGCCGTGCCCGACCCCGAATTCTGCCGCCAGTGGGGGGCCAGCGCCTTCGTGATGGACATCGAGCTCTACACCACGATGAACCCGAGCTCGAGCTTCGTGACCCAACCCTCCCTCAAGCCGGGCTGCGTGATCCGCCGCGAGAACTGGAGCGTGCTGCAGAAGGAGGGGGCGGTGACCGCCGAACAGATGCGTCAGTGCAAGCAGCGCATGAACACCTTCGCCTACATCGGCTCGGTGAAGGACAAGCCGGTGGTGCGCTGCGTCTACCAGACCGACATCACCGAGAACAAATTCCTCACCAAGGGAATTGCCGATGACAGCGTCGGGATCACCCCAGAGGCCGATCAGTTCTGATCGGCCTCACGCGGTTGCCGCTGCCTCCTCGCCGCCGCCGATGGGCTGGTTCTGCAGCAGCGGCCGCCGCAGGGGGCTGTCCGGGCTGGCGAACACCGGCAGGATCTCACGGCGGAAGGCCTCGGCCGCACGCGAGCAGTAGCGGGCAGGGTGACTGATCAGCTTCAGCTGCCGCCGCACCGCCAGATCGGCCAGGGCGGGGCGATGCAGGCTGCCGGCGGCCAGTTCCCGCTCGATCGACACCACCGGCAGGAACGCGGCGCCCAGCCCGCTCTGCACAGCGTTCTTGATCGCCTCGAAGGAGTTGAGCTCCATCTCGATCTTGAGCCGGGCCACATCCAGGCCGGAGCGGGCCAGCAACTGGTCCACCATTTTGCGGGTGGTGGACTGGGCATCGAGGCAGACGAACCCCAGCCGGTAGAGGTCGTCCTTGCTGAGCTCCGGCAGCCGGGCCAGCGGATGCTTCACCGGCAACACCAGGGCCAGCTCATCGCTGGCGTACGGCACCACCTGCAGCAGCTCATTGAGATCGGCGGGCAACTCGCCGCCGATGATCGCCAGATCGATCTGGCCATTGGCCACGCTCCAGCCGGTGCGGCGGGTGCTGTGCACCTGCAGCTGAACGGCCACATCCGGATACTTCTGCCGGAACAGGCCGATCATGCGTGGCATCAGATAGGTGCCGGTGGTCTGGCTGGCGCCGACGATCAGCGAGCCGCCCCGCAGGTTGTGCAGGTCGTCGAGGGCGCGGCAGGCCTCCTGGCACTGGCTGAGGATGCGGTCGCAGTAGCTCAGCAACAGATGGCCCGCCTCGGTGAGCTGAGCCTTGCGGCCGCCGCGGTCGAACAGCGACACATCCAGCTGCTTCTCCAGGTTCTGGATCTGCAGGCTCACCGCCGGCTGGGTCACATAAAGGCTGTCAGCTGCTTTCTTGAAACTTCCTTCGCTGGCAATCGCCCGCAGGATGCGCAGCTGGTCGAGGGTGAACGGCAGATCAGCCATAAGGGGATCGCAAGGCGTTCACCGGCTGGAGGCAGAACTCTAGGGGTAACCCCCCTGAGGCAGGCCCACCCCGCGCTGTGTGACGCCGACGGGGGCCATGGCATCCGCCACAATCAAGCCCTCCGCCTGCCGGCATGAGCGCGATCAACCCCCACCACAGCAGCTGGGTGATGCTGGTGCTGTTGCTGGCCTTCGCCGTGCTGCACAGCGGCGGCGCCTCGCTGCGGGCCTGGGGGGCATCCCGCATCGGCGAGCGGGCCTGGCGGCTGCTGTTCGCCGCCGTGAGCATCCCCTCAGCCGTTGTGGTGATCGGCTACTTCCTGGCGCACCGCTACGACGGCATCCGCCTCTGGAACCTGCAGGACCAGCCCTGGATCGTGCCCGTGGTGTGGAGCGGCACCGCCGTCAGCTTCCTGTTCCTCTACCCGGCCACCTACAACCTGCTGGAGATCCCGGCGGTGCTCAAACCGCAGGTTCGCCTCTACGCCACCGGCATCATCCGCGTCAGCCGCCACCCCCAGGCGATCGGCCAGATCCTGTGGTGCGCCACCCACCTGCTCTGGATCGGCAGCAGCTTTATGGTGGCGGCCTGCGTGGGTCTGATCGGCCATCACCTGTTCGCGATCTGGAATGGCGACCGCCGCCTGGCCAGGCGCTTCGGCCCAGCCTTTGCTGAGCTCAGGGCCAGCACCTCGGTGGTTCCATTCCTGGCGGTGCTCGACGGCCGGCAGCAGCTGGTGCTCAGCGAATTCCTCAGGCCGGCGCAACTGGGCATTGCCATCGCCGTGGGCGTGTTCTGGTGGGCACATCGCTTCATCGGCAGCGGTGCCACCGCCTTCGCCCGCACCGGCCTGGCCCACTGGCTGGGCTGAGCCAGCCGCACCGGGTCAGTCCAGCCCGTGGGTGCGACAGCGGACACAGAGCTGCAGGAGCATCGCGGCACCCTGCCTACACTGAGGCTGACTGCCCCAGCGCCGGATGCCCTCGCCCGCCGAACTCGCCTGGCTGATTCCGGTGCTGCCCCTGGCGGGGGCCTGCCTGGTGGGCCTGGGGTTGATCAGCTTCAACCGCACCGTCAACCGCCTGCGCAAACCGGTGGCGTTGCTGTTGATCAGCTGCGTGGGGGCCGCTGCGGTGCTCAGCTATGCGGTGCTGGCCCAGCAGCTGGCCGGCGCCGGCGCCACCGAAGTTCTGTTCAACTGGGCCAGCGCCGGCAGCTTCAACCTGCAGATGGGATTCCGCGTCGATGCCCTCGGCGCCGTGATGCTGGCCCTGGTCACCACCATCGCCGTGCTGGTGATGGTGTACTCCGATGGCTACATGGCCCATGACAAGGGCTACGTGCGCTTCTTCACCTACCTGGCCCTGTTCAGCAGTTCGATGCTGGGCCTCGTGATCAGCCCGAACCTGCTCGAGATCTATGTGTTCTGGGAGCTGGTGGGCATGTGCTCCTACCTGCTGGTGGGCTTCTGGTACGACCGCGACGGTGCCGCCAATGCGGCCCAGAAGGCCTTTGTGGTGAACCGGGTCGGCGATTTCGGCCTGCTGCTGGGCATTCTTGGTCTGTTCTGGGCCACCGGCAGCTTCGGCTTCGAGGAGATCGGCACCCGCCTGCAGGAAGCGGTGGCCGGCGGCAGCGTCAGCACCACTGTGGCCGTGATCCTCTGCCTGCTGGTGTTCATGGGGCCCATGGCCAAGTCGGCTCAGTTCCCTCTGCATGTGTGGCTGCCCGATGCGATGGAGGGCCCCACGCCGATCTCAGCCCTGATCCACGCCGCCACGATGGTGGCGGCCGGTGTGTTCCTGGTGGCGCGCCTGCAGCCGGTCTACGTGCCCTTCCCGGCGGTGCAGATGGTGATCGCCGTGGTCGGCACGATCACGCTGTTCCTCGGGGCCTCGATCGCCCTCACCCAGATGGACCTCAAGAAGGGTCTGGCCTACAGCACGGTCAGCCAGCTGGGTTACATGATGCTGGCCATGGGCTGCGGCGCACCGGTGGCGGGGATGTTCCACCTCGTCACCCACGCCTTCTTCAAGGCGATGCTGTTCCTGGGGTCGGGCTCGGTGATCCACGCCATGGAGGACGTGGTGGGCCATGAGCCGGTGCTGGCGCAGGACATGCGTCTGATGGGCGGCCTGCGCCGCTGGATGCCGATCACCAGCACCACCTTCCTGATCGGCTGCATCGCCATCGCCGGCATCCCGCCACTGGCCGGCTTCTGGAGCAAGGACGAAATCCTGGGCCAGGCCTTCAACACCTATCCCCTGCTCTGGGCGATGGGCTTCATCACCGCCGGCATGACCGCCTTCTACATGTTCCGGCTCTACTTCCTCACCTTTGAGGGCGAGTTCCGCGGCAGCGACAAAACCATTCAGGCCCAACTGATGGCAGCGGCGGGCAAGGGCTCCGGCGACCACGACGACGCCCATGCCCACGGACACCACGCCTCCCACCCCCACGAATCGGGCTGGCAGATGGCCATGCCCCTGGCAGTGCTGGCAGTGCCCTCCATCCTGATCGGCCTGCTGGGCACGCCCTGGAACAGCCGTTTCGCCCAGCTGCTCGATCCCGAGGAAGCCGCGCACATGGCCAGCCATTTCAGCTGGGGCGAGTTCCTGCCCCTGGCGGGCGCCTCAGTGGCGATCTCGGTGCTGGGCATCACGATCTCGGCCCTGGCCTACGCCTTGCACAAGCTGGATCTGGCCACGGCCGTGGCTGATCGCTTCCCGGCGATCAACGCCTTCCTGGCCAACAAGTGGTATCTCGACGCCATCAACGACAAGCTGTTCGTGCAGGGCAGTCGCAAGCTGGCCCGCTCCGTGCTGGAGGTGGATTCCAAGGTGGTCGACGGCGTGGTCAACCTCACGGGCCTGGTCACCCTCGGCAGCGGCGAGGGACTCAAATACTTCGAAACCGGTCGCGCCCAGTTCTATGCGCTGATTGTGTTCGGCGGCGTGATCGCACTGGTGGTCCTGTTCGGAGCGCTGGGCTGACAGCTGGGTGACGGAGGCGCGGCCGCAGCCCAGGCCAAACGAATGCGGCGGCGCCGCCCATCCCCCTCGGGCAGAGCGTGCGTCCAAGCCAGCCCGCTACGGCTGCTGCTGCAAGCCCCAGCCGTAGCGGCCTCCACCGCCAGTGTGTTGCCCACGCGGCGCCGCTCCGCCCTGCGGTGAGCCCCGCCTGGCGGAACACCCCGGCGCAACGCTCTGTGTGACATCAACCACCGCGGCGACTCAGCGGCGGCCGTGATTTCTACACTCCGGCCAGACCCGTGAGCCGGCCCGTGGCCCTGGATTTCGCTGTCACCCTGGCAACCACCCTGGCCCAGGGGGGCAGCACCACCTTCCCCTGGCTCAGTGCCGCAATTCTGTTTCCGATCGCAGCGGCCCTGCTGATCCCTTTCGTTCCCGACAAGGGCGATGGCAAGCAGGTGCGCTGGTTCGCCCTGGCAGTAACGCTGATCACCTTCCTGATCACGGTTGGCGGTTACCTCAACGGCTACGACCCGAGCGTTGAAGGCCTGCAGCTGGCGGAGCGCTGGAGCTGGCTACCGGATCTGGGCCTGGCCTGGTCGGTCGGGGCCGATGGCCTGTCGATGCCGCTGATCCTGCTCACCAGCTTCATCACCGCCCTGGCGGCCCTGGCGGCCTGGCCGGTGAGCTTCAAGCCGAAGTTGTTCTATTTCCTGCTGCTGGCCATGGATGGCGGCCAGATCGCTGTCTTCGCCGTGCAGGACATGCTGCTGTTCTTCCTGGCCTGGGAGCTGGAGCTGATCCCTGTGTACCTGCTGCTGGCAATCTGGGGTGGCAAGAAGCGGCAGTACGCCGCCACCAAATTCATCCTCTACACAGCTGGCAGCTCCCTGTTCATTCTGATTGTGGGGCTGGCGATGGCCTTCTACGGCGGGCACACCAGCTTTGAATACAGCGAGTTGATGGCCAAGGACTTCTCGACGAAGTTCCAGCTGCTGGCCTATGCGGGGCTGCTGATCGCCTTCGGCGTGAAACTGCCGATCGTGCCGCTGCACACCTGGCTGCCGGATGCCCACGGTGAGGCCACGGCTCCGGTGCACATGCTGCTGGCGGGGATCCTGCTGAAGATGGGGGGCTATGCGCTGCTGCGCTTCAACGTGCAACTGTTGCCCGAGGGGCATGCTCAGTTCGCACCGCTGCTGGTGGTGTTGGGGGTGGTGAACATCATTTACGCAGCACTCACCTCATTCGCCCAGCGCAACCTCAAGCGCAAGATCGCCTACAGCTCAATCAGCCATATGGGATTTGTGCTGATCGGCATCGGCAGCTTCAGTGATCTCGGCACCAGCGGCGCCATGCTGCAGATGATCAGCCATGGCCTGATCGGCGCCTCGCTGTTCTTCCTGGTGGGCGCCACCTACGACCGCACCCACACCCTCCAGCTCGATGAGATGGGCGGCGTGGGCCAGAAGATGCGCAAGATGTTCGCCCTGTGGACCGTCTGCTCCCTGGCCTCGCTGGCCCTGCCGGGCATGAGCGGCTTCGTCAGCGAGCTGATGGTGTTTGTTGGCTTTGCGACCAGTGAGGCCTACACCCTCAGCTTCCGGGTGGTGATGGCGGTGCTGGCTGCGGTGGGCGTGATCCTCACGCCGATTTATCTGCTGTCGATGCTGCGCGAGATCTTCTTCGGCAAGGAGAACGCCCAGCTGACCTCCCACACCAACTTGGTGGACGCCGAGCCCCGCGAGATCTACGTGATCAGCTGCCTGCTGGTGCCGATCCTGGGCATTGGTCTGTACCCCCGGATCATGACCGACAGCTACCGGGCCTCGATCGAGGCGCTGGTGCGGCGAGAGAACGCGGCGGTGGCCCGCTTGATCAAGCCGGCCGCCAACGACCTGATCCGCAGACCCACCCTGGCGGCCCTGCTGCCGGCAGGGCGGCTGGTGGCTCCGGCGCTGCCGTAACGAAGCTCTGCAGAGCGGCCGGAGCCTGTGCCCAGCCAGGCAGAGCTCTTTACGCTCAGCAGCACTTCCCCTTTCACCACACCCCACCGCACGCGATGAAGCAGCTCAATTTCGTGCTGATCTTCAGCTTCGGCCTGGCCATGGTGATGTTCACCCTGGAGAACACGGCTCCCACCACGGTCACCTTCCTGCCCGGGGTGACCACCACACTGCCGCTGGCGGCGATGCTGCTGGTGGTGGGTGGCATCGGCGCCACGGCCGCCTGGGTGTTCGCGGTGTGGACCGGCGTGGTGAAGCGCGTCGAAAGCCAGCTGAACCCGGGTGATCTCGAGGCCCAGCAGGTGCGCATCCGCGAGCTGGAGCAGGATGTGGAGCGCTACCGGGCCACGGTGGATGCCCAGCTGGGTTTGCTGCCCGCCGCCGGGCAGAGCTCCGCCGGCGACCAGGGCTGAAAGCGGCCGTGCCTGAATGGATCCCCCGGATCCCCTGATCTGGTCGGCACCGGCGGCGACCGGTAGGGTCGGGTCAGTATGGGCTGATCCGTGGCCGAAGCGGGCGCCAGGCTGGCCATCCGACTGCTGCAGGATGCTGCTGAGCGGGGGGAGCTCGACCCCTGGGATGTCGATGTAATCGCCGTGGTGGACGGCTTTCTCGATCAGCTGCGCAGTCGCATTGAAGTGCCACGGCTGGTGGCGGTGGCAGCCGGTGCGGCCGGCCAGGGCGGCAGCTATGAGCAGGATCTGGCTGAAACCAGCGAGGCCTTTCTGGCCGCCTCGGTGCTGGTGGGCCTCAAGGCGGAGGTGCTGGAAGCGCAGACGTTCCCGCCAGCGCCGTTGGAGGAGGCGTTCACCGATCTGGATCTGGAGGATCAGGACAGTGCCTGGCAGCTGGCGCCGGGCATTGCGCTGCCGCGGCGTCCGGAGCGCCACCTGCAGCGACGGCCGGTGGCGCCACCGCCGCTGCAGCGCCCGGTCACGCTCGGTGAGCTGATCCGCCAGCTCGAGGAGATCGCAGAGCGGCTGGAGCAGGACGACGGCACGGCACGCCAACGCTCGCGCAGCCGGCGCTACAGCGAACGGGCGGTGATTGAGCAGGTGGCGGCCCTGGCCCACCGCGAGAAGTTGCCGGAAACCACGGCCGCCCTCAGCCAGTTCCTGCTGGAGTGGCCGAAGGCTGCCCAGTGGTGCAGCTTTGAAGCGCTGGTGAGCGACTGGGCCGCCGTTGCTCCCGCCGACCTCGACTGCGACCGCGTCGGGGTGTTCTGGGCGCTGCTGTTCCTGTGCTCGCAGGGCCGGGTGGAACTGGAGCAGGCGGGCGGGCTGTTCGCGCCGCTGCACCTGAAGCTGCTGCTGCCGGAGCCCAGCAGCAGTCCGCTGACGATGACCGCAGGGGCGGCGACCGCGGCGGGGTCAGCTGGGGGGCCGGCCGGCCAGGCGCAGGCAGCCTGAGGGACCTGTCTAGGGTGGCACTCCCACCGAAGACAGACAGCGCCGATGAAGGCGATGATCCTGGCGGCCGGTAAGGGGACCCGTGTGCGGCCGATCACCCACACGATCCCCAAACCGATGATCCCCATCCTGCAGAAACCAGTCATGGAGTTTCTGCTGGAGCTGCTGCGGGAGCACGGCTTCACCGAAATCATGGTGAACGTCTCCCACCTGGCCGAGGAGATCGAAAACTACTTCCGCGATGGCCAGCGCTTCGGCGTGGAAATCGCTTACAGCTTCGAAGGTCGCATTGAAGATGGCGAGCTGATCGGCGATGCGGTGGGCTCCGCGGGCGGACTCAAGAAGATCCAGAGCTTCCAGCCCTTCTTCGATGACACCTTCGTGGTGCTGTGTGGCGATGCGCTGATCGACCTCGACCTCACGGAGGCGGTGCGACGCCACAAAGCCAAAGGGGCCATGGCGAGCCTGATCACCAAACGGGTGCCGCGGGATCAGGTGAGCAGCTACGGCGTGGTGGTCACCGATGCCGATGGCCGGGTGCGTTCGTTCCAGGAGAAGCCGGCGATCGATGAAGCCGCCAGCGACATGATCAACACCGGCATCTACATCTTCGAGCCGGAGGTGCTGAACTACGTGCCGGCGGGTGTGCCGTTTGATATCGGCTCAGATCTGTTCCCACGCCTGGTGGCCGACGGAGCTCCCTTCTACGCCCTGCCGATGGAATTCGAATGGGTGGATATCGGCAAGGTGCCCGACTACTGGCAGGCGATCCGCAGCGTGCTCCAGGGTGATGTGCGCCAGGTGCAGATCCCAGGCAAGGAGGTGAAACCCGGTATCTACACCGGCCTGAACGTGGCAGCCAACTGGGATCGGATCACGGTGCAGGGCCCGATCTATGTGGGTGGCATGACCCGCATCGAGGATGGAGCCACGATCATCGGTCCGGCGATGATCGGCCCCAGTTGCCACATCTGCGAGGGTGCCACGATCGATAACTCGATCATCTTCGATTACTCGCGCATCGGCCCGGGTGTGCGGCTGGTGGAGAAACTGGTGTTCGGCCGCTACTGCGTGGATCGCAACGGCGATCACTTCGATCTGCAGGAGGCAGCGCTCGACTGGCTGATCACCGATTCACGCCGGCAGGACCACGCCACACCATCGCCGCAGCAGAAAGCGATGGCCGAACTGCTCGGCACCGATCTGGCGATCAGCAGCGCGAGTTGATACCAGCCCGCTCCAGGATCAGGGGGATGCGATCCTCGGCCTTGACGGCCATCAGGTGCACCCCCTGGGCGATGCCGGCATAGGTGGCCACCTGTTCGGCGGCGATGCTGATCCCCTCATCGGCTGGATTGGCGGCAGCGGCCAGGCGATCGATGATGGCCTGAGGAATCTTGGCGCCGGGCACCACGCGGTTGATGAAGGCAGCATTCCTGGCCGACTTGAGCAGGAACACTCCCGCCAGCACCGGCAGCCCCAGCGGAGCGCTGATCTCCTCCACAAAGCGGCGCAGACAATCGGCATCGGTCACCATCTGCGTCTGCAGGAAGCGGGCGCCCGCCTGCTGCTTGCGGCGGACGCGGCTGCGCAGACCACTCCAGCTGCCGCTCTGAGGATCGGCGGCGGCGCCGGCAAACAGGCTGGTGGGGCCATCCGGCAGCAGACCCTGCACCGGATCGATGCCCTGATTGAACGCCTGCACCTGCTGCAGCAGGCGCACCGATTCGAACTCATGCACGGAGCGGGCGCACACCTGATCGCCGGCACGCACCGGATCGCCGGTGAGGCAGAGCAGATTGCGGATGCCGAGAGCATGAGCGCCGAGCAGATCGGCCTGCAGGCCAATGCGATTGCGATCGCGACAGGCGAGCTGCCACACCGGCTCGATGCCGGCATCCAGCAGCAGGCGACACACCGCCAGGCTGCTCATGCGCATCACGGCGCGGCTGCCATCGGTGACATTGACGGCATGGACCAGACCGCGCAGGGCCCGGGCGTGGGCCAGGGTGGTGCGCGGATCACCGCCGCGGGGAGGCATCACCTCCGCGGTGATCGCCAACGACCCAACCTCCAGTGCCTGCTGCAGCCGCAAAACCCTGTTCCGAATGGGGCCAGTATCGGCCACGACCACCAGCGTTGCGGCTGAGTCTGCCTACAGTGCCCTTCAGCAGTCAGCCGTGCCCATGGGCCGGGAGTGAGCAGCCTCCATGTCCGATCGGGGCGATCTCAACCAGCCACGCCTGGAGCTCTCCGAGCGCGAGCTGGAGATCATCGGCCTCGTGGCCCAGGGGCTCACGAACCAGGAGATCGCGGAACGGCTGATGATCAGCAAGCGCACGGTCGACAACCACGTGAGCAATGTGTTCAGCAAGACCGGCGCCAAGAACCGGGTGGCGCTGCTGAACTGGGCGATGGACCACGGCAAGATCTGCCGGGATGGCTTCAACTGCTGCAGCCTTCCCCCGCACGATCGATCGAACTAAGTAGAAGCGCCAGCTCCGCCGAGGTGTGCCAGCCATGGGGCCTGCTCTGCAGCCGTCCAGCGAGCGAAGGGGCGCCGCGCCAGGGCCGCATTGCTGAAGGCGCCCACGCCCGTGATCTCCAGGACGCACCAGGGGGGCAGCTGCAGGGGCTGGTCGGGGGCCGAGAGCTCCACTTCGGCGATCACGAGAGGGGCGTTATCGGCGTCGAACAGATCGAGCACCCAGTCACCACCGGGCAGATCAAGGCCATGGCGGCATTTGCACAGCGTCTCGGTGCTTCGGGCGAGCAGGGCCTCCGCATCGGCCGCTGGAATCGTGTACTCGAATTCGTGGCGGATGATGCCGGCGGCCGGATACTTGAGCGTGAGCCAGGCGGAACCCTGGCCATCGCTACGCACGCGCAGGGTGAGCCCTTCAGCGCCAGACACCAGATAACCCTGCCTGAGCTGGGACTGCCAACGCACCAGCGGCCGCCAGGCATCACCACACACCAGGAAGCGACGTTCGATCTCCAGTGCCATGGCAGGGGTCAGTTGGGGGATGGTTCGGCGGCGGTGAGGCTGCCGGCCCAATGCAGTTTGCGGCTGAGGGTGCGGTAGTAGGAGGGGCACTGATCCAGCTGCACCATCAAGGCGTGGTGCGGGGCGCGCCGCACGTCGCAGCGATCGCCGGGTTCGAGCACGGTGGCGAGGGCGCCATCTTTCCAGAGGCGCACGCGGCGGCTGGTTTCACCGAGTGGCCACACCGCCAGCTGCGCCCGTGGCGGCACCACCACCGTGCGGCTGGAGAGACTCATCGGGCAGATCGGGTTGACCACGATCGCCTCAACCCCGGGGTGCAGGATCGGGCCACCGGCGGCCATCGAATAACCGGTGGAGCCGGTGGCGGTGGCGATGATCAAGCCATCGCCGCGGTACTGATCCACCACCTCGCCATCGATCTCCAGTTCGAGCTCACAGGTGGGAGCCACCTCATCAAGGCCGGGGCGAAGGTAGAAGTCGTTGAGGGCCAGATGGCACGCCTCGCTGCTGTCGGTGCGGGCCTCCAGCATCATGCGCCGCTCCAGGGCGAAGCGATCGTCGCGCAGGCGCTGCCAGAGATCGGGTTCGGCGGTGCTGGCGCTGCCCTGGGTGAGCAGCTTGCGTTCATGGGTGAGGAAGCCGAAATGGCCGCCCACGTTGAAGCAGAGAAGCGGCACATCGAGGGGGGCCAGGTGGCGTGCGGCGCCGAGCACGGTGCCATCCCCACCCAGCACCACGGCCAGATCGGGGGGAGCGCCCTGTTCAGCCAGCAGGCCGGGGAAGGGATTGGCATGGGGGCCACTCATGGCGACGCAGACGCGCGCACCCTGCCCCCGCAGGATTTCGGCGCTGCGGCGGGCCTGACGCAGGGCGGCCTGGCTGGCGGCGCGATGGATCAACCAGACGGAATCGAGGCGCAAGGACAGCGATCAGGGGAGCGTGTGCCCAGCCTGGCTACCAGCGCAGCAGGTTGAAACGCTCCATGTCGACCGTTTCACGGTTCCGATACAAGGAGAGCAGGATCGCCAGACCGACCGCGGCTTCGGCAGCAGCCACCGTGATCACGAAGATGGCGAACACCTGGCCGCGGATCAGTTGGCCGTCCACATAGCTGGAGAAGGCCATCAGGTTGATGTTCACGGCATTGAGCATCAGTTCGATGCTCATCAGCACGCGCACGGCGTTGCGGCTGTTGATCAAGCCCCAGACGCCGGTGCAGAACAGAATCGCCGCCAGGGCCAGGTAGGCCTGCAGAGGCACGGTTGTGAGCTCGAGGTTCATCGGTTGCTCTTCTCCAGCAGCAGAGGGGTGCGAGACTTTTCGATCAGGCCCTGATCAGCCGGTTCACCGGTGACGATGTCGGCGGCGAAGACATCACGGCGGGCCAGCACGATCGCACCGATCATCGCCATCAGCAGCAGCACCGAGGCCAGCTCGAAGGGCAGCAGGTAGTCACTGAAGAGGTGCTCACCGATGCGGATCGTGGCCTCCTCGCCCAGGGGCTCGGGGCCGGGGGTGGCCCAGGCGGTGCTGAAGGCCACGCGCAGCAGCAGGGCGAGCAATCCAGCGCAGACAGCGCCGGAGAGCAGCCGCCGCAGGGCCAGGCCGGGAATGGCCGCCAGGTTCTCCTTCTTGTTCACGAGCATTATCGCGAACAGGATCAGCACGTTGACTGCACCCACGTAGACCAGGATCTGGGCGGCGGCCACAAAGCTGGCGTTGAGCAGCAGGTAGAGACCCGCCACCGAGAGGAACACCCCGCCAAGCAGGAAGGCGGAGTACACGATGTTGGGCAGCAGCACCACGCCCAGGGCGCCGATGGCCACGGCGGCCGCGAGGGCCGCGAAACAGATGAACTGGGTGGAGGAGGCGATGGTCATGGGTTGGTCTCCTCGCCGGCAGCAGTGGTTTTAGCAGCGGCAGCGGCCGCTGGGGCCTTGGGCAGGGTCTCGAGCACCTGGGCCGGCAACTGACCGGCGCGGGGCCGGCTGGGATCGACGCCGTGGGGATCCATCTCACCCTTGGGCAGGTAGGCCAGCTCGCGCAGGGGCTGAACCGCGGGATCGCTGGTCACGCTCGTGGGCAGGCGGCCAAGGGCGATGTTGTCGTAGTTGAGGCTGTGGCGATCGAAGGCCGCCAGCTCGTATTCCTCGGTCATCGACAGGCAGTTGGTGGGGCAGTACTCCACGCAGTTGCCACAGAAGATGCAGACCCCGAAATCGATCGAGTAGTTGCGCAGCTCCTTCTTCTTGGTGGCCTTGTTCATCACCCAATCCACCACTGGCAGATTGATCGGGCAAACGCGCACACACACCTCACAGGCGATGCACTTATCGAACTCGTAGTGGATGCGGCCGCGGTAGCGCTCCGATGGGATCAGCTTCTCGTAGGGGTACTGCACCGTGATCGGCCGGCGGCGCAGATGATCGAAGGTGACGGCCAGCCCCTGGCTGAGGTAGTTGGCGGCACCCACGGCATCGCGGGTGTAGTCGCCCACTTTCTTGAGGAACCCGAACATGGTGGCTGAAGAGTGCGGACGGGGAGAGCGGTGGCGGGGGATCAGCCGCCGAAGGCGACCGGGAAGGCCAGCTTCAGGCCGGCGGTGACCAGCAGATTGACCAGGGCGATGGGCAGCAGGAACTTCCAGCCCAGGTTGAGCAACTGGTCGATGCGAACCCGCGGCACGGTCCAGCGCAGCAGGATCGCGAAGAACACCAGCAGGTAAGCCTTGAGCACGGTCATCACGATGCCGGTGGTGGCCGTGATCACCTGCACCAGCGGCGCATCGATCGGCTGGCCGGTGAGGCCCACGATCCACTCCACCGGCAGGGGGAAGCCCCAGCCACCCAGGTAGAGAACGGCCACCAGCAGGGCCGAGAGCACCAGGTTGATGTAGCTGCCCAGGTAGAAGAGGGCAAACTTCATGCCGGCGTATTCGGTCTGGTAGCCGGCCACCAGCTCCTCCTCGGCCTCGGGCAGGTCGAACGGCAGGCGCTCACACTCGGCCAGGGCGCAGATCCAGAAGATGGCGAAACCAACGGGCTGGCGCCAGATGTTCCAGCTGAGGATGCCAGCGCCGGTCTGCTGGTTGACGATGTCAACCGTGCTGAGCGAGTTGCTCATCATCACGACCGCCAGCACCGCCAGCGCCAGCGGGATCTCGTAGCTGATCGACTGGGCGGCAGCACGCAGGCCGCCCAGCAGCGAATATTTGTTGTTGGAGGCGTAGCCGGCCATCAGCAGACCGATCGGCTGAATGCTGCTGAGGGCGATCCACAGGAAGATGCCCACGCCCACGTTGCTGATCAGGAGCTGCTGACCGAAGGGCACCACCAGCCAGCTGAGGATCACGGGCACCAGCACCAGCACCGGGCCGAGCGTGAACAGGAGGCCATCGGCGCGAGCCGGGATGATGTCCTCCTTGAACAGGAGCTTGAGACCATCGGCCAGGGGCTGCAGGATGCCGAGAGCACCGGCGTATTCGGGGCCGATGCGCTGCTGCACGGCGGCGGAGATCTTGCGCTCCAGCCAGACATTGACCAGCACGCCCACCACGGCCGCCACCAGCACGGTGAGCATCGGCAGCGGTAGCCAGAGCAGGTGGGCGGCACCCGGCGAGAGGCCGAAGCCCTCCAGCAGCTGCGTGAAGCTGCTCTCCAGGTCGAGGCCCGGACTCACGACGGCAGGGGGAATCACCATGCGTGGCGTTTGGATGGGGGCAACTTAGGCCGCCGCAGCGGTTGGCTGGTCAGGCGGTGGCGATCCGCAGCTCAACGAGCCTCGATCGGCTGCCAGTGGCGACCGCTGGAGCCGGTGTAAATCTGGGTGGGTCGGAAGATGCGATTAGCCCCCAGCTGCTCCTTCCAGTGGGCCAGCCAGCCGGCGGTACGGGCAATCGCAAAGATGGGTGTGAACAGGTCTTCCGGGATGCCGAGCTTGCGGTACACAAGGCCGGAGTAGAAGTCCACGTTCGGGTAGATGCCCTTCGGGCCGAGGCGCTCGGCGGCAGCCACCTCGAGCTCGCGAGCCAGGTCGTAGAGCGGGTCGTGGCCGAACTGATCAAACAGCTGCTCGGCCAGTTTCTGCAGGATCACGGCGCGCGGATCCTTCACCTTGTATTCGCGATGACCGAAGCCCATGATCTTTTGCTTTTCGGCGATGGCGCGATCCAGCCAGGGGCGCACCTGATCGGCACTGCCGATGCTTTCCAGCATCGTCAGCACATCTTCATTGGCGCCACCATGCAGGGGTCCGGCCAGGGTGCCCACAGCCGAGGCCACCACGGCGTAGGGATCGGTGAGGGTGCTGGCCGTGACGCGGGCGCTGACGGTGCTGGCGTTGAGGATGTGCTCGGCGTGCAGGATCAGGCAGGCATCGAAGATGCGAGCGGCCAGGGGATCCGGCTCCCGCTCGGTGAGCATGTAGAGAAAGTTGGCGGCATAGGGCAGATCGTCGCGGGGCTGGATCGGATCCTGACCTTTGCGGATCAGCTGGAAGG
>JBEBCC010000108.1:0-29217 GCA_041158125.1 Cyanobacteriota bacterium
CAGCAGTCGTGCAGGAACACGGAATTGAGCACGATCCGCGCCGCCGGCGACAGGCCGAAGCTGACGTTGCTCACCCCGAGCACGATGTGCACGCCGGGTAGACGTTCGCGGATCATCCGGATCGCCTCCACCGTGGCCAGAGCGTTCTCCCGGTCTTCCTCGATGCCGGTGGAGATCGGCAGGGCCAGCGGGTCGTAAAAGATCTCGTGGGCGGGGATGCCGAACTCCAGAGCATCGCGGTAGGCGCGCTGGGCGATCGCGAACTTGCGCTCGGCCGTGCGGGCCATCCCCTCCTCATCGATCGTGCCCACCACCACACCGGCGCCGTAGGCGCGGGCCAGCTCCAGCACCTTGAAGAAGCGCGCGTCGCCGTCCTCGTAGTTGGTGGAGTTGAGGATGCACTTGCCGCCGGCCACCTTCAGGCCGGCCTCCATCTTCTGCCACTCGGTGGAATCGAGCATCAGCGGCAGGTTGACGTTGGTGACCAGACGGCTCACCAGCTCGCGCATATCGCGCTCACCATCACGACCGACGTAGTCGACATTGACGTCGAGAACGTGGGCGTTCTCTTTCACCTGGCCGCGGGCCACGGCAACCAGGCCGTCCCAGTCCTCCGCCGCCAGCAGATCGCGCACCTTCTTGCTGCCTGAGGCGTTGAGCCGCTCACCGATGATCAGGAACGAGTTGTCCTGCAGGTAGGGCGTGGTGCCATAGATCGAGGCGGCGGCGGGCTCGTAGGCCAGGGCCGGGCGCGGATCGGCGGCATTGGCTCGCAGTTCGGCAGTGCGCACGCGGCGCGGTGCTGGTCTGAGTTCCGCCGCCAGCTCCGCCAGGGCACCGATGTGCGCGGGGGTGGTGCCGCAGCAGCCACCGATCACCTGCACCCCAAGATCTTCGACAAAGTGCAGCAGCTGCATCTTCATCTCCAGGGGCGTCAGCCGGTAATGGGCAACGCCACCGATATTCTCCGGCAGGCCGGCGTTGGGGATGCAGCTCACCACGAACGGGCTGTGCTCGCTCAGGTAGCGGATGTGCTCCTTCATCTGCTCCGGCCCGGTGGCGCAGTTCAGACCGAGCACATCGATCGGGAACGGCTCCAGGATCGCCACCACCGCAGCGATATCCGAGCCCACCAGCATCGTGCCGGTGGTTTCCATCGTCACGCTCACCATCAGTGGCCGGCGCTGGCCGGTGCTGGCGAAGGCCTCCTCGATGCCCTGCAGCGCCGCCTTGATCTGCAGCACGTCCTGGCAGGTCTCGACGATGAACAGATCCACGTCACCGGCGATCAACCCCTCCGCCTGCTCGGCGAAGGAGGCCTTCATCGTGTCGAAGTCGATGTGGCCGAGGGTGGGCAGCTTGGTGGTGGGCCCCATCGAGCCGGCCACGAAGCGCGGCTTGTCCGGCGTGGAGTAAGCATCGACCATCTCGCGGGCCAGCTCAGCGGCGCGCTTGTTGATCGCGAAGGCCTGATCCTGCAGGTCGTATTCCGCCAGCACGATCGAGGCGGCCCCGAAGGTGTCGGTCTCGATCACATCGCAGCCCACCTCCAGGAACTGGCGATGCACCGCTTGCACCGCATCGGGGCGGGTGAACACCAGGTTCTCGTTGCAACCCTCGAGTGCCGCACCGCCGAAGTCATCAGCGGTGAGATTCATCTGTTGGAGCGAGGTGCCCGTGGCACCATCGAACACCAGCACCGGCCGCTCCGGGCTGTGCAGTCGCTCCAGGAATCCGATCCGTTGGGTGGCGAGCATCAACCCTGCAGACGAATGCGGCTGACCCAGTGATCAAAGGCCGGATCCCGGCCTTCGGTGATCGCCGTGAGGCGCTCGCGGATCGCGTTCATGACCGGGCGCTCACCGCTGAGCTCGGTGGTTTCCACCCGGCGCACCGGGGTCACCTTGGCGGCAGTGCCGCTCAGGAACACCTCGTCAGCGATGAACAGCTCGCTCTTGTCCACCGGGCGCTCCAGGGTGGGGATGCCCATCGCCTTGGCCAGCTCGAGCACGCTGGCGCGAGTGATGCCCTCAAGGATGTCCTGGTCGACACCCGGGGTGATCAGCACGCCGTCGCGCACCAGGAACAGGTTCATGCCGCTGGCCTCGCTCACCTTGCCGCGGCTGTTGAGCAGCAGGGCTTCGTCGAAGCCGCTCTTCACCGCCTCGGTCTTGGCCAGGGAACTGGTGATGTAAGCGCCGCTGATCTTGCCGCGCAGGGGCAGGGAGCGGTCCTCCTGACGGGTCCAGGAGCTGATGCGGCAGCTCACGCCCTCGGGCGACAGGTAGTCACCCAGTTCGAGGCCGTAGATCAGGAAGTCGGTCTCGATGTTGTGCAGACGGGGGGCGATGCCCAGATCGCTCGTGTACACAAATGGCCGTAGGTAAACCGGGCAGGTGGGCCTGTTCGCCTGCAAGAACTCCTGGATGGCGTGGTGGATCGTCGCCTCGCTCAGCTCGGTGAGCAGCAGACGGGCGCTCTGGCTGAGGCGGCGGGCGTGGCGATCGGCTCGGAACAGCAGGATTTCGTTCGCATCCGCCGGGTTCGGCAGGGCCCGCATGCCACCGAAGGCCCCGGTGCCGTAGTGCAGCGCGTGGGTGGCCACCGAGAGGGTCGCTTCCGCAAAGGGCACGCATTTGCCACCGAACCAGGCGTAGGGCAGGAACTGATGCATCGGTTCGTGGGGCGGGTCGGCCACTGCTGCAGCTGATCTTCTCACTGCCGCGACCGCCCACCGGGGCAGCACGGCCAGGCAGGACGCTGCGCGCCGGCCCACAATGCCGCCATGCATCGCCTCGCCGCCGTCCCCGGCAGCACCAGCCCAGCCGATGGCGTGGTGTTCATCGAACAGCCGCCGGCCACAGCCGTGCTGCTCAGCAGTGCCGACACCGATCTGGCGGTCCTGGCTGCCCTTCTGGATGCCGAGCCTGAGCCGCTGGGGCCTGGTCGGGATCTGCGTGGCCTCAACCTGACGGCGCTGCAACACCCGGCCGTGATCGACCACTGGCTGCGCACCAGTCTGGCCGGCACTGAACTGGTGATCGTGCGCCTGCTCGGTGGCCGAGGTCATTGGAGCTATGGCCTCGAGCAACTGGCTGATTGGGCCCGGGCTGACCAGCGCCGCCAGTTGCTGGTGCTGGCCGGCACTGCGGAGGAAGACGCCCAACTGCTGCCCCTCGGCAGCGTCGATCTGTCCCTGGCCCAGGCCTGCAGCCGCTGTCTGCGCGAAGGCGGTCTTGCCAACTGGCGCGCCGTGATGAGCAGCCTAGCCGCCCTGCTCGATGGCACACCGTGCGCGCCACCGCCGCTGAGCCTGCTGGCTGATCCCCAGCCCCACGACTGGCGCGAGGAACCCGGCCCACGGGTGGGGGTTGTCCTCTATCGCGCCCTGCTGCAGAGCGGTGATCTGGCATTGGCGGAGGCCTTGCTGCAGACCCTGCGTTGTGCTGGCCTGGCGCCGCGGGCTCTCTGGGTGAGCGGCCTGCGCGAGGACGCGGTGCAGCGGGGGGTGGCCGATCTGCTCAGCCGCGAGGGCGTTGAGGCCGTGGTTTGCACCACATCCTTCGCTTCGGTGCAGCTGGACGAGGCCGGCCTGGGGGCGCCGCTCTGGGATGCCCTGGCGGTACCGGTGTTTCAGCTGCTCTGCAGCACCCAGAGCCGCGCCGGCTGGCAGGGCAGCAGCCTCGGTCTCGCGCCGCTGGACCTCACCCTGCAGATCGCGCTGCCGGAGCTGGATGGGCGCATCACCACGCGCGTGGGTGCCTTCAAGGAGATGCGCACGGCTGATCAGCGGCTGGCCACAGCCCTGCAGCACTACAACCCTGACCACGAACGCCTGGCCTGGGTGGCCGAGCTACTCGCCCGATGGTGCGCGCTGCGGGCCACGCCGGCAACGGCGCGGCGGCTGGCGCTGGTGCTTGCCAACTACCCCACCCGCAACAGCCGCCTTGCCAACGGTGTCGGGCTGGATACGCCGGCCAGCGCCGCCCTGATGCTCGACTGGCTGCGGCAGGCCGGCTACAACCTCGGCGCCGGTGCGCTGCCTGAAGACGGCGATGCGCTGATCGCCCGGCTGCTGGCGGGACGCAGCAACGACCCCGAGAGCGGCCACCGCCCGCCGCTCGCCCATCTGCCCCTCGCGGCCTACGAAGCCTGGTACGCCACACTGCCGGCGCGTGGGCGCGAGCAGCTTGAGGCGCGCTGGGGGCCGCCAGCCGCCGATGGCGCACTGGAAGCGGCGGGTTTCCCGATCCACGGGCTCTGTTTCGGCCACGTGGTGGTGCTGATCCAGCCGGCCAGGGGCTACGACCGTGACCCCGCCCTCAGCTACCACGCCCCCGATCTGCCCCCCACCCACGCCTACCTGGCTCACTACCTGTGGCTGCGGCAGGTGGCAGGCGTGCAGCTGGTGTGCCACGTGGGCAAGCACGGCAACCTCGAATGGCTGCCGGGCAAGGGGCTGGGGCTCTCCGCCGATTGTTTTCCAGAATGGGCCCTGGGGCCACTGCCGCACATCTATCCGTTCATCGTCAACGACCCTGGCGAGGGCTCTCAGGCCAAGCGCCGTGCTCAGGCGGTGATCCTCGATCACCTCACGCCGCCGCTGGCTCGGGCCGGCCTGCATGGCGATCTGCGGGCGCTTGAGGCATTGATTGATGAATACTGGGAGGCGATGCAGCTGGGCTCCGGGCGGGCCGAACGCCTGCGCACTGAGGTGTTGCAGCAGTTGGCGGAGCTGCAGCTCCATGAGGTGCTCACCGGCCGGGCCGATCCAGCCAGCGGCAGCGATCCCCTGGAGCTCGCGGATGGCTACCTGTGCGAGCTCAAGGAGGCCCAGGTGAGAACGGGCCTGCACCGCTTCGGGCAGCTGCCGCAGCCAGCGGCCCTGGCGGAGCTGCTGGCCTGCCTGGCGCGCCCGCCCCAGGCCGAGGGGCAGGGGCTGACGCAGGCCCTGGCGGCAGACGCCGGCCTGGAGCTCGATCCCTGGGCCGATCCGGAGGAGCAGCCCCTCAGTGCCGCCGATCAACAGCGTCTGGTTGCACTCGGGGCCGCCACCCGGCCCCTGCGCCATGCCGGTGACGCGATCGCCTGGCTGGAGCAGCGGGCTCTCACCCTCTGCGAGCAGCTGCTGGTCGCAAAGGGTGAGCTGCCTCGGCGCTGGTGCGAACCGGTGCCAGGTCCGCGCACAGCCGCAGTGCTGAGTCGGCTGGCGACCGGGCTTGTGCCCAACCTGCTGCGCTGTGGCGACGCCGAGCGCGAGGCATTTCTGCGCGCCGTTGCCGGCGGCCGCATCGCCGCCGGCCCCTCCGGTGCACCCACGCGCGGTCGGCCCGATCTGCTGCCGACGGGGCGCAACTTCTACAGCGTCGATCTGCGAGCCCTGCCCAGTGAGGCCGCCTGGGATCTGGGGCGGCGCAGCGCCGAGCTGCTGCTTGATCTGCATCTCCAGCAGGAGGGGGAACCCTTGCGGCAGCTGGCGCTGTCGGTGTGGGGGACCAGCACGATGCGTAACGGCGGCGAGGACATCGCGCAGGCCCTGGCACTGCTGGGGGTGCGGCCGCTCTGGGATGGTCCGAGCCGCCGCCTGATCGACCTGGAGCTGATTCCCCTGGCCCAGCTGGGCCGCCCGCGGGTGGATGTGACCTTGCGCATCTCCGGGTTGTTCCGTGATGCCTTTCCGCAGCTGGTGGCCTGGATGAACCGGGCCACGGCCCTGGTGGCTGCCGCCAGCGCTGAATCCGCTGCCGATAATCCCCTGGCGGCGGCGGCGGCGCAGGATGGCCACGCCTGGCGCGTCTACGGCTCTGCGCCGGGGGCCTACGGCGCTGGTCTGCAGGGCCTGATCGACAGCGGCGAATGGGAGAGCCGCAGCGATCTGGGTCGGGCCTTTCTCAACTGGAGCAGCTGGCGCTACGAAGGGCTCGGTGGGGCCGATGGCGGCGGCGGTCGCCTGGCGGTGGCTCCCGATCGCAGCGGCCTCGAGCAGCGACTGCGCCAGGTGCAGGTGGTGCTGCACAACCAGGACAACCGCGAGCACGACCTGCTCGATTCCGACGACTACTACCAGTTCCAGGGCGGGCTCAGCGCCGCCGTGGAGGCCGTCAGCGGCAGGGCACCTCAGCTGTGGTTTGGCGATCACGCCCGCCGCCAACGGCCGCGTCTGCACCGGCTGGAGCAGGAGCTCGACAAGGTGCTGCGTTCGCGGGTGCTCAACCCCCGCTGGATCGAGGCGATGCAGCAACACGGCTACAAGGGGGGCTTCGAAATGGCCGCCAGCCTTGATTACCTGTTCGCCTATGACGCCAGCACTGGTCGCGTGCCTGACTGGAGCTACGGCGCCATCTGCCGGCAGTGGCTGGGTGATGGTGCCGTACTGGCTTTCCTGAAGCACAGCAACCCGTGGGCCCTGCGCGACATGGCCGAGAGATTGCTTGAGGCCAATCAGCGCGGCCTGTGGGCGGGTGCCGAAGCGCAGCAGCTGGCTCAGGTGCGCCAGCTGCTGCTGGAAGCCGAGGCCTTGGTGGAGGGCTGAGACCGCCGCGATCGCCGCCCTCCGGCGTTGGGGATCAGCCGTTGATCTCCTTAGCCCAGCCCTTGAAGGCGCTGATATCACCGGGCTTGCTGTTGCCCTGGCTGCTGATCTGGGGCTGAGCCTGACCGGCAGCAGCTTCCTCCTTCTGCTTCTTGATCGCAGCCGAGCCACCAGGCACGTTCACTCCCACGGCGGATCCCTTCATCCGCTGATCCAGTTCAGCCTTGCTGATCTGCTCGGCGAAGGTCTTCTTGACGGGTTTCGGCACACCACCGGTGAGGTTGAGCTCTTTGTCCTGTTCAACCGCACCACCGAGGCCAGGGGTGGCTTTCTCCAGACGCGACTCCATCGAGGCCACCTCCTCCACAAGTTCCTTGTCTCCGGGGCTGCTGGCGGTGCCGGGGAAGGTGTGGCGAATCGTGTTGGAACGACGCATGAAGCTGACGTTGCCCATGGAGCTGGAGGTGTCAGCGTCCAGGAAGAAGGCCTCCGGTTTGTCAGCCGGCTTGGCCGGGCTGGTCCCGGACACCGACTTCTGACCACCGAGGAGACGATCGAACAGGCCCATCGACAGGGAGCGCGGAAGCTGGGCAAACCCTAGCGGCCACTGAGCTCCAGACCATGGGTATCCGTCCCGCAACTTCGCAGAAGTCCGAGATTGGTCAGCAGGGCGTCGATCGCATCGCACACCAGGGGCGTCGGTTGCCAGTGGGAGCGCTGGTCGTAGTCATAGAAGGCTTCGGCGCCGTCGTAATCCAGGGCCGCCGCCGCCGCGATCAGGCGCTGGTAGGGCAACCGGTAGCGGGCTGGGTGTGCCAGCAGGGCCAGACCACCGGCAGCATGGATGCGCCGGCAAACCTCCCCCGCCCGCAGAGGCGCTCCCACCGTGGCGCGGCCCTGTCGGTAGGGACGAAGCGCCGCGTGGCCTGGTTCAAAGCCCAGGGCGAGCACATGCACCAGGCAGCCCTCCAGCAGGCAGCTGATCTCCAGGCCACTCCACAGCGTCGGTACCGCAGCCCCGAGGGCCGCCTGCTGTGCGAACCAGCCCTGCAGCGGATCGAAGGCCTCAGCGCTGTGATGGTCGGTGACCGCCAGATGGCGCAGTCCAACTTGCAGGGCCTGACGGCCAAGGGCCTCCGGCCGGAGGCTGCCGTCGCTGCAGGTGGTGTGGCAGTGGAAGTTGAGCTCTCCAGGGCAGCTGCCGGCGTGGACATCGGCCAGAACGGCCCGCAGGGGATGATCAGCCAAGGTGAGCGCCTGGATCAGCCTGTCACCGGAGCTTCACGCTCGGCCCGCAGGCGGCGCCAGCGTGCATAGAACTGAATTGAGGCAGCCATGAACACCACCAGGGCCACCATGAACCAGGTGGCGGCCCCGGTGGGAAACTGATTCTTGAACACCACCAGCATCACCACGACCACCAGCAGCAGCGTGGGCAACTCATTGAGCGCGCGCAGCTGCTTCGGAGTCCAGCCGCAGCTGCCGTTCTGCAGCTGCCCCATCAGGCGGTAACAGAAGGCGTGGTAGGCCAGCAGAGCGGCCACGAAGGCCAGCTTGGCGTGCATCCAGCCCTGGTGCAGCCAGGCGGGGTTGGTCAGCAGCAGACCGATCGCCATGGCCACGGCCACCACCATGCCGGGCGTGGTGATGATGTTGGCCAGCCGTTTCTCCATCAGACCGTACTGCGCCTGAAAGGCCTGGCGCAGAGCTGGATCCAGATCCTCCGCCTCACGGTGATAGATGAACAGGCGGACGAGATAGAACAGACCGGCGAACCACACGACCACCCCGACAATGTGCAGGGTCTTGAACCAGAGGTAGGCCTCCGGGGGCAGGACCGCCAGAGTCATCACAGGCTGGAGCCGAACAGGCCATCAAGGTAAAGCTCACGCACCTCGGGGCGGGCACCCCCCTGTTGCACCAGGAACTGGGCCAGGGCTGTCTGGAGCAGGCGGTTGGCATCCAGCTGCGGACGACTGGCGAGGTAGCCCTCCAGGGCGCTGGCCAGAGCCTCCGGCAGGCGCACATCCAGACCGCGCAGCTGCGGGGCTGCACTAGGGGTGGCGTCTGTGCTGGCCATGCGTCCACATCTGGTGGAGATCAAGCATCCGCCGCTGCGCTGCGCCTGTCAAGTCGGCCCTGAACCCTCTGCACCATCGCCATCGCCATCGTGGGCACCTGGGCCGTGGCGATGGCAGGCGGCGCTGGCCCTGATTGCGCTCAGTTCCTCGGCGGGCAGGCGATCAAGTTGCTTCAGCACCAGCCCCATGCGTGGGTTGCGCCGCAGTTCATGCGCATGACGCGCCAGGAAATCCCAGTAGAGACTGTTGAAGGGACAGGCCTTCGGCCCGCTGCGCTGCCTGGGGTCGTAGCGGCAGCCCTGGCAGTAGGTGCTCATGCGGCGGATGTAGTTGCCGCTGGCGGCGTAAGGCTTGCTGGCCAGACGTCCCCCGTCGGCGAACAGGCCCATGCCGAGCACGTTGGTCTGCATCACCCAGGCGAAACCATCGATGAACATCCGCTGAAACCAGGCCGTGAAGGCCTGGGGGTTCAGGCCCGCCAACAGGCCGTAATTGGCCAGCACCATCAGCCGTTGGATGTGGTGGGCATAGCCGCTGGCGTGGATCTCGCCAAGCACCGTGTCCATGCAGCGCATGCCACTGCCCTCGAGCCGCTCCAGCCAGGCCGGCAGCGGGGCCGTCGCCTGCAGATGGTTGAGCGTGCCGTAGGCCGGACCGAACCAGTGGTAGAGGCCGTGCGTGTACTCCCGCCAGCCGAGGATCTGGCGGATCACGCCTTCGAGGCTGGCCAGCGGCAGCTGCTGTTCCAACCCTGCCCGCTCCAGACGGCGGATCACCTCCAGCGGCTGCAGCAGACCAAGGTTGAGATAAGGCGACAGCAAGGCGTGCCAGAGGGTGGGCTGACCGCTGACCATCGCGTCCTGATAAGGACCGAACCCCGCCAGGCGGGTGTTGATGAAGTGCTCCAGCACCTGCAACGCCTGGTCACGGCTCACCCCCCAGCGAAAACGGTCCAGGCGGCCGGGAAGGGGTGGCAGGCCTTCGGCCTGCCGCTGCCGATCGAGCTCCTGCACCCGTTTGATCACCGCCAGGGTGATGGCGTCCGGCTTGAACCAGAGCGGATCCGGGCCCTGCAGGCCCTTCGGCGGTGCCTTGCGGTTGTCGTGGTCGAAGTTCCACTGACCGCCGCGCGGCTGGGCCTGTTTGCCTTCACCCTCCATCAGCACCCCGAAGCGGCGCCTGCCCTCCCGGTAGAACAGCTCCATCCGCAGCTGTTTGTAGCTGCTTGCCCAGGCGGCGAAATCCTCGCGGCTCCAGAGAAAGGCGTTGCTGGGTAACCAGACCAGCGTGACCGGCAGCTGCAGCCGCTCAATCGCCAGGCGGAAGTCGCGATCAGCCGGCTCCATGATCCGCAGTTCGCGGATGCCGTGGTTGTCGATCCAGGCCCGTAGCGCCTCACTGAATCGGGGGGCGATGACGTAATCGACCCGCCAGCCCGCCTGCTCCAGCCCGGCCGCGAAGTGGCGCATCGCGCTCCAGACGAGCACCAGTTTCTGGCGGTGGTAAGCCCGCTGCGCCAGCACAGACGCGCTCTCCACCAACAGAACCCTTGCGGCGGAGGGATCGGTGCTGGCCAACGCCGTCTGGTCGGCGTTGAGCTGATCGCCGAGCACCCAGATGCCGAGGGTCATGCGCTGCCTCTCCAGGGATCAGACTGCAGCTTCACCGGCCAGGCGGCAGGCCTTCAGGGCCACCGCCCGGGCATGGCCCCGCTCCACCGGCCCCAGTGCAGGGCTGAGGTGGACATCGCGGCAGTCGACGGTGACCCGTTCGTGATGCCCCTGCTGATCGCTGAGCCGCAGGCGCAACTGGAAGTGGTGTTTGGCGCTGCGGGTGATCTCGTCACCGCAGACCGGCCCGATGCAGAGCCCAGGGGCCGCCCCGACCGGCTGAGCTGTACTGACCAGCAGGGCTGAGAGCAGACACAGGGCGAGGACAGCAATCAACCTCAACCGGCCAGCTCCAGGGTGTGGGCATTCTCGTTGCCATCGGTTCCGAACGCGGCATCGGCGGCGGCTGGTTCGCCAGCCAGCGGGCCATCCGCTGGCGGATGGAAGTGCTCCCAGACCACCCGAGCCAGGGCCGGTCCCATACCCGGTGCTGCCGCCAGGGTCGCGGGGCTGGCCAGTTGGATCGCATCAACCGAGCGGAAGTGGGCCAGCAATTCTTTGATCCGTTTTGGCCCCAGACCGGGAATGTCTGACAGGCGGGAGCGTGTCATGCGCTCGCCGCGCTGCTGGCGATGGAACGTCACGGCGAAGCGGTGGGCTTCATCCCTGAGCCGGCGCAGCAGCTGCACCCCCAGCTGCTCCGGTTCACTCTCCAGCGGTTCCTTCGCCCCAGGCAGGAACACCTCCTCCCGCTGCTTGGCCAGGGAGCACACCACCAGCTCCTCGTCCAGATCCAGTTCCCGCAGAGCCTCCATCACGGCTGAGAGCTGGCCCTTGCCGCCATCGATCATCACCACATCGGGCCAATCGTTGAGACCGCCGGTGTGCAAGGCGCTGCCGGCGGCGCGGCGCAGCGCACGAAGATCCGCGCCTTCGGCCTTGGCTTGAGCCCAGCGACGGAAGCGGCGGCGGATCACCTCCGCCATGCTCATGAAGTCATCCGAGTGGCCCGCGCGCACGCTGCTGCTCTGGATCTTGTAGCGGCGGTAGTGCTGCTTGGCCGGCAGTCCATCCACGAACACCACCTGCGAGGCCACGGCATCACTGCCCTGGATGTGGCTGATGTCGTAACCCTCGATCCGCCGTGGAGGCACCGGCAGCTCGAGCAGCTGCGCCAGATCTTCGGTGGCCAGCAGGTTCTGCTCGCTGGCCCGCTGTGCGCGTTGCAGCTCGTAGGTGGCATTGCGAGTCACCAGCTCGATCAGATCCGCCTTCTGGGCCCGCTGCGGCACGGCGAGCTTCACCTTGCGGCCGCGCAGCTCACTGAGCCAGTCCTCAATCAGGGCCTGCTGGGGCAGGGGCACTTGCAGCAGCAGCTCCGGCGGGATCTCCACCGGCTCCACCTGGCTGTAGTGCTCCTCGATCACCGTCTGCAGGATCCGGCCCAGAGCAGCCCTGCGTTCCGGGCTGTCCGGCAGATCGTCGCCGGCTTGCGGCTCCGCGGCCTGCACACCCACGGCATCAGCGCTGAACCCGAGCCGGCCCACCAGCTTGCCGGCCCGCATCTGAAACAACTGCACCGCCGCCACCCTCGCATCGGCCGCCAGGGCCAGCACATCGCGGCTCACGGAGCTGTCGCCAAGGCTCATCTTCTGATCGGCCGTCAGCGTGTCAATGCCTTGCAGTTGATCGCGCACGCGGGCGGCACTCTCGAAATCGAGCCGCTCGGCGTAGCGCTCCATCTGCTCCTGCAGCAGCTGCAGCAGTTCCTCGTTGCGGCCCTGGAACACCATCGCCACCTGGCGCAGTGTGCGGTGGTAATCCTCTGAGCTGATCTTTTCCTGACAGACCCCGGGGCAGCGGCCGATGGCGTAGTTGAGACAGGTGCGGTCTTTATGAAGCGGCTGGGGGCGCTGCCGCAGCGGGAACACCCGCTTCACCAGGCCCAGGGTGCGCCGCAGCAGACCCACATCCACGTAGGGCCCATAGAACCGATCGAGAGGCGAACGGAAGCGACGGCGGCGCGTGATGAAGATGCGCGGGTAGGCCTCGCTCCAGGTGATGCAGAGGTAGGGATATTTCTTGTCGTCCTTCAGCAGCACGTTGAAGTGTGGCTGATGGCTCTTGATCAGGTTGGCCTCCAGGGCCAGGGCCTCGGCTTCGCTGTCGGTGACGATGAATTCGATCTCGCACACCTGTCGCACCATCAGAGCAATGCGGGGCGAATGGCCGTGGCCGCTGCCGCTCTGGAAGTAGCTGCGCACGCGGTTGCGCAGCACCTTGGCCTTGCCGATGTAGAGGATGCGATCCTCGCTATCGCGCATCAGATAGCAGCCCGGCTCGGCCGGCACCTCGCGGAGCCGTGCCTTGAGCCGGGGCGGATCCTGCAGCAGCGGTGTGGTGGTCGCGGGCAAGGGATCGGTGGGGGAGAACCGGGCTCAGCCGCCGTACTGCCAGCCGGTGCTGCTCAGCTCCAGCGCAGCGCCATCGCGATGCAGGGTGGCGCTTTTCACTTCGGCCACGAACACGGTGTGGTCGCCGTGGGCCACCTGACCCACCACCTCGCATTCCACCGCGCCGAGGGCATCGTTCAGGATCGGCAGACCCAGTTCACCCAGACTGAACGGCGCGGCATCAAAGCGGCCGCCCACGGCCTTCTGGGGCTTGAAGAACACAGCGGCCAGGTCCTTCTGATCGGCGGCGAGCACGTTCAGGGAGAAGCGACCGGTGCGCTGGATCATGCCGTTGCTGGTGCTGTCGGCGCGGACGCCCATCACCACCAGCGGCGGCTCGAACGATCCCTGCGTGACCCAGCTGGCGGTGAACCCGTTCACCTCCTCAGCCTCGGCGACGCCGCAGATGAACACGCCATGGGGGATCTTGCGCAGCAGGGTCTTCTTGGCGTCAGCGTTCAGGGCCATTGAGGGAGCAACAGTCTGTCCGGACTCTAGGAAGGGCGCCGCCGGGCCATGGTCCAGGTGACGGGCCGGCGGGACAGCACTCCATAGGATCGGCCGATGCAGGCTCTCTATCCCGGTAGCTTCGACCCGCTCACGCTCGGTCACCTCGACCTGATCGAGCGTGGCGCCCAGCTGTTCGATCGGCTGGTGGTGGCGGTGCTGCGAAACCCCGGCAAGAACCCCTGCTTCAGTGTGGAGGAACGCCTGGAGCAGATCCGTAGCGCCACGGCTCACCTCGGCAACGTGGAGGCCGCTGCCTTTGATGGACTCACCGTGACATTCGCGCAGCAGTGTGGTGCCTCCGTGATCCTGCGCGGTCTGCGGGCCCTCAGCGACTTCGAATACGAACTGCAGATTGCTCACACCAACAAGAGCCTGGCCCCACAGCTGGAAACGCTGTTCATGGCCACCGCCACCGCCCATAGTTTTCTCAGCAGTTCGGTGGTGAAGGAGGTGGCTCGCTTCGGTGGGTCCGTCGGTCACATGGTGCCCGGCGGAGTGGCGCAGGATCTGGCCAGGCTCTTTAATCGGTCCACACCCGATCAGGCCTGATGTCCGAGGCGCAGCTCACCTCTGTCCTGGATCAGCTGGACCAGCTGGAGGAGATCGTTCTGGATGGCACCCGCGTGCCGTTCAGCGGCGGTCGGCTGGTGAACGAACAGGACGCCATCGAACTGATGGATGCCGTGCGCGAAGCTTTGCCGCCGCAGCTGGCCCAGGCGGAGGAGCTGGTGCGGCAGAAGGAGAGCTTCATCGCCCAGGCGCGCCAGCAGGCCGAGGAGATCCTCAACCAGGCTCGCCAGCAACGCGAGCAGCTGATCAATGCTCAGGCGATCCGCCAGGAAGCGGAACGGCAGGGGGCCGAATTGCGCGAGCAGACCCGGCAGACCTGCGAGCAGATGATCGCTCAGGCCCGCCAGCAGGTGGCGCGTACCGAACAGGAGCACCAGGCCCGGCTGGTCCAGATGGAACAGCAGTTCGGGCAGCGGCGCCAGCAGCTGGAGCAGGAGGCCCTGCAACGGCGCCAGCAGCTCGATCAGGAGGCGCTTGAGCTCAAACGCCAGCTCGAGGGGCAGCATGAGCAGGCCCGTCAGCAGAGCCTGGCCGAGCTGGAGAAGATCCGTCAGGAGGCTCTGCGGCTGCAGCAGACCAGCCAGGCCGAAGCGGAACGGCTCCACAACGATGCCCTGCAGTTCCGCCAGCAGACCCAGCAGCAGTGTGATGGTCTGATCGCCCGCACTCGCCAGGAGGCGGCAGCGATCCAGGAGGGTGCAAACCGTTACGCCGAGCAGGTGCTCAGCGAGCTGGAGGGCCGTTTGCAGGAGATGGGCCAGGTGGTGGTCGGCGGCCGCCGTGAGCTGGTGCGCCTGCAGTCGCTGGATCCGACAACCCTGGTGCAGCAGCCGACCACCGACGCCGCCGCTGTACCGGTCAACCGCGCCCGTCGGGCCGCCGAGCGGCTGCGGCGCGTTGCTGGTGAGCGCTGACGCGCATCAACAGCAACGCTGCTTCGGAACGGTCAGCTGAGAACAGTCCGGTCTTCAGAGCAAAGGGCAGAGCCCAGGCAGGCGGCTGTGGCGCAGGATCGCACCAATGGTGCTGTTCGGCGCCCCCGCTCCATTGGACACCATGCTGATGTAGCGGGGCCCTTCGGCTGTGCTGAGCACGCCGCTGATGGCACGCACACCGCTGATTGTGCCGGTTTTGCCGCGGAACTGGCCTTCCAGTTCAGTGCCGCGATACAGGTTGCGCAGGGTGCCGCGCTGGCCGCTGACGGCCATCGACGCCAGGTAGTGGGCGGCATAAGGATGTTGCGCCATGCGCAGCAGCAGCGCCGCCAGCAGCCGGCTGGTGACGCGATTGCCGCGGTCGAGACCACTGCCATCCACCACCGCAACCCCTGCCATCGGCAGGCCCTGAGCCGACAACCACTGCATCGCCGTCTGGCGCGCCTGGCTGAGATCCCAGCTGCCGGTGCCCTGCCGCAACAGCACCTCAGCGGTGAAGTTATGGCTCTCGGTGTTGGCCAGGCTCAGCAGGCCGTGCATGCCAACGGAGCGCTCCTCATGCAGAAGCACACCATCCTGGCCATCGAGCGGGGTGGGACTCACCAGCGTGATCACCGCGCTGCCACCGTTGCGGCGGATCTCCTGGCTCAGCAGGCGTGACAGCCGACCGGGCGGATTGCTGACCGCCATGTCCAACGCGTTGCTGGTGAGCGCCAGGCGCGTGATCGGCGCGCCGTAGGCTTCGGCCCGATCGGCCCAGTGCCAGCCCGCCGGCCACCAGCGCTGCTGCGGTTCCTCCACCAGCTCGATGCGGGGGGTGGGCCCGGCGGCCATCGCCAGTTGGGCGAAGCGTTTCAACTGGACCAGATCCAGATCGGGATCGCCCTCACCGGTGAGCCGCAGGCTGCCATCTGATCGTCGCCAGAGGCGGGTGGTCAGGCTGGCATCGGGTCCGAGCCGATCCAGCGCGATCGCTGTGCTGATCAGCTTCTGGTTCGAGGCAGGGATCCGCGGTCGGGTTCCATTGATGTCGGCCAGCAGGCGTCCGCTGCCGTCGGCCACCGTGACACTCCAGACCGAGGCTTCGGCGCCGATCGTGGCCTGCAGCCGTTGTTGCAGCTGCGGACAACTGAGCTGCTCCTGCAGCTGGGGCAGCCCCAGTGGTGGTGGTGCCGGCAGCGATGAGGCAGTGACCTGGGGGATGGCGATGGGCTCCAGGGCCCGCCCCGCGATCGGCAGGGCGAGCGCGCTGCCAACCGCCAGCAGCAGAGCACTGATCAGGCCAGGTCCAGCCGGTTGCGGTGCGCGTCCCATTTCAGGAGTCCCCGAGCTTCAGCCCCGTCACCGATCCGCTGACGCGGAAGCCGGCACCCTCGAGCTCGATCGGTGCCCCCACCTTCAGGTTCTGGTTGCCGAAGACAACGCCATCGGCCCCCTTGCGGCCCTCACCCTGCAGCACAAAGCGGGCGTCCAGGGTGCTGAAGACCTGCTGGTTGGGGTCAGGGGCACTCACCACCTGGCCGCCGGGCGTGAGAGTGGCGATCCGCCGTGGCAGCGGTATCACCTCCTTGATGGCCACACTGCCGTGGGGCTGGTTGCGGATCACAATCGCCACCTTTCCGTCGCGACGCGCTGCGGCGATCAGTGCCTGGGGATCAGCCGCAGGAACTCCGCGGATGTCCACGAGCACCGTCACCGGTGTGACGCCGCCGGTGGCCCTCGCCACCGCACCGCTCAGCTTCGGACTCCAGATCACGCCGACAGCCGCTAGAAGCACCGCCAGGGCCGCCCCCGCGTCTACCGGACCGATGCGACGGGATGTCAGCGCCATGAACCACCTGCGGACACCGAACTGTACGGAGCACCGCCAGGGCGGACAAGGGTTCAGCTGCTGTCGATCAGCCGCCGACGCCGTCAGCTGCGCAGGCCTTCGATGAACCGGTCAACCGCCTGCAAGGAGCGGCCCACGCCGGAGCTGGAGAGCGCCTCGGCCTGTTGTTCGGCATCCGGCCGCTGCTCGAAGGTTGTGACGGCGCGATAGCCATCGGCATCGCGGCGGTAGAGCTGCCAGGCCTCCGGGTAGACGCGGCGCAGGGCTCCATCAGCGGTGGGGATCAGGGCGTAGGCGCTCTGCCAGCCAGCGAGGAAGCCGCGGCGGCGTTCGCGGGCCACCGTACCGATCCCAACGGCTGCATCCTCAAGCCGACCGTTGACCATCACCACCACACCCCGATGCTGGGCACACACCTGCTCCACCTCCTCGTAGTCGGCCGGGGTGGGTGCCACCAGCAGCAGCAGGCCTTCGCTGCCGCCATCGGCCTGCTGCAGCCGCATCAGATCGCCGAGGCTGGCGATCTGACCGGCCTGCTCCGGGGCATCGCGCCGTGCCAGAGCGGCGGCGCCGGCATCGGGAAACAGCAGTTGCAGCCTGGGGTGGCGTGGGGTCAATGCCGCCAGCAACCGCAGGGCGACCGGCATGATCCGCAGCCCCTCAAAGCGAAATTCCACAGTCCAGAGGCCTTGCGCTCCGGCCGCCAGGGCTGCCAGCACGGCGTCGAGCGCTTCGGCTTCAGCGGTGCGCAGATCAGCGGGAAGCATGGGCTGTCGGTGGGGTGGGGCGACCCTAGGGCGCGTCTGCTCAACCAGAGGAAGCGTTGCCCCGCAGACGCTGGCCAGCACGGGACGACCGCGGCGCGGTCTCCGGGGCGGCCGCAACGCTGTGATCAGCTGCGACATCAGCCCTCCATGCGGGTGCGGGCCCGTTCCAGCGCCGCTGGCACCCGTTCCAGTTCACGCCCCTTCAGCCAGGGGCCGAGGCTCAAGCGCAGGCCGCTGGCAGCCCAGTCCGGCGGCAGCCCCATCGCCAGCAGCACCGGGCTGGCGCCGCCGGCAGGAGCGTGGGCTGGTGTCGTTTGAATGGCGCTGCAGGCCGAACCGCTGCTGCAGGCGATCCCTTCGCGCCAGAGTTCCCGCACCAGTCGCCGCCCCTCCAGCGGCTTGCCGGCGCGATCGGTGATCAGCAGGCTGAGGTGGTGGGGCAGCCGCGGTTCGCCGCGGCGTGGATCGGGCCCACTCAGGTGCACCCCATCAAGCGCCAGCAGCGCGGCCAGCAGGTCATCGCGCAGCTGCATCAACGGATCGCAGCCGCCGCCGGCTTCCAGGCGCTCCTGTGCCAGCTCCAGAGCCCGGGCCATGCCCGCCGCCAGGGCCACCGGCTCGGTGCCGCCCCGCCGGCCCCGCTCCTGGCCGCCACCACCAATCAGCGGCTGGATGGTCACGCCGCGGCGCACCAGCAGGGCACCAATCCCGCGCGGCCCCTGCAGTTTGTGGGCCGTGAAGCTGAGCAGATCCACCGGCAGGGCGCTGAAATCGATCGCGCGATGCCCCACCACCTGCACCGCATCCAGATGCAGCAGGACTCCAGCAGCGCGGCAGAGAGCCCCGATCGTGCCGATGTCCTGCACGGTGCCGACCTCGCTCTGCCCCCAGATCACCGACACCAGGCGAGTCGGTGGAGCCAGCAATGGCTCCAGGGCTGCGGCCTCCACTTGGCCCAGGGCATTGACGGGCAACTGGCAGACCTCCCAGCCGCGGCGATGCAGCTGATCTGCGGCGGCCACGGTGGCGGGGTGTTCCACCGCTGAAATCAGCAGCCGTCCCGCTGGCAGCGACGCCGCGACGCCGAGCAGGGCCAGATGAATCGATTCGCTGCCCCCAGAGCTGAACAGCAGCTCCTCGCTGTCGCAGCCCAGCAGGTGCGCCAGGCGCAGCCGGCTGCGCTCCAGCACGTCGGCTGCAGCCAGGCCGAAGCCATGCAGGCTGGAGGGATTGGCCCAGGCGTTGCGATCAACCTCCGCCATCGCCTCCAGCACCGCCGGCGCCGGTGGGCTGGTGGCGCAGGCATCGAGGTAGAGAGGCGGCACGGCGCTGCCCATCGCCGCCAGCGCTCAGCCGCTCAGGCCGGAGTCGCGCTCAAAGCGGGCGCGGGTGCGCGATTCGATCGAATTGGTGGCGATGTTCACGAGCTCATCGAGAGACGTGCTGCTGAGCAGCGCGGCAACACGGGCCCTGGCTTCGGCGCTGGGGCAGGCCTCCGGACGGATGCAGCCGTTGGCGCAGACCGTGGCGCAGTCGATCTGCGCTGGACCAGCGGCTGTCGTCAGTCCGGGCAGATCGTCAGCTGGAGTTGGCGTTGCAGGGCTGGCGCCAGTGATGGCCCGTTCGGCCGCCTCCCGCCGCGCCGCCGCCACGGCCTCGCCGTCGGGGATCAGGCCGTCGAACACATGCTCGGCAGGCCCATCCATGAACACTTTGCCGCTGTCGGCGTCCCAGTGGATCTGCAGTGGTCCACCCGGCAGATCGAGTCGGGCACGCCGAGCGCTCAGGCCGAGGCTGTGGCAGGCCACCAGGGTGGCGCAGGCGCCGGTACCGCAGGCCAGGGTGGGGCCGGCGCCACGCTCCCAGACCCGCATCAGCAGATGGTCCGGTGCCAACACTTCAACGAAGTGGACGTTGGTCTTTGCCGGGAAGGCCGGATGCACCTCAAAGCGACTGCCGAAGCGCTCCAGGTCGATTTCATCGACGGCATCCACAGGAATCACCACATGGGGGTTGCCCATGCCGGCGGCCGCGACCATGAACCGTTCACCATCCACCTCCAGCTCGCCCTGGGGCAGCCCCGCCGAACCGACAGCCAGCGTGGTGGGCACCTGCTCGCTCTGCAGGAACGGCGCTCCCATGTCGACGCGGATCGTTCCATCCGTCAGCAGCTCGGGCACGATTCGCCCCGCCAGAGTGTCGATCTGCCAGGTGCGACCAGGTCCGTCGCCATCGCGGTCGGCCAGGAAGCGCGCCAGGCAGCGGATGCCATTGCCGCACATCTCGGGTTCGCTGCCATCGGCGTTGAAGATCCGCATCCGCAGCTCGCCACCGCTGTTTGGAGGCAGCGCCAGGATCACCCCATCGGCACCGACGCCGAAGCGGCGATCGCACAGCTGGATCACCAGCTCAGGCGTGAGGCCGAACACAAACTCAGGATCCGCCGCCGTGCGGCCGTCGAGCATCAGGAAGTCGTTGCCCAGACCCTGGTACTTGCTGAACTGGAGCACGCGCGGCAGCCTGCGGGGGCGGATGGAGGGGTGGCAACGATCCTATGGGGAGCGACACAGGACGACAGAGCGGAGATCTCGACACCTCCCAGCCAGGGATCCGCCAGATTCATGCCTGGATCCGGAATCGCAGCAGCATCCGGGTTGAGCTGCAGAACGGCACACCGGTGTGCGGCGTGCCCCGCTGGGTGGATCAGCAGTTTCTGGCACTTGAAACGCCAGCCGCTGAGGATCTGGTGCTGGTGAACCGCGAGGCCATCGGTCTGCTCCGCATGGATTGCTGAGGTTGACGCGAAGGGCTGTGGGAGCATCAGCCGATCGGATCCCAGCCAGCCCGTGAGCGAGAGCAGCCGCTATCAACCCCAGGCCATCGAAGCCGGCTGGCAACGGGCCTGGACGGACAATGGCCTGCATGACACGCCGGAGCTGACCCCCGGCGATGAGGCGTTTTATGCCCTGTCGATGTTCCCCTATCCCTCGGGGAATCTGCACATGGGCCATGTGCGCAACTATGTGATCACCGATGTGGTGGCCCGTGTGCAGCGCCTGCGAGGCAGGAAGGTGCTGCATCCGATGGGCTGGGATGCCTTCGGTCTGCCGGCGGAGAACGCAGCCATCGAGCGGGGCGTGGACCCGGGCGCCTGGACCGATCAGAACATCGCCTCGATGCGCACCCAGCTTGATCAGCTGGGTCTCTCGATCGACTGGGATCGCGAGGTGGCCACCTGCCATGCCGATTACTACCGCTGGACCCAGTGGCTGTTTCTGCAGTTCCTGGAATCCGGGCTGGCTTACCAAAAGGATGCCACCGTCAATTGGGATCCGATCGATCAGACCGTGCTCGCCAATGAGCAGGTGGATAGCGAGGGTCGATCCTGGCGCTCCGGCGCCCTGGTGGAGAAGCGCAAGCTGCGCCAGTGGTTCCTCAAGATCACCGACTACGCCCAGCAACTGCTCGACGACCTGAGCCAGCTCGAGGGCTGGCCGGAGCGGGTGCGCACCATGCAGGCCAACTGGATCGGCCGCAGCACCGGCGCCGAGCTGCAGTTCACGGTGGTGGATGCAGGCGGCAACGACACGGCCGAGCGCATCACCGTGTTCACCACCCGGCCGGACACGATCTTCGGCGCCTCCTATGTGGTGCTGGCGCCGGAGCATCCCCTCGTGGCCACGCTCACCACGGCCGAGCAGCAGATCTCGGTGGAGGCGTTCTGCGATCTGGTGTCACGCCAGAGTGAACAAGAGCGCACCGCTGAAGACAAACCCAAGCGCGGCGTTCCCATCGGCGTCCAGGTGCGCAATCCCGCCAACGGCCAGCTGATTCCGATCTGGATCGCCGACTACGTGCTGGCCGAGTACGGCACCGGTGCCGTGATGGGCGTGCCCGCCCACGACCAGCGCGATTTTCTGTTTGCCCGCCACTACGAACTGCCGGTGCAGCAGGTGATCATTCCGGAGGGCAGCGATGCGCACGCCTTTGAAGGCGGCGCCTGGACCGAGGCCGGCGTGCTGATCCACTCCGGCCGCTTTGATGGCCTGCCCAGCGGCGAAGCCAAGCAGGCAATCACCGCCGCCGCTGCCGCTGAAGGTTGGGGCCGCGAGAAGGTGCAGTTCCGCCTGCGCGACTGGCTGATCTCCCGCCAGCGCTACTGGGGCTGCCCGATCCCGGTGATCCACTGCGACAGCTGCGGCGTGGTGCCCGTGCCCGCCGATCAGCTGCCGGTGGAACTGCCCCGCGATGTGGCCTTCAGCGGCAAAGGCGGTTCCCCCCTGGCGCAGCTGGAGAGCTGGGTGAACGTGAGCTGCCCCTGCTGCGGCAAACCCGCCAAGCGGGAGACCGACACCATGGACACCTTCATGTGCTCCAGCTGGTACTACCTGCGCTACAGCGATGCCAGCAATACCCAGCTGCCCTTCAGCAAGGAGGCGGTGAACAGCTGGCTGCCTGTGGATCAATACGTGGGCGGCATCGAGCACGCAATCCTGCACCTGCTCTACTCGCGCTTCTTCACCAAGGTGCTGCGCGACCGAGGCCTGCTCAGCTTCGATGAACCCTTCACCCGCCTGCTCACTCAGGGCATGGTGCAGGGCATCACCTATAAGAACCCGCACAGCGGTAAATATATCGCCCCGGCCGATGTAGCCGACCCCACAGACCCTCGCGATCCGGTCAGCGGTGAGGTGCTGGAGACGTTCTACGAAAAGATGTCGAAGTCGAAGTACAACGGCGTCGATCCAGCCAGCGTGATCGAGCGTTACGGCGCTGACACAGCGCGGATGTTCATTCTGTTCAAGGCCCCCCCGGAGAAGGATCTGGAATGGGATGACGCCGATGTGGAGGGGCAGTTCCGTTTCCTGCAGCGGATCTGGCGCCTGGTGGATGGGGCCTGTGAGCGGAGCCTGAGCCTGGCGGATGGGGCGGGCTGCGCCGAAGCCGTGGCCGTCGCCCTGTCGGAAGCCGGTTCCCAGGATCTGAACGATGCCGAGCGAGAGCTGCGCCGCGCCGTTCACACCGCCATCAAGGAGATCAGCGACGACCTGGACGGCGACTACCAGTTCAATACCGCTGTCTCCGAGCTGATGAAGCTCAGCAACGCCATGGGCAGCCACCTGGAGGCCAGCCGTCCGGTGTTGGCCTGCGAGGCCCTGCGCACCCTGTTGATTCTGCTGGCCCCCTTCGCCCCACATCTGGCCGAGGAGCTCTGGCTGAAGCTCGGCGGCCGGAACAGCGCGGATGCCCTGGCCAGCTCCAGCATCCACACCCAGCGCTGGCCAGTGGCCGATGCCGCCGCCATGGTGCGGGACACCGTGCCGCTGGTGATCCAGATCAAGGGCAAGGTGCGCGGCAGCCTGGAGGTGCCCGCCGACGCCGACAAGGCCACCCTGGAGGCGCTGGCCCTCAACAGCGACATCGCCACCAAGTGGCTGGAGGGCAAAGCCCCCAGCCGGGTGATCGTGGTGCCGGGCAAGTTGGTGAACCTGGTGCCCTGAGGCACCTGCACTTCAGTCGTGGATGAACACCAGCGATTCGGGCTGGCCCCAGTCGCCGCGAGCATCGATGTGGCGCCGATTGGCGCAGAGATGGCGCAGGATCCAGTAGAGAGGTTCCGGTGAGGGCAGACCCATCAGGACCTGCAGCTCTGCCAGGGTGTGCTCGCGCTGGTGACCCATGGCCTCCTCCAACCGCGCCTGCAGACTCAGCAGTTCGGCGGCGGCTTTCTTGCCGGCCTCCACGCCGGGTTGGTGATAGGCGTTCACATTCACCAGTTCGCCGTACAGGCCCACGGCCCGCTCGAACAGAGCGATCAGGGCGCCGAGGCTGTGGGCATCGAGCCGCTGCAGGGTGATGCTGAGGTTCAGCCGCCCCTCTTCGGTGAGGGCGGAGCGGGTGCCCTGCAGGAAGCCATCAAGAAAATCGCCCGGATTTTCCCCCTCCAGCGGTGGGATATCGCCCGGATCTTCCAGCACCTCGATGAAGGTCACGAAGAAATTGTCGACGCCATCGCGCAGCTGTTGCACGTAGGCGTGCTGGTCTGTCGAGCCCTTGTTGCCGTAGACCGCCAGGCCCTGATGCACCACCTGACCAGAGCGATCGAGCTTCTTGCCCAGGCTCTCCATCACCAGCTGCTGCAGATAGCGGCTGAACACCTCGAGGCGATCGCGGTAGGGCAGCAGCACCATGTCGCGCCGGCCTTGGCCATCGCCGGCCACATACCAGGCGGCGGCCAGCAGAGCCGCTGGATTGCGATCCAGATCGGCCACACGCGTGGCGGCGTCCATGGCCGCAGCGCCGGCGAGGAAGGCGCGGATGTCGCTGCCGATCAACACTCCGGGCAGCAGGCCGACTGCGCTGGTGATGCTGGTGCGGCCACCGACCCAGTCGAACATGTCGAAACGGGCCAGCCAGTGGCCCTGCTCGGCCTCCTGGTCGAGGCGGCTACCGAGCATCGTCACCGCCACCGCCTGCCGGGTCCAGCTGCCGCCACGGGCCTCGACGGCCAGGCGCGCCTGCAGCATGCCGATGTGGGGCTCCGGCGTGCCGCCGGATTTGCTGACGACGATCACCAGCGTTGTGCGCAGCCGATCGCCCAGGGAGGCGAGGGTACGGCGCATGCCGTCCGGATCAACGTTGTCGAAGAAATGAAAGGGCAGGCCGGCACCGGGATCCTGCAGGGCGCGGATCATCAGCAGCGGGCCGAGCCCTGAGCCGCCGATGCCGATCCACAGCACATCGGTGAAGCGTTCGCCCGGGGCGGGGCCGATGGCTCCGCTCATCACATCACGGCCGAAGCTCTCGATTCGATCCACCTCAGCGCGGATGTGCCCTCCAGCGGCGTCATCGGGGGCCAGTTCAGGACTGCGCAGCCAGTAGTGGCCCACCTGGCGCTGTTCATCGGGATTCGCGATGGCTCCGGCCTCCAGAGCCTCCATCGCGGTGAAGGCGTCGCTGAAGCGCGGTCGCAGCTGGTCCAGCTGGGTGCTGTCGAGTCCCATGCGGCTGACATCAAGCCAGAAGCCGAGGGCTTCGCTGTGCCAGAGCAGAGAGCAGAAACGCTGCCACTGGCCCTGAGGGTCAACTCCGGGAACGGTTGAGAGCGGGACCATGAACCGGGCGCGTGGCAGGCGGTCTGACGCTATGCGCTGAGCAGCTCACCAGCAAAGCCCCTGGCGCCGCTTTCCCGCCGCTCCACGGCTGTTCAGGGCCGAGACTGTGTGGACGGTCACACAACGCAACCATCGCCTGATCGGAACTGCTGATTTTTTTGTAAAATCAGTTCCAATGCTGCTGATCGGCCCTGGCCCTGCCCACCCCGGTTCGCAAGCGCCCTGCACCCCGCTTCCGGCGGCGGGCCATGGCCTGTGCCTCCCTGCTCACCTGCCTGGGTCTTGCCGGCCTGATCCGCGACGGTGAGCCCCAGCGGGGCCCCCGCCCCGCCCTCGATCCTGAGGCGGCCCTGGTGCCGGAGCAGTCCAGCAATCCCGCCAGCTTCACCCCTGCTGAGCTGCGGGAGCTGCAGCGTCGCTTTGGGGTGCATGGTCCTCAGCCACGTCTGGCTCAACTGTTCACCCGTGGCATGGATCAGCTCAGTCCGCTCCGGAACCACACCGTCAACCGCCTGGAATCGCTGAGGCCGGTTGTGTTGCGTGAGAGCCGCCGCACTGGTGTCAACCCGATGCTGCTGGCGGCGATCCTGTTTGATGAACTCCAGCACGCCAAGCCGGGAGAGGATCTGCCACTGGCCGCCCACTCCGGCCTGTTCAGCACCCATGGCCCCGCCCAGCTTGGTCTGAGTGAAATGGTGAAGCAGGGTCTGCTGCGGGAGGATGCCGGACCGCAGGAGCTGCAGCAAGCCCGCGAACAGCTGCTCGATCCCGATCGCAACGTGGCCTTGTTGGCCGGCAAGCTCTCACGCCTGCTGGCAAGCCTTGATCGGCCCGCCAGTGCCACCCATGGCGTCAGTCTCAATCCGGCCCACGCCAAAACGGCGGCCACCCTGGCCTACCTGCACAACGGCAAGCTCGACTACCCCACCCGGATCCTGCGCTACATGCAGGATCCAGAACTGCATGGCCTGATCTACGGCCAGCACCGCAAAGCCCTCAGTCCTCTGATCTGAGGGCTGCACTGCGGCCGGCCTGTGCTGCTTCAACAGAGCATGCCCAAGGCGGCGAGCCGCACCTGTAGTGCTTTCCAGTCGAAACTGCGGGGATCAGCACGTTCCAGCCCCAGATCAACATGCCGGTGGGTTGTGATGTGATCGGCCGGAATCCTGAAGCGCCGCATCCAGTCGGCGAGCACCACAGCCAGGGCGTCGTATTGGGCAGCGCTGTAGCCGCTGTGACTGGGCTGGGCATCTTCACCATCAAGCGGTGTTTCCAGGCTGAGATGCAGCGCGAAGTTGTTCACCGAACCAGCCATCGCCGCATTGGTGACCGCCCAACGGCCCCGGAATGCTGAATATCCCGCCCCGAAAGCGCGCTGGCCTGGATCCAGTGCCTGCACGATCTGGCCTTTTTCGCCGATCAACATGTGGTAACTCACCTGATCGGCGTCATCGGGGTGGGGGGTGGTGAAGGTATGGATTGCCGAGCTCAGTCCGTAAACGGTCTCGTGCAGCACCACCAGCTGTGGTGTGTTGGCCACGGGGTTGCCGTAGGCATCCACCGCCAGCCGGGGGCCATAGTTGCTCGGATCGATGCGCAGGCGCCGGATCCGTTCCGGCAGGCTCTGCCACTGGGCCTTGAGTCGCTGCGCCAGGTCGGGGTCCGTCCCACCACACTGACGCTGCAGCGGGCTGATCCACGGCGCCTGTGCCGGTGGCAGCGGTGCCGTGGGCCGCGGGCCCCTCGCCAGGGGGCTCAGGGGGGCATCCTTTCCCATCCGCTGCAGCACCAGGCCAATGGCAGCGAGCAACAGCAGGCCGGCCGCCATGGCTGCAGGAATCCAGACCAGACGCTGCTGGCGCCATCCCTCGCCGATCAGCGGGCGGAACATCAGGGCGACTCCAGTGGTGCAGCGTTTGCGAGCAGTGACAACCAGCGCTGCCGCTGCTCGGTGGCGGCGTGGGATGCGTTGGTATCCACCACCAGTCGATAGCGCTCGCTTGCGGCGGGTTGGGCGCACAGCGTCAACGACCGCACCTGGCAGCGGCGGCTGATCAGCAGCTCCTGGCTCACACCGCAGCGCAATCCCCCGCTCAGATCCTCCGGCTGGCGCAGGCGCTGGCCCTCCAGGGCCAGCAGTTCGTCTCCCACACACAACCCGGCTGTCTCGGCCGCACTGCCCCGCTGCACCCGCCGTGCCAGCAGCTGGCCGTTCTCCACCGCCACACTCACCCCGATCCAGGGGCTGGAACCCTGCACGGGAACCAGGAGCAGCCCGACCTGCTGCAGGCAGCTGTCGAGGTCGGGGTCATCCAGGCTGTTCAGCCACTGGGGCAGCAGCTGGCGCAGCTCGGTGCTGCGGGCGGCGAAGGCCTCCAGCAGATCGGTTTCGCTGTAGCCGCGACCGCAACGGCCATGGCTGCGCCACAGCGCCTGCAGTACCTCGGCCAGGCAGGAACCTTGGCTGCGCAGATGCAGATCGAGGCAGAGGGCCACCACCGCCCCCTTGAGGTAGTAGCTCACCTGGCTGTCGCCGGCGTAGGCATCAGCGCGGTAGAGCTTGACCCACGCCTCCTGACTGCTGCTGCGCAGGCTCTGGACCGCGCGCCCCGGTGTCAGCTTGTAGCGGCTCAGATCCGCGCCCAGATCCTCGAGCACCTCGTCCGGGCTGCTGAGGCCGGCCACCAGTGGCAGCAACTGATCGACGTAGCTGGTGACACCTTCCGCGAACCACAGGCTCGGTGTCGGCACCGGCTGGTGATAGTCGATCGGTGTGAGTTCGGCGGGTCGCAGCCGGCGCACATTCCACTGATGCAGATACTCATGGGCCACCAGTTGCAGGAGCTTGCGATAACCACCAGGCTTCTCCAGGTTGCGCCGGCCGTAAACCAGCACTGAGGCATCGTCGTGCTCCAGGCCGCCGTAACCCTCATCAAGCAGATGCAGGATGAACAGGTAGTGATGGGCGGCCGGTCGCGGTTCACCCATCAACTGGCAGCAGGCGAGGCACACCCGTTGCACATCCGCCAGCAAGCTGGGAAAACGCTCCAGCAGCCAGCCTTCAGCGGCAGCAGGCCCCGCCCAGGTCAGCCAGCGGTGCGGCACCCCAGCCACCTCGAACCTGTGCACGACATGGGGCCCAGCCTCCAGCGGGCTGTCCAGCAGCTGGTCGTAATCACGGGCGATGGCCCCCTCCGTCGCGCTGGGATCACCGGGTAGGGGCGTGAAGGCGTGCCAATGGGGTGGCAGCTGACAACGCAGGCGATGCGCTGACCAGCGTTCCCCCTCCACCTCAAGAACCACCCCCGCCAGGGCCAGGAAGCCGTGGTCCTGGTCGAGGTGGCAGGTGCGCACGGAGAGCTCCGTCGCCAGCACCCTGTAACGGATCCGCAGCTCCGGTCCGTGCGGATCAACTCCGACCTGCCAACAGGCTGGACCCAGACGCTGCAATGGCAGCAACGCGTCGCCTTGCTGCACCTCGAGGGCTTCGAGATGGCGGACGTAATCGCGGATCAGATAGGAGCCGGGGGTCCAGCCGGGCAAGCGCAGGCGCAGCTGGGTGAACCGGGGCAGCAACTGCAACTCGACCCCGACCAGATGGCTACCGGGATCGCGCAGATCGAGATGGACGTCGATCACAGCGGTGTCAGGGCACCAGCTGGATGCAGGCATCGGGCAACTCCCGCGCAGCGCTCGCCAGGGCGTGGCGGGCGGCATAGCGGCGGGTGAGCTGCCCGATCAGCTCCTGCACCGAACGGGAGCGGGAGAGGCGTTGCAGATCTCCCACCAGCGCCAGGCTGCCATCACTCTGGCGAGTCCAGCCCAGCCAGAGGCCCTCGGGCAGCTGAACCCGCAGGCTCACGCGACGGCGTTCACCGGCGAAGCCATGCAGGTGGCCAGCACCCAGGGGGTCCAGGCCAAGGTCTCGCAGGACCTGCGCCAGCACGGTTTCATCGCGCAGCACCGTTGGCAGGATGGAGAGATGGGACATGGCCAATCGCCCTCTTTTGTTGACCCTAGCGAGCTCGCCCGAGCCGTCCAGTGGCCGTCGGCACCGTCCGAGCTCCTATCAGGCGAGCCAACTGGCGATGGCAGCGGCCGTCGGCTGCGGCTCGGCGTGCTCGCCTCCGGCAACGGCAGCAACTTTGAGGCCCTGGTGGCCGCTTGTCGCACTGGGAACCTGGCAGCTGATGTGACGCTGCTGGTGGTGAACAACCCAGGCTGTGGCGCCATCGCCCGTGCCGCGCGGCTCGGCATCCGCTGGCAGCTGCACGACCACCGCAGCCACAGCAGCCGCGAAGCACTCGACCGCGCCTTGATCAGCAGCTTCGAGGCCGCTGGCGTCGATCTGGTGGTGATGGCGGGCTGGATGCGGATCGTCACCCAGGATCTGATCGATGCCTTCCCCGAGCGGTTGATCAATATCCACCCCTCGCTGCTCCCCAGCTTCCGCGGCGCCCGCGCCATTGATCAGGCCCTGGCGGCCGGGGTGCGCATCAGCGGCTGCACGGCCCACCTGGTCAGCCTGGAGGTGGACACCGGCCCGATCCTGGTGCAGGCGGCGGTGCCAGTGCACTCGGACGACGACGCAGCCACTCTTGCGGCCCGGATCCATGCCCAGGAACATCGCATCCTGCCGCTGGCGGTGCAGCTGGCGGCCCAGCGGCTGGGACTGTTGTGATCGCGAGGAATCAGCCGCTGGATCGCTATCCAGTGCAGTGCCGAGCATGGGCTTCTCCAGCTTGATCCACTCAGCGTTGGGCTGGATGCAGACGGCATCGAACAACAGCGGCCAGCGGCTCATCCGTGCCGA
>JBEBCC010000109.1:0-20207 GCA_041158125.1 Cyanobacteriota bacterium
GGCCTTGGCCATGTTGTTCCAGACCTCACAGGAGTGGATGCGGTGGCTTCCTCGCGATCTGAGGCTCGATAACCAGCGCAGGTGTCACATGGACCTCGGTGGCCTCAGCCCTCAGCCCTCAGCAGCGCCTGGTCGCGCTGGTCGCTGAATGACTTGGTGAGAATGCACACCTAGCCTCGCGCCAACCGAGCCAGACGTCGATGCGGATCACGATCGTGGGCAGCGGCTACATCGGCCTGGCCCTGGCCCGCCACTGGCGGCAGCAGGGAGGTGTTGATCTCACGCTCACCACCACGAGCGCAGCCCGGCTGGCTGAGCTGAAACCGCATGCGAGTTCGGTGATGGTGGCCCGGGCGGATGATCCAGCCGCTCTGCAGGCAGCCCTGGTGGATGCCGATGCCGCGGTGTTCTGCCTGGCCCCCACCGGCGATCAGCAGGTGGATGCCAATGGCTACCGCGCCACCTACCGCGATGGCATGGCCACCCTGCAGCGGTTGTTGCCCGATCTGCCCCGGCTGCGGCAGATCGTTTACACCGGCAGTTGCTCGGTGTATGGCGATGCAGGTGGCGCCTGGGTCGAGGAGACCACGCCACCCGCACCGGCCGATGCCCACGGCCGCATCCTGCTGGAGAGCGAAGGTCTGCTGGCCGCCTGCCGCAGCGCCTCGCAGCGGGTGTGCGTGCTGCGTCTCGGCGCGATCCATGGGCCCGGCCGAGAGCTGGCGGATCGTTTCATGCCCCTGGCCGGCAGCACCCGCCCTGGCTCGGGCTCCCACCACTGCAGCTGGATCCATCGCGACGACGTGGTGGGCGCGGTGGCCGCCGCCGTGCAGCAGGGCTGGGATGAGGTGGTGAACCTGGTGGACGATCAGCCCTGGACCGTGGCGGCCCTGCTGGACGCGGTGCTCCGGGCCCGCGGCCTGGAGCCGCTGCAGTGGGATCCCACGTGCGTCCTGGAGAGATCACCAGCTGATCGACGCATCAGCAATCGCCGGTTGCATCAGCTCGGCTACCAGCTGCGCCACCCCCGGCTTGAAGTCCATTCGGCGGCGGCGGCCCCTGCTGGCTGAGCCAGCAGAATCTGGCCGGTGCCTGATCCGGCCTCAGAGTTGATGGCGTGGGCGGATCACACCGGCGGCGGCAGGGATGCGCCCGGTTCAGCAGCCGGACAGTCCCGGTGACCTGTGCTTGCATCGGTGCCGGTGAATCCAGCCCCCGCCATGTCGGTTCTCGGACGCGAGGCGATCCTGCAGGCGATCCAGCAGGGCATCATCGCGATTACACCGTTCCATGCCGATCGAGTCGGCCCCGCCTCGGTGGACCTCACCCTGGCCTCCACCTTTCGCGTGTTCCGCAAGGTGCATCAGGTGGTGGAGGTGCGCGAACACACCGATTACCGCGAATTCACCGACAAGGTGGTGGTGCCGGATGGGCAGCACATGCTGATCATGCCGGGCGAAACCGTGCTGGGCATCACCCAGGAACGCCTGCGCCTGGGGCCTGGTCTGTGCGGCTGGTTGGAAGGCCGCAGCCGCTTCGCCCGCCTGGGCCTGATGGTGCACATCAGCGCACCGTTCATGGGTCCGGGCATCGACAGTCAGCAGGTGCTGGAGATGAGCAACTTCGGCCCGGCACCGCTGGCGGTGGTTCCGGGCATTGCCATCTGCCAGTTCGTGTTCCAGCGGCTTGATGGCAGCGAGAGCTATCTGGGCCGCTTCGCCGGGCAGAGCGAGGACACGTTCTGATGGCACGCTGCAGCGGCCGACAGCACCATTCCGCAGACGCCACGGCAGTCGGGTTAGCCACCCCCGTGGCGATCAATCAGCTCAGACAAAGCCCCCGTGGCGGCTAACAACCACGGGGGCGAACAATGACTCTGGACGTTGTGCTGGGCGGAGCTGCTGAGGGAGGCACACCTGGGGCCAGGGTTCCAGGTGTGGAGCGGACATGACTCCGGGGGCACCTGAGGCGGCGCAGATGGAGTGTCGGAGGATCGGAGGCGGATCCGTTATCCGGTCCCACGACCCGCTCACGAAGGACGGAGACTGTTGGAGCAGGGGCCTTCGCTCAGCGTGCTCCTGCTTGCTGGCGGGGTGGCGTGTCGTCCATGGGGGCGCCTCCGGGTTGGGTGCGCATAGCCTCCATCCGCTGCAGGTCTCTGGCAATGGGTCTTCATGCCGATTGCAGCGACAGACGGAACGCAGGACATTGGGGAGGCTGTGCCTGGGGCATGACCCTGTTCACCATGCCACTGGCACCGCTCGACCCCGCAAAGCCGGGAGTTCCCCCGGGTTGGACAACAGCCAGCCTGCCGCCGATCGCCGGCCGCGAGACCGAGCTGCTGAAGTTGGTGCAGCGCGGGCATCCGCTACCTCCTTCCCACACCACTCTGCAGCTTGCGGGCATCCGCTCGGCATTTGCCTGCGCGCTGCATATGCACCAGCCCACGATCCCGGCCGGCGCCGATGGCGCGTTGATCTCGCATCTGCAGTGGATGCTCGAGCACCCCGGCGTTGGCGATAATCACAACGCCGAACCGTTCTGCTGGTGCTACCGGCGCCTCGCTGATCTGATTCCGCAGCTGATCGCCGATGGCTGCAATCCGCGGATCATGCTCGATTACTCCGGCAATCTGCTCTGGGGCGTCGAGCAGATGGGCCGCGCCGACATCCTCGATGCGCTGCGGGTGCTGGCCTGCGATCCAGCCATGCACCCCCATGTGGAGTGGCTCGGCACGTTCTGGAGCCACGCCGTGGCCCCCTCCACGCCGATTCCCGATCTGAAACTGCAGATCCTGGCCTGGCAGCATCATTTCGCCGCCCTCTTCGGCGCTGACGCCTTGGCGCGGGTGCAGGGCTTCTCACCGCCGGAGATGGCCCTACCCAACCATCCCGACACGCTGTTCGCCTTCGTGAGCGCCCTGCGGGAGTGCGGCTACCGCTGGCTGCTGGTGCAGGAGCACAGCGTCGAGAACCTTGACGGCACCCCCCTCAGCCGCGAGCAGACGCTGGTGCCCAACCGCTTGGTGGCGCGCAATGGGCGGGGCGAGACGGTGACCATCGTTGCTCTGATCAAAACCCAGGGTTCTGACACGAAGCTGGTGGGTCAGATGCAGCCCTGCTACGAGGCGCTGGGGCTGCAGCGGCTGCAGCTGGGGGGCCACGCCATCCCGCCGCTGGTGTCGCAGATCGCTGATGGCGAGAATGGCGGCGTGATGATGAATGAATTTCCGGCCGCTTACATCCAGGCCAACCAACGCCTTGCCGGAGCAGCGCAGCGGCCCGAGGCGGACGGCGCCACGGCGGCCCTGAACGGCACGGAATATCTGCAGCTGCTGGAAGCCGCCGGCATCAGCGAGGCCACGTTCCCCAGCATCCAGGCCGTGCATCAGCACAGGCTCTGGCAGGCTGTGGCTGATGGCAACTCGGCGGGAGCCATTGAGCAGGCGATCGCCAACCTGCAGGCCAGCGACTCCGGATTCTCGATGGCCGGCGCTTCCTGGACCAACAACCTCAGCTGGGTGGAGGGCTACACCAACGTGCTGGAGCCGATGCAGGAGCTCAGCGCCCGCTTCCACCAACGCTTCGATCCGCTCCTGGAGGCCGACCCCAGCATCACCAGCCATGGGGGATACCAGCAGGCTCTGCTGCACCTGCTGCTGCTGGAAACCAGCTGCTTCCGCTACTGGGGCCAGGGAACCTGGACCGATTACGCCCGCGAGATCCACCGGCGTGGCATGGCACTGCTGGAGAAACCGTTGACTGAGTTGTTGCCCTGATGCCGCTGCCGCCATGGGGGCGAACCCAGACCGACGGCCTGACAGCCATGGCCTTGAGCGATGGGGACCAGTCAGGAGTCTGAAGAACCAGATTCGATTCGGCCCTCGTCGTGCTGGCAGCAGCCTGATCAGGAGGTGCTGATCACGACGGTGTGTTCCGATCGCGGCGGATCAGCCGCCAGGCGCGGCGAAGCAAGGACCATCCGGATCGGCGCCCGAGCGAGCGCCCCGGATCACGATCGGTTGATCGACCGGCCTGCAGCATCAGCATCCTGGTGATGACGGTCCGGACCCGATCATTCCGGGCCAGCAGCAGAAGGACCACGGTGGCGGCGGTTGCCGAGACGATCAGCCCATCCTTCTGGCGATCCTCGGATGCGGGAGGCGGATCCAACGGCCCCCGGGGCTGCCTGGGTTGCAGGCCTCCCGGTTCTTCTGTCGCCGAATCCTCGAGCGCAGTGCGTCGACCGGGTGCTGTGCCCAGGGGTGATCGCAGGGCTGAATGGCGGCCGCCGGCCCCACCTTTGCGGCCGTGACCAGGCTGCAGGGTCAACGGCCTGTCGCCGATCCCGCCATGACCGTGCGCAGCGTCTTCACCACTGGAGGATGCCTGAGCAAGGCTGTGTTGGGGCGTGATGCCGGCATCCTGAAGGGCCAGGGCCGGAGGTGCAGCAGAAACGTTCCGCTCTGGCGAGCCCGGCGCTGTCACCTCAAGATTGCCGACAGCCAGTGGTACGGCAGCCACTGGGGCCTCAATCGTCGTACTGAGATTGATTGGCATGCCAGGATCAATCACCACATCCTTTCTGGGGTCAATGTCACCAAACTGATTGTCGGTGAGGATAATTTCAATCGCTTCAATCAGACCCTGCTTGATGATGTATCGAGCTCCGTCTCCATTCGGCGTGCGCTGCGTAAAGTCGTACCAACCAGGCTGACTGATGGTTTGACCAAGCAGATCGTTCAGCGGCAATTGAGCTGTCGCGTAGGCATTGATTGTTTCCTGGGAAATCCACTTCATGTAGCGATTTAACAAACTAGCCTCGATTTTGGCCCTGCTCACATCGAGCGAGATCTGCAGCTGTGTGCCCGGACGGCCCGGATCAAGATCACTGAGTCCAGAGCTGCTGAGCGGTGTCATCTCGAAATAGAGTGGATCAAACACGCCCTGGAATGTGCTGGCCAGATCGAGCTTCGCCAAAGAGCTAACCATCGCCTCACTCTTCGGGATAACCATCACATTTTTGAGCTGCACCTGGCTGCTCACGACCGGACTGCCAGGCATATCATTCACCTGAATCCGCATGATTGAATCGATTTTATTGAATTGATCGCTACTGTTAATCGAGGCAGTGAAGTCTGAATGACGGTAGCCTGCCATAACCACCATGGCGGGCTGGAGATAATCATCAATGCCATCGAAATTGGCGTCGCGGCCAGTGGGGTCGCCAGCGAGCCTGGCCAGATTCTGCTCAGCAAACGCGGAAATACCATCGCCATCGAGGGCATCCCTTGGATTGAAGCTCAACACCAGCTCACTGGCCTTGCCTGCTGGATCGCTGGCTACAACGGTGAAATGATCAAGTTCCGATTGTGAACCATTCGGCTCATAGATAAACAGACCACGATTAATATCAAGAGTCAAAACACTGCCATTGTCTGCGGAGGTCCCATTGGCCAACTGCAGTTGACTAAAGCCATGACTGGTAGAACCCCCACGGATCGAAAAACTGATTAAATCGCCATCAGTATCACGCCAATAGGGCATGGCCAGAACACGGCGCTGATCAACGCGCTCGCCACTGCCACCACTGAGCAGTCCCTGTGATTGCCGGTCCGCAAGGTCCACACCAGCGGTTGACAGCAGAGACAGCTGCCCTTGAACGGCTTCTTTGTTGTTGACGAGAAGCGGCTGTCGATCAATCTGTCGATCAATCAAAGCTGGGGTGCCATCGATTGTGATCAGCGCGGTACTGGGGGCGCTCCAGGCAGGCTCTTGTCTATCGCCATAGAACAATTGAATTTGATACTGACCAGCTGCAAGCGATTTATCCTGAAGATTAATGCGATAAGAAGCGGAGCTGGCACTGAATCGTTCTCCCAATTCAGCCGAATCACGCACTGTGCCGGTGGTGGCGTCAATGATGCGGAATGCAGTGGCACCAACGGCAGCCTTGACGCGAATCAGCTGGGTCTGGTCGGTAGAAACAAAATCCTCCGGTGTCGGGTCATTGGTCAGCTCACTAACGTCTAGCAGTTCGGGCGATGCCAACAGCGCAGCATCTTCAACATAGACAGTGATCTTGATAGGATTGCTGTCAAGTTCTCCATCATTGGCGATCACTTCGAAGCTGGCAATGCCAGACTGGATTTTGGGCGTGAATACGAAGCCGCCATCGCGATCGAGCATGACAACTCCGCCGCTCTCGCTGCCCGGCACCAGTCGATAGGAGAGTGGATCATGATCTTCATCCTCAACACCTGTGATTGCTGCCACCAGTTGTTTGCCGGATCTGGTGTTGAAATTACCGCCAAGGCCGGACGGCGCGTCATTGCGTCCCTGCAGCAGAATCTGTAGTTGATGGGTGCGTTGATGCTGGCTCGATTCCGCTGCCCTCTGTTGCTGCCACGTTCCAGAAGTATTCAGGCCAAGAGCCCTGGCAGAATCACTCACCAACCAGGCAGGACCCTTCTCATCCGCCTGGAGTTGTAGCTGTCCATCCACGACCATCAACTCATAATCAACCAGGATTGAATCATCCGCCTGCAGATGGTCAAGCAGGCCATTGTCGAGCTCAAACTGCCAATGCAGTGCTCCGGACCTCACCTCACCATCGCGGCCGGCCCCTGATGCCGACAGGGCAGTGAGCAGGGCATCGCGCAGTTCCTGGGTGAGCAGATCTGTATCACTGGCCTTGATCGCCACGAAGTTGATGTTGGCCTGGATGGCACCGAAGCGGTCGTTTTGTTGGATCAGCAGATCACCAGCGCCGCCGAGGCGGCCAGCTGCGTTGCGATCGCTGTCTTCCTGGAAACGCACCTGGAAGGGATCGGGCACAAATGTGACCGGTGTGTTGCGATCACGGATCTGCAACAGCGTGTCGCTACTGAGGAGTGCATCGGCACCCAGGCTCAACGCACCGCTGCCGAGTTCGAGCACGACTTGGCCGCCACCGCGCAGAACCCCCTGCGGCACCACTGCCAGATCATGGCCTAGCGTGCTGAGCACGACAGCCTGCCCAGCCTCGAGGCGACCCAGCTCAACGGTGGCTTGCGGTTGCGTGGGCAGCAAGCTGACAGCCAGAAGCCCTGCGGAACGCCGATCGATGATCCGCACCTCAGGAGGACTCGTATAGCCGTTGCCACCGCCTTCGAGCAGGACAGCAGTGAGGTGCCCAGCGGCATCCACCACGGCCACGGCAGCCGCACCACTGCCACCGCCGCCCACCAGTTCGATGCCCGGTGGGTTGTTGCCGCTGTAACCGGCACCTGGCGTGATCAGCTCGATGGCGCTGATGCTGCCGTTGCTGAGCGCGGCCTTCGCGGTGGCGCCCTTCCCCCCGCCGGCCCAGAGACTGTCGACGTGATCGCTGCGCAGCACCAGGGCCTGACCGTCGCCTGCGCCGCCGAGGCCGAGGGCCCGCAGCTGCCCGATGCGGCCCGTGCCGCTCACCTCAAGGTTGGCCGCGGTACTGCCGGCTGGATGGCCATTGCGCAGGTCACCATTGGCACTGACCAGATCGATCACCCCATCGCGCGTGGTGAGGCTTGTGACGACCATGGTGCCCTGACTGCGCAGCTGCAGATCGCCGCTGATGCTGACGGAGGCGCCAGGCACCATGGTGAGACCGTCCTGCAGGGCTGCGATCTCGGCGCGGGCAGCTTGAACGGAACCACTCAGCTTCAGCAGGCCACGATCGAGCTGCAGCTCCAGGGCACCGCCGATCCGGGCTTGCGCAAGGCTCAGACCCTGGCTGCTGCGCAGGTTGGCATTGGAGCCACTGCTGACCTCCGCCAGGTTTGAAAGCCCCAGATCAAGCGGATCACCATCCGTACCCAGCGACCCTGCCGCGTGCAGTTGAACCGCGGTGGTTGCACCAGTGATCAGGTTCGGCTGATCACCATTGGTATCGAGAAGACTGGCACCGCTACTGGCCAACCGCAGCGTGGCGCCGCCGGCACCGATGCCGGCCAACTCCAGGGAACCACTGGATTCGAGATCAAGGGAACCGCTGGCCTGCAGGACGGCGGTGCTGTCCATGCGCACAGCGCCGCTGTGGCGCCAGAGCAGCGAGGATGCCCGGTTGGTGCCCACCAGCTCAAGAAGGGTTGCGGCGGAGTCGAGATCCAGGTGCTGGCCTTCTGTCAACAGACCCTGAAGCTCCAGCCGGCTGCCGGCGGAGGGATCGGCTGGGTCCAGCGCACCTTCAAGGTGGAGGTGGCCACTACCACTGCCCAGCTGCAGGGCGTTGATCCTGCCGCTGATCACATCCACCCGATCACTGCTGCTGCCGATCGCCCCGGCGCGCAGCTCAACGCTGCCGCTACCGCTCAGATTGGCCCGCTCAACACCACCGCTGCTGGTGGCCAACGCATCGCGCAACCGCCCGCCGGCCTGGATGGTGAGGCTGCCTGCTCCAAAGTCAATGCGTCCGAGATCGATGTCACCACCGCTGATCAGGCGGGTGCTGCCGCTGGTGGTGAGACTTGCATCGGCGGCGAAGCGCAGGTGCAGTGGCGACAGGACTGTGGCGCTGACCGCCGTGTTCTCGCCCTCAAGCTGGAGCTGACCGCGCTCTGCCTCAAGCCTGAGGGTGCCGCCGGATCCACCGGCCTGCAGATTCCGCAACCGGCCGACACCTGCACTGTCCTGCAGAAGCGTCAGCGCCAGATCACCTGTCGTCGCGCGGGCCGTGGTCACGCTGGCCCCGCTGATCTCGAGGTCGTCATCACTGTTGGCAGTCCCGATTGATGCCGCCATCAGCTGAAGGCTGGCCCCGTTGGCGGCGAGGGCGATCAGGCTGGCCTCCGAGTCCGGCGTCCCATCCAGCAGAGAGCCACCCGCACGGATGAGCACCTGGCTGCCCTGGCTGCGAACACCTCTCAGCTGGACATCGCCACTGGCTTGCAGATCCAGATCGCCAGTGACAGCGAGGTTGCCGCCGGTCTGCAACAGAGCACCCTGCTCCACCAGGAACACCGCGTCAGCGGCCTCAATCGATCCGCTGAGGTGAAGGTCTCCCTGGCGTTGCAGCCAGTGCAAATCAGCACCCGCCGTAAGCATCGACTCCACGGTGGTCGCACTGGCGGCGGTCATGGCGATGCCAGCGGCACCGCCGCTCTGAAGCAGAGCAACGCGGGGCGCGTCGATCATCAACGCTCTGCTGCCGGCATCACCCGCCGCACCGATCCGGTCAGCCGCGATCAGGCTCAGTTGACCACCACGCACCATCAATACAGGCACAGCGCTCTGAGGCTCCGCGGCGAGTACAGATCCCGCGCTCGATCGCAGCGTGAGGTTGCCATTGAGGGCTTCAACGCGGACCAGTTCGAGACTGCCCGAGGCCATCAGCGTGAGCCCGGCCTGGCTGCGCAACAGCAGTTCTGCGTCGTTGGTGGCAGCGGTTGCACGCTGCTGGATCATGCCCTGACGCACGGTGAAGCTGACACCGCCGGCCTCCACCCTGCCACTCAGGAGCAGATCTCCCTGCGGAACATCGAGCACCACGGCGCCACTCGTTTCGATGTCCTTCACCCTCGCGTTCGTCAGCGCGAGAGTGGCACCAGCAGTGCTGCGGAGCCGGCGTAACTCGCCGACGGCAAGATCAAGATCGCCGCTACCGCTGCGGCCGATTCTGCCGCCATCGATCATCAGCACACCGCTGGAGCTGATGTTGGCGAGTTCATCGCCACCAGGGCTGAGATCAGTGAGGCCATCCTCGATGCTGCCGCCGCTGCGCAGACTGATCAGCTGACTCGATCCAGGTGCAGTGGCGCCGACGAGGCGCGTCAAGGTCATCCCGCCATCGGCACTCAGCTGAATCGTGCCGTCGCTGTGCAGCCCGCTGCCGGGTGCCATCAGCAGGCGTCCTTCGGTGCTGAGATCCAGGGCAGCTGCGGACAGCACCGGCAGCAACCTCAGATCACGGCTGCCGCTCAGGCGGAAGGAACCACCGATGCTGAGCCCTCCGGCCGCGCTGCTGCCGAGGTTCGTCGTGCCTTGGCCCACCAGCCTGATGCTGGCATCACCTGGGAGGGTCAGCTCGAGGGCAGCAGTGTCCAGCCGCAGCGGTTCCGCGGGGCTACCCACTGCATCGGCCAGGATCGTCAACCTGCCCTCTGTGCCAGCGCTGATCAGGCTGTCCACCTGGGCTCGTTGCAGGCTGGAGCCAGCGGCCTGCAGGTTGATGCTGCCTGCTGCACTGATCAGCCCAAGCGTGCTGTCGGCACCCAGGCGGAGCTTGAGATCAGCCGCGGCGACCAAGGCGGCGGTGGCGGTCATGGTCAGGCCCGAAACCGCGCTGAGATCCAGGGATCCAGCGGTTTCGATCTGCACCAGGCCAGCCGGCAGCGTCGTATGCAACCGCAGATCGCCGGCGCTGCGCAGCTGCTTCAGGATCGGGGCGCTCACATCGAGATCGGCCGCGCTGAGATCGCCGGTCAGATCGTCGGCAGCGGTTTCGGCAGCAGTTTGCTGATCGCTGCTCCGCAGGGTGACGGCCAGGTGATCCTTGCCCGAGATCAGCGATACAGCCCCTGCACTGATCACATTGGCGTTCTCAGCGCCTGTGATGTCGAGAAGACTTCCTCCTGCTTCGATCTGCACTGAACCCTGCTCGGCCTCCAGCCTTGCCACAGCGATGGAGCCCGCAGCGCTGAGACGAAGGCCACCCACACCTGCGCTGCGCAGGCTGACGTCACCATCCATGCTGATGGCGCCATCAGGCACATCAAGGCTGAGGTGACCCTCGGCATGGCCGCTTCGGTTGATCGTGAGGGATGCACCCCGCACCACCAGCTCGACATCAGCGGCGCTCTGGATCGCTCCCAGGCTGAGAGGGCCACTGCTGCCGCCCACAGCGTCGCCAGGGGCCCGCCAATCGAGCACGATCGCTCCCTGGCTGCTGGTGAGCGACCGCAACCATGGGGTGTCGATCCTCAGATTCTCCAGGCTGCTGGCGCTGAGATCAACGGCGGTGCCGGCGTGGATCTGTGTGCCATCCATGGCGTCGATAGCGCCGGCGGTTGTGAGGCTGACCGAGCCGATCGAAGCCCTGAGGTTGGCCATGCGCAGAGGCGTGGCGGCGCGGTTGGTGAGCCCCAGAGCCGGCAGGGTTGAACCGTCGGCTGCGCTGGCGGTCAAGGAAGCCTGGCTGAGGTCGAGGCCAGCAGCTTCAAGGTGGATGTGCGCAGCTTGACTGTCACCACGCAACACCACGCTGCCGCTGTTCTCGATGCTGAGCATCCCCCCGGCGGCGAATGCCGTGGCGCTGAGGGTTCCGCCGCGCAGGGTGATGTCACCACCTGTACTAAGGCCGCTGAGGGTGATGGCACCGCTGGCGCTGAGCTCCAGCAGACCGGCGGCGTTGAGAGCAGCGGCCTTGATCGATGCGGCCGTGAGGGTCAGGCCACCGCCGCTGCTGCTGAGGTTGGCGGCATCCAGGGATGTGCTGGCATTCACCTGCAGTGCAGCTCCGCTGCTGCTGTCAGCCCCTGTGGCCATCAGGGCAGCGGCGCTGAGATCGACACTGCCGCCGCTCAACCGGAGGCGTGGGGCCTGGCTGAGGCCGCTGAGGGTGATGGCACCGCTGGCGCTGAGCTCCAGCAGGCCGGCGGCGTTGAGCGTGCCGGCAATCAGAGCACCGCTGCCAGCACTGATCAGGAGATCACCACGGCTGTTGAGCGTGCCGTCTGCAGCTTGAACGCTGGCGCCATGAAGTTGCAGATCCGCGCCAGCGAGCGCCTCGATCACGCTCAGCATCCCGGAGGCGCTGGCCCTCAGCTGAGTCGCGACGGTCCCCGAGAGCTGAAGGTCACCGCGAGCCGCAAGAGTGGCGCTGAGGGCCTCAAGGCGAACGGCACCATCGAAGCGGTTGCTGCTGGCGTCGAGCGCGATGACACCATCACTGATCAGAGTGGTGCTGCCAGCGACATCGAGGCTGCCGCTCTGGCTCAGACCATTGACGGCACTGAGCTGCAGATCGCCGCTCACCGTGCTGGTCGCCAGCTGGATCGGGCCACCAGAGGTGAGAGTGAAGTGGCGCGCCCGGCTGACGGCGACCAGACCTGTTACTTGATTGCCACTCGCGCTGAGGTCGATGTCAGCTGGTGCTGCCGCCGAACCGGCACGCAGTGCCAATGCCCCTGAGACAGTCAGGGCTCCGCTCTGACTGATTTTGCCGCCGGCCGTGAGGGAGAGGCTGCCTCCCACCACCGAGGGCCGCAGCGCGATTGCGCCAGCTGATTCGATCTGGACGGAGCCGCTGGTGCGGATCGCTGCCGAGAGGGTGCCGGCAGCTGTGTTGTCCTGCAGAAGAATGAGGCTGGTTGCGTCGACCGTCACCTCGGCAAAGCTGTTGCCGCTGTTGCTCAGGTTGACGTCAGCCGCCCCACTGATGGTGATGGCACCTCCGATCCTGAGGGTGGGGGTGCTGACGGAGTTGCGGTCCTGCTGTCTGATCGAGCCCCCGGCCTGAAGCACCAGCGCTCCACTGGTGCTGATGCTCCCCAGCACCATCTGACTGGCGGCGCCGAGGTGGAGGCTGGTGGCCTTGGCGGTGATGCCGCCCAGGAAGGTGTTGCTGTTGCTGCTGAGGTCGACTGCGCCAGCGGCGCTCAACTCGCTGTTTCCGCTGATGGTGATTGTGGTGCCGGTGGTCTGACTGATGCCGCCGGCGCTGCTGAGGATCAACGACCCAAGAACCGTTGTACTGCCAAGGCTGAGCTCAGCACCAGCGCTGATGCTGGCTGCGCCGGTGATCTGGCCGGCGAGGCTGAGATCGTTGCTGTCCGCAATCTGCAGGTGATCAGCCGTGATACTGACCGCCGCGACGAAGTCGTTAGCCGGGGCCGTGAGCTGCACGCCGCCGGCGCTGTTGATGCTGGTCTGGCCCTTGACCCGCAGGCTGGTGCCATCGATCTGCGCGATTCGGCTGGCGGTGCTGGGTGCGGAGGCGTCGGCTGAGCGACTCTGCAGCGCGAGGTTGCCATCAACGCTGAGGTTGCCGAGGCTGAGCAGACCCTCGGCGATGAGCTGCATCTCAGCGGCAGCGGCCCCGGCCTCGATGGTCAGATCGCCAGCCGCACGCAGGTTCAGGGCAGCGCCCGTTGCCGTTGCCGCGGCAGTGCTCAGCCGCAGCGAACGCCCATTGAACAGATCAATGCTGCTGGCCTGAAGGCTGACGCTGCCGACCAACTGGTTCAGGGCGACGCCATTGCTGGCGTTGGCCAACGTCAAGGATTCAGCCGCCCGGATCGTGGTGGTGCCGTCCACGCGCAGGGCTCGGCCGTCGCGCTGCCTGACCGCCGCTCCGCTGGTCAGCTGCAGGCTGCCGACGCTGAGATCATGTCCTTCATCGCCCAGAGTTACCGCTCCGGCGACGTCAAGAACGGCGTGGCCAGCAACCGCACCGGCCAGGCTGAGATCCGCAGCGGCCTGCAGATCAAGGCTGGCGGCGGCCGCCACGTGCACCGGTCCACTGAAGCTGTTGGTTGAATCGGTGAGATCAATGGCGCCGCCGGCCGTCAGGCTTGTGCTGCCGACCACACGAAAAACTCCCGTGGAGCTGATGGCAGCCCCGGCACGGATCACGCTGTCCGCGGCGGCGCTGAAGTCGCTGAACAGGAGGGCCGTGCAGTCGCTGATCGCGACCGCACCAGTGCTGCTGATGCTGAGGCTGCCGCCGAAATCGTTTGCGGCTGCGCTCAGGTCAATCTGGCTGACGCGAGAGCTGCTGCCGGAGCTGAGGGTGGCGCGGCCAGCAACCAGCAACGCTGCGCCATTGGTGCTCTGATGCAGATTGCCGCCGGTCTGAATCGTCAGATCAGCCTGGACGGTGACGGAGGCAAGTTCGAGGGAACCAGCGGCGGAGAGGCTGAGGTGGCGGACCCGGCTGACGCTGACGGGGCCACCGAAATCGTTCTCGGACTGGCTGAGGTGGATGTCAGCCGCTGCGGTGTCGCTGCCGGCGCTGAGGCTGGTGGCGCCGGCGACGCTGAGGCGTCCGCTGAGCTGACGGATCGTGGCTGCAGCCGCCAATGCCAGGTCGCTGCCTTCGCCGGAGATGGACAGGCTGTCGAGACTGAGCGTTGCTCCGCTTTGGACCGTGCTGTCACCGCTCACGCTGCCGCTGAGGCTGAGCGCGTCGCGGTCGCGCAGGCTGAGGGTCGCTCCATCCACGGCAACGGCACCAACAAAGTTGTTACCGGCCTGATCAAGCTGGATTGCCCCACTGCTGCTGAACCGGGCCGCTCCCATCACCCGCAGCATGGAACCGCTGGCTTGCTGGATCTTCTGGCTGCTGCCCCTGGTGCTGGCCGTCAGAGATCCCCCGATGTTGGTATCAGCGGTGAAAGTCAGAGTCCCAGCGGCGCTTAGATCCGCCGATCCGCTCAAGCTGGCGACAAGCAGCAGGTCCGAGCTGTCGTTCAGAGTGAGGCTTGCGGCTGTCGCAGTGAGCAGGCCCACAACATCGACCGCCTCGGTGAGTTTGATTGAACCGACCGCCTCGATCACCGCGTCAGCGGCCACAGTGAGGCTGGCGCTGTTGCGCTGCGCCACGCCACCGCCGCTGCTGATCGTCAGGACGCCGGCCAGATTGGTGCTGCCCAGGTAGAGATCAGCACCGCTGCTGAGGCTTGTGGTGCCGTTGATCACGGTGAGGGCCACATCCAGGCTGTTGCGGTCGCACAGGATCACGCTGCCGGCGCTGATGCTCACAGGACCCTGGAAGTCATTGCCAGTAGCCCCCAGTTGCAGTGCCCTGGTCGCGGCAATGCTGGTGTTGCCACCCACCTGGATCAGGGTGCCACTGAGCTGGCTGATGTCACCGCTGCTGGTGAGGCTGAGGTCTCCTGACACTGACGTGGCAGCGAGGTTGATGTCTGCAGCGGCGCTGACAGTGAGGTTTCCGCCAGAGGAGAGGGTGGTCGCCGTCAGGGTGGCACCGCTACTGATCGCCAGGTCAGCAGAGCTGCTGGCATTGGTGATCACCAGACTGGTGGCGTCATGGAGCTGGATGCCGTTGCCCGCGGCGCTGAGGGAGCCCTGCCAGTCATTGCCGCTATGGATCAGGGTGATCGCCCCGCCGGCCTTCAATGTCGTCCTGGCTCGCGCCAGCAGGGCGTTGCTCTGGCTCAGGCTGCCACCGCTGTTGATGGTCAGGAGGCCTTGCACGTCCAGGCCGGTGAGGTGGAGATCCGAACCACTGCGCAGCGTCGTCGCACCGTGACTGGCGCCACCCAGGCGAAGTTGCCCGGATGCCGCCAGCTCGAGATTGGCGGCGTTGACGTTGACAGCACCGCCGTAGAAACTGTTGACATTGCTGAAGCTGACGTCGGCCCGCGCTGCCACCAGGCCAGCGTTCAGACTGAGGTTGCCGGCGATGGAGAGAGGGGCATCACTGCGCAGCTCAGCGCCCGTGCTGATCTCACCATCTCCACTGATGTCGAGACCGGTGATGCTGAGGTTGTCGGTATCGACGATGGTCAGGTCCGAGGCGACCACTGCAAGATTGTCGAAGTCGTTGTCGACATGACTCAGGTGGATGGCGGCACGGTGGGCAGTGGTGCCGGCCTGGGTGCTCAGGCTGGCGGACGCTGCGCCGCTGCCGATGCGCCAGGCACCGCTCTGGGTGATTGCACCGGCATTGGTATGAATGGAGAGCGAACCAGCTGTGGTGAGGCGACCAACGCTGAGGGCGCCACGGCGGACGTCGACGCTGGCATCTGAGCCAGCTGAGAGCTGGTCGATCCTGGTGCCATCGGCTTGCAACTCGACATTGAGAGAGCCGTTGTCGCTGCTGGTCAGAGCACTGATCGAAGCAGCGTCAAGCACCACGTCGTCATCAGCACTGCCAATGGCGGCGGCAGTGATCGAGAGTGGGCCTGTTGTGCAGATGTTGGCCAGCTGCAGGTCAGCGGTGGTCTGGCTGTCGGCATCGCTGATCATGCCGGAGACATTGATCGTGACGCTGTGGGACCCCGCCTCGATGCGACCCAGGCTCAGATCGCCACCCGCGACGGTGTTGATGGTGACGCTGCTATCGGTGACCAGCCGCGCGCCTTCGCCCATGTGCAGACCAGCCGCACCGGCAGAGAGCATGATCGCCTGGGGTAGTGATGGGGGTTGAAGATTCACATCTCCTGTGGACTGCAGGGTCACGCCCCTGGCGATGTCGATTCCATCGCTGTCAGAGGTGACGATCGTGATTCCCTCAACTGCTTCGACATTGCCAAAGATGCGGACGCAGTCGGCCATACCCTCACTGGTAATGTTGAGTCCAGTCAGCTTGAGTTCACCGGTTGTCTTCAATCCGTAGATCGTCACTGAACCGGACAACAAGCCATCGATGATAATGTCACCTCCGTAATAGCCCGCCAGCTCAACATCGCCAACATGCCCCGTCAGCTGGACCGGATCAGCCCAGCCCATCTCCAGCTCTGTGTAGAGATTTCTGCTTAAATCAGAAGAAAACTCCAAGCCGGTATTGGCCAGAATCGCAGCATCATGAGCGGCAGCGGTGGTGTTCTGCTTGCTGACGAACCGCGATTCAATCAATCGCACATGACCGGCCCGCACATCAGTGCCGTAGAGACGATCAAAATCGCCCACACTCTCGAGTTCCTCCTGGACCTGACCGGAGGTTTCGATCCGCAGGAAGCCTGCCGAACCGGCATCAACGCGATCGATGTAAACCCCCTCACTGCCGGCCCGGACCTTGATGCTGTTGCCAGCTTGATCTTCAATCAGCCTCAGATCACGTAGCAGCATGCGGCCACTGGTTGAAGCCTCAAGCTGACCGCTGGTCAGGCTTGCCCTGAGCTCCAGATCACCGCTGTTGCGCAGACGCAGCTCGGTGGCCGCCGTGCCGTCGTCGGTTCTGGTGGAGGCGATCGTGGCCTTGGCGGCGGCGCTGCGCAGGTTGATGCCGCCGGCGGTGGTGATCAGCAGGTTCGGTGCCGTTGCGGTGCCTGTGATGCTGGTGATGCTGCCGCTGGCTTGGGTCTGGTTGAGGCTCAGCGTGCCGCCTGCGTTGGCGTTGATCCTGTCGAGGTCGAGGGTCTGGTTGGCGTTGAGGGTGATGGTGCCCTGGCTGCCGCTGGCTGTGACCTGCATGGCGCCGTAGTCGGCGCTGCCCAGATCGATCCAGACGTTGCTGGCGCTGCTGGTCTGGCTGCGCACGCTGAGCGTGCCGCTGTCGGCGCCCATCTGGGCGGTGACCTTGAGCAGGCCGCGATCAATCAGGGTGTAGCTGATGCCGCTGGTGGTGCTGGCGCCCTGGCTGTTGATGATCTCGCTGCCCTTGGCCCAGCCCGTGGCTTCGCTGCCGCCGACGCCGTAGAACGGCGCCGCACCGCTGCTGCTGCTGCTCAACACCTGCACCGTGGTGCTGCCAGAGCTGTCGGTGCGGGTGGCGCTGAACACGTAGTAGGTGATGTTGCCATCAACGACAACGTCGCGGTAGTAGTCACCGCTCTTGCTGTAGGTGTTGCTGGCGCTGCTGGGCTGGGTGCCTTCCAGGTACCACGTGCCGCTGCTCGAGTCGATGATGCGCAGGCCGCTCAGGGCATCGCGGCTCTGCACGGCGCGGCTGTAGTTGCTGCTGCCCTCCAGGCTGGTGCTGGTGATGGTGCGGCTGCCACCGACGGTGCCATTGCCGCTGCTCAGAGCCCCCTTGATCGTGATGTCGGCGCCGCTGCGCAGGCTCAGGCTGTCGCCGCTGGCGCCGCTGTTGTTGAGGCGCAGGGCATTGGCAACGGTGATGCTGTCGCCGGCCTGCACCGTCAGGTTGCGGGCGCTGTAGCCCGTGCCGGCGGTGCCGGTGGGCAGCGTCAGAGAGCGGCCGGTGCGGTAGGTGACCGTCTGAGCGGCATCGAGGAAGGCATCGCTCGGCAGGACCAGGTTGTCGGCTGCATCGAGCAGCAGGTGGGCGCCCGCCAGCACGCTGCCGCCAGCGCTGGCATCGCGCACCACCAGGTCGCCGGCGCTTGAACTGATCGACAACCGTGCTGTGCTGCCCTGGGCCCAGGCCTTGCTGACCTGCACATCACCCGTGCTGCTGAGGCTCAGGTGATGGTTGCCGCCAACCACCGCCTCGGTGATGCTCAGCAGGTTGCGGCCGCTGGCGGTCGTCACCGGCCGGTTCACGGCGGCGGTGTTGATCACCTCAATGGCGCCATTGGTGGTGCGCAGGGCGCGCAGCTCGGCCACGTCGCTGCGCAGGTTGCTGATCGCACCGGCGGCGTCAAGGCTGAGGGCGGCCTCGCCGGTGGCCAGCACCTGGGTGCTGCTCCCCAGGCCAGTGATGCTGCCGCCGCTGCTGGTGAGGCTGATGGTGCCGTTGGCCTGCAGCCAGCCCAGGTTGAGCTGGCGGGCGCTGGTGAGGCTCAGGTTGCCGAGGGCGGTGCGCAGATCGCTCAGGGTCACGCTGGCGCCGCTGCTGCCGTCGATCTGCAGGCTCAGATCGCTGCTGCCCAGCACCCGGGCTGCCAGGGTGCCGGTGCTGAGGCGGGTCAGGGGGCCGGCGCTGTCGGCCAGCAGGGTCAGGCTGCTGGCCACCACGGTCGACGGCGTGGTGAGGCTATCGGTGCTGATTGTGTCGGCGAGTTGATCGAGACGGCTACCGGCCGTGATCTGCACGGCTCCGCCGTCGATCGTGCCCAGGCTGATCGAGCGGATGCCCACCTGGGCGTTGTTCACAGTGGTGTAAGGCGCTGCTGTGGTGCTGCTGCCATTCACCAGCCCGCTGGGCAGGGGGGCGCTGAGGCTGATCGCCGCTGCGGCGCCGCCGGCTTCGCGGGCGATCACCTCGCGGGCGATCACGTTGCCGTCGGCCAACAGGTTGATGCCACCGCCGGTGCTTTGCAGGCTGTCGATGTCGACGCTGCTGCGTGAGTGCAGGTCGATGCTGCCGCCGCTGCTGACCTGCAGTTGCGCCGCCTTGAAGCGGAAGCTGCCGTTGCCATTGGCCAGGCCATCGACCGAGCCCCCAGCTGTGATCACCAGCCGGTTGGCGCTGATGTCGTTGGTGGTGCCGTTGTCGGGCGCATAGACACCGCCGGCGGCGGCGCTCAGGGTCAGGGTGGCGGCGGCCTGCAGCTGGCTGTCGGGCAGGTTGATGTCACCACCGCCGCTGCCGGCGCTGAGGCTGATGTTGCCCGTGATGCCGGCGGCGCCGCTGGCAATCAGGGAGCTGCCAGCGCCTGTGCTGATCGCGCCGCGCGTATCGCCACCCTGGCTCTGGGGTACGCCGGCCGCGGCGGTGATGCTGGCGGCACCGATCTCGCCATCGAGCTGTTGATGGCGACCGGAGGTCAGGGTCAGGCTGCCGCCGATCGCCAGGTCTGTGGCGTCGTTGAGGTTGATGTCGCGGCCGCTGGTCAGGGTGACGGTGCCACCGGCGTTCAGTTCGCTGATCGCCTGCTGCACGGCACCCGTGATCGCCTTGCCGCTGATGCTGAGGTCGCCCGTCGACGTCAGCGCAGCTGTGGTGCTGACGTTGGCCTTGCCGATCAGCTGCAGGCTCTTGCCCGAGCTGATGTTGAGGCTGCCGGTCTGGACAATCGGGTTGCCAAAGGCCGCAAAGCTGGTCGGCGTCTGGGTGGGCAACACCACCGAGCGATCCATCGACACGGTCTGGAACACCGGTTGGTCCTTGTAGAGCGTCACCGCCTGGCTGCTGACCACCGGCGTGCGCGTCTCCACCTGGCGGAACTTCAGGCGGGAATCAAAGATGTCGGTGGCATTGGACACCCATTGGTAGTTGAGGGTGGCGCGGCTGTCGCTGAGCGACTTGGTGACACTGGTCCAGGGCCGATCCTGGGTCGTGAAGGTTTCTTGGCTATCGATGGCCGTCCAGGTGCCGCCGGTGGCGAAGACAAATTGAACACCACCTTCGGAGTTGTTAGCTCCCTGATCGCGCCAATCTTCCCAACCGTAGGCGATTCCCGCTGCAAGCAAGATCGCATCTTCAAATTTGCCATTGTAGTCATTGGGCTCTGGTGACTGCCAGTCGGAGTAGGTGATCTGAGTCCCTGTGGAGCCGAGTGAAATACTGCTTCCCGAGCCAGAGACGGCATTTAAAGCTTCAACTCGTGATCCCGACGGATTCCTCAGCCCTAATATGGTGCCCCAGATATTGGCCCCACGCAGGACATCGCCAATGGCTGAGTTCTGTTGAGCCGAAGTTGGCCGGGCCAGTGCGTTGAA
>JBEBCC010000110.1:0-2893 GCA_041158125.1 Cyanobacteriota bacterium
TGCTCTCCACCCGGTTGATCGACACCTCCTGCATCGGCATGAAGGCGGCGGTCTTGGCGCCGATGTCGATCATGGCGCCCTTGGGCTCCATGGCGAACACGGTGCCCTTCACCACGTCGCCAGGCTTGAAGTTGTAGTCGTACTTGCTCAACAGCGACGCGAACTCATCCAGCGTGAAGCCGACGCCATCGAGATCGCGGGCCGCAGCGCGGCTGCTGGGGTCGTCGGCGCTGGGCACCTCTTCCGGGATGCCGAGATCGAGCTCGGCGGCGAAGTCCGCTTCAGCGGCCTCTGCGGCGAAATCCTGAGCGTCGGTCTCGAGCGTGGTGCTGAGATCGGAAGGGGTCACGGTCATGGTGCGTCGGCGGCCTGCCTGAGGCAGTACGAAGGACCCCCTGAGCCACCCGCCGACGGGCACAGGGGAATCCGACACCTTACTGCCCGATGGGCTCTGCGAATCCAGACAGGCAGCCCAGACAGTCTGATGCTGCAGTTCAGCAGCCCGAACGGAGCATGGCTGCGTTCAGCCCACGGCGGCCAGGCGCTTGGCCAGAGGCCCGCGGCTGAGCCCCTCCAGCGTGGCCACGAAATCACCGACACTCTGGAACTGCCGATACACCGAAGCGAAGCGGACATAAGCCACATCACTGATGCCGGCCAGCTGCTGCAACGCCAGCTCACCGATTTCGCTGCTGCTCACCTCCCGACCATTGCGGGCCTGCAGCTGCAGCTCCAGCTCATCAACCACCACTTCGAGACGGGCAGGCTCAAGCCCGGTCTTCTCGCAGGCGCGCAACAGGCCATGCAGAAGCTTGCCGCGACTGAATGCTTCGCGACAGCCATCGCGCTTGACCACCGTGATCGGCACCGTTTCCACCCGTTCGTAGGTGGTGAAACGGAAATCGCAGTGCAGACATTCACGCCGTCGCCGCACACTGCGCCCGGAATCGGCAGACCGCGACTCGAGTACGCGACTGTCGGTGTGCTGGCAAGAAGGGCACTGCATGCCCGATCATCTGCAATCTTTGCGATCCAAGTGTAGACAGCTCCTGGCTGCTTGAGAAGGGAGGCGCCGAAGTGGGTCTCAGCAACGGTTGCGTCAGAGCGCAGAAGCTGCCGTGAGACTGGGCTGTCGCGGCGATCCCGGGCTGCCGGCCTGAGATTGCGGGCACGCATGGATGCCGGCAAACGGACGCGACGCTGGAGCCGGCCAGACCGGCACCCAACAAAAAACCCCTGCCGAAGCAGGGGCCGAGGGAGCGGACGAGGGCCAAGGATCACTTGCCGATCTTCGGGGGATCGCGGAAGGCGATGGCGAAGAACAGGGTGGAAATGGCCAGGGTCAGGATCAGGATGTAGGCAAAGCTCTCCATGGAATCTCCTCTGGATCAGCTGAGGGTGGTGCCGGCCGGGGGCACATAGCCCTCGGGCAGACGACGGGTGGAACGATCGCCCAGTTTTGCGAAAAGACCGAACTCCACCTGCTCGCCCAGATCCGGATCGATGCCGGCGAACACATCACGGTAGAGGGTGCGGGCACCGTGCCAGATGTGGCCGAAGAAGAAGAGCAGAGCGAAGCAGGCATGGCCGAAGGTGAACCAGCCACGCGGGGAGCTGCGGAAGGTGCCGTCGGAGTGGTAGGTCTCGCGGTCGAATTCGAACGCTTCACCCAGCTGGGCCTTGCGAGCCAGGCGCTTCACCTCAGCGGGATCGGTGAAGGTCTTGCCGTTGAGGGCGCCGCCGTAAACGGTGGCCGTCACACCGGTCTGCTCGAAGGAGTACTTCGCCTCAGCGCGGCGGAACGGGATGTCAGCTCGGACGATTCCCTGGCTGTCTTCAAGAACCACGGGGAAGTTCTCGAAGAAGTTGGGCAAGCGTCGCACCTGCAGATCGCGACCATCCTTATCGGTGAAGCTGATGTGACCAAGCCAGCCGGTGGGCAGGCCGTCACCGTTCACCATCGGGCCGACGCGGAACAGACCGCCCTTGGCCGGACTGTTGCCGACGTAGTCGTAGAAGGCGAGCTTCTCAGGGATTGAGGCGTAGGCCTGTTCCTTGGTTGCGCCGTTGTCGAGCGCAGTCTGGACACGACGGTTGATCTCGGTCTTGAAGTAGCCCTGGTCCCACTGGTAGCGGGTGGGGCCGAACAGTTCAACCGGTGTGGCAGCAGCGCCATACCACATGGTTCCGGCCACCACGAAGGCGGCGAAGAACACGGCAGCGATGGCGCTGGAGAGCACCGTCTCGATGTTGCCCATGCGCAGCGCCTTGTAGAGACGCTCGGGCGGACGGGTGGTGATGTGGAAGATGCCGGCGATGATGCCGACGATGCCTGCGGCGATGTGGTGGGCCACGATGCCGCCAGGGTTGAAGGGGTTGAAACCTTCAGGGCCCCAGGCCGGCTGCACCGGCTCGAGATGGCCGGTCAGGCCGTAGGCGTCAGACACCCACATACCTGGGCCGAAAACGCCGGTGAGATGGAAGGCACCGAAGCCGAAGCAGCCAAGACCGGCCAGCAGCAGGTGGATCCCGAAGATCTTGGGCAGATCGAGGGCGGGCTCGCCTGTGCGCGGATCCTGCCAGATCTCCAGATCCCAGTAGGTCCAGTGCCAGATGGCGGCCAGGAAGAGCAGACCGCTGAAAATGATGTGGGCAGCGGCCACACCTTCGAAACTCCAGAAGCCGGGGTCGACACCGGTTTCACCGGTGATGCTCCAGCCGCCCCAGCTGCCGGTCACGCCCAGACGGGCCATGAACGGCATCACGAACATTCCCTGGCGCCACATCGGGTTGAGCACCGGGTCGGAGGGATCGAAGATGGCCAGCTCATAAAGCGCCATGGAGCCGGCCCAGCCGGCGACCAGAGCGGTGTGCATGAGGTGCACGGCCAGCA
>JBEBCC010000111.1:0-4421 GCA_041158125.1 Cyanobacteriota bacterium
CGCGGCCCACGCCCAGGCCAATGACATGTTCCCCACCAAGGCCGCTGCCGAGAAGCGGGCCAAGGAGCTCAAGTGCTCAGGTGCCTTTGCCATGGGCAGTGAATGGATGCCCTGTAAGAACTTTGACGTTTACGATAAAGCTGCCAAAAAGGAGTCGTAGTGGGACACATTGTTCTCTCGTTGGCTGTGAAAGCCAAGTCGATGCGGAACGCATCATCAGCCCTGTGGCGACTGTCGATGATCAGTGCATTGGCGACATCACCACTGTTTACATCCTCAGTAAACGCCCACATGCGCGGCATGTTCGCCACAAGGCCGGAGGCTGAAAAACGAGCAGCTGAACTGAAGTGCAAGGGCGCATTTGCGATGGGCACGATGTGGATGCCCTGTGCTAATGAGCGGGCGCTTCATGATGCGCTCCAGAATGCGCAGTAATGCAGTAATCACGTTTGCACCATGAAGAATCTCAACCGTCGCTCCCGCAAGCTGCATCGCCTGGTGGTGCCCATCGCCGCCATTCCCTTGGCTCTGACAGCGCTGTCTGGAGCCATCTATGGAACCGTGCTCGCGATGAACATCGATGCGCCCTGGCTGCTGCGACTGCACACCGGCAACTTCGGGATCGTCAATCTGCAGCCCATCTATTCACCGTTGATCGGGGTGATGACTTTGGTTCTGATTGCCTCGGGGATCGCCTTGCTGGTTGGAGGCCGCAGAACCCACAGCTCGATTCAAAACTGAAAGAGCCCCTCTGCCTCCAATCGTGACGTGCTGATCGCACCACACGTCCATGAGCGACCTCTGCACCATGCACACCCACCTGCACGCCAGCAGCCATGCCCTCTGCACCTGCGGTCTGAGCAAGAACGGACCCTTCTGTGACGGCAGTCATCAGGGCAGCGGCCAGGCTCCCCGCATCCTCAAGTTGGACACCGATCAGACGGTGTTTCTCTGCAACTGCGGTGCCTCCGCTAACAAGCCCTTCTGCGATGGCAGCCATCAGCGGCAGAGCGCCTGATCCTTGGTCCCCATTGCGACCCTCAGCACCCCTGAAGTCCCCATGAGCATCCCCACCACTCCGGCAGGCCCGTCGCTGCAGCACCACGAAACCTTCGTGATCGTCGCCGAAACCCTCGCCGGCTGGCGCAATCCCGCCACGCCCGAGGGGACGGACCTGCTGGCGCAGCACTATGCGTGGGCGCATGCCCAACACGCCAGCGGGGTCCTGCTGTTCGCCGGCCCGATTGATGTTGAGGCACTGTCTCCGGGTGTGCCGACGCCGGTGGGGATAGTGAGCGGTCTGCTGGTGTTGCGGGCCTCCTCCAAAGAGGCCGCCGAGGCGATCGCCCAGAGCGATCCGTTTCATATCAACGGCTGCCGTCACAACGCGGTGCACAGTTGGTCGATCCGCTTCGCCCAGCAGCCGATCGCAGACGCCCTGGCCGCAGCACTTCACGCCCCCCAGGCGTCATGAACGGCCGTCGCATCGAGGCCCGCACCCGGGGGCAGCAGCACGGCTTCATCCGCCGCATGGTCAGCCCGGGGGATGCCATCAGTGAACGGATCAAGCCGTTCGTCTTCCTGGATTTCATCGACGCGCCTGTGGCGGATGGCACGGGATTCGGCTGGCACCCGCACTCCGGCATCGCCACCCTCACCTACGCCCTTAATGCCGATCTGGCCTACGAGGACACCGCCGGCCAGGAGGGACTGGTGAAGGCCACGGGACTGGAATGGATGCGCGCCGGCGGGGGAACCTGGCACCAGGGCCGGATCCATCCCCACGGCCCACGGGTGACGGCGTTCCAACTGTGGCTGGCCCTGCCGCCGGAGCTGGAGAACGGCCCAGCTGAGGGGATCTACGTGAGCCCGGAGACGGTGCCGCAGCTGGGTCAGGTGCGGGTGCTGCTCGGCCGCTACGGCGAAAGCAGCAACCCGATCCCCTCGCCATCGCCCCTGCTCTATCTCGATGTGGTGCTGAATGCGGGAGAGAGCTGGACCTTTGAGCCCCCCAGCGACCACCGCGTGGCCTGGATGTTCGTGTACCGCGGCCAGGCGCTGGTGGCGAGCGAGGCACTCCGGGAGGAGCTGGCCGTGCTGAAGCCCGGCGAAGGATCCGTGCGGATTGAGGCCACCGAACCCTGCCGGCTGCTGCTGGGCAGCGCTGTGCGGCACGACCACCCTCTGGTGCTTGGCAGCCACTCGGTTCACACCAGCCGCGAAGCGCTGGCCAGGGGGGTGGAGCGGATCGCGATGGTGGGCGAGGAGCTTCGGGCGGCGGGGCGACGCTGAGGGCTGCAGCCCTATCCCATGGGCCCGATAGAACAGACACGCCGGTCGTCATCTCAGCCGCTCCTGCCCGATGAAGGACCACCACCATCCGGCCCCCTCGGCGCCGCCGGGTCAGGAGGCCACCGTGCTTGCCTCCCTCTCCTGGCTGGATCGGTTGCTGCCGCTGTGGATCCTGCTGGCGATGGCCGCTGGGTTGCTGCTGGGCAGGCTGTTGCCGGGCCTGCAGGCGGTGCTGGGTGCGGTGCAGGTGGATCACACCTCCCTGCCGATCACCGCCGGCCTGCTGTTGATGATGTACCCGGTGCTAGCCAAGGTTCGCTACGGCGAACTCGGCCATGTCGCCCGCGACCGGCGACTGTTGACGCTGGCCCTGGCGCTGGTGTGGGGTCTGGGGCCGCTGTTGATGTTCGCCCTGGCCTGGTTGTTCCTGCCGGATCAACCGGCCTTCCGCACCGGGTTGATCCTGATCGGCATCGCCCCCTGCATCGCGATGGTGCTGATCTGGATCGATCTGGCCCAGGGCGATCGCGAGGCCGCCGCATTGCTGGTGGCGATCAATTCGATTCTGCAGGTGCTCATCTATGCCCTGCTGGGCACCTTCTACCTCCAGGTGTTGCCGGCCTGGTTGGGACTGGAGGGGCAGGTGGTGAGCTTTTCGTTCTGGGAGATCGCCAAGGCGGTGCTGATCTTCCTGGGGATTCCGCTGGTAGCTGGTTTTCTGACCCGGCAGATCGGTGTGCGCTCCAAGGGCCTGCGGTGGTATGAGCAACGCTTCCTGCCCCGGATCGGACCGCTGGCTCTGTACGGCCTGCTGTTCACGATCGTGCTGATGTTTGCGCTCCAGGGCCAGGCGATCACGTCCAATCCCGCTCAGGTGGTGCGGGTGGCGCTGCCGCTCTTGCTTTACTTCGTGCTGATGTGGAGCATGGCGTTCTATCTCGGAACACGCAGTGGGCTCGATTATGAGCGCACCTCGGCGTTGGCCTTCACGGCGGCCGGCAACAATTTTGAGCTGGCGATCGCCGTCTGCATCAGCGTCTGGGGCATCAGCTCCCAGCAGGCCCTGGCTGGAGTGATTGGGCCCCTGATTGAAGTGCCGGTGCTGGTCTCGCTGGTGTACGTGTCGCTGTGGCTGAAACGGAGCTTTCGCCGCGACAGCTGAACGTAATAGGGCACACCTGAGCTGAAATTCGGCCATGACAGCTGTGCTTTCAATGGCGATGGCGATGGTGAGCATCACTCACATGCGGGTGTGCATGCTCCAGCTCGTCGTGCCGATGCTCATGGGCATGCCAGAAGGGTTGATCGGACGCGACACCTTCCAGGTCGTCGGGTTGATGGCGGTGCTCGTGATGGGGATCGCCGCCGCGTGGATCGTGCCGGTGGCGATGGGCATGACGCAGCGCCTGATGGCGATGCCAGTGGCTGTGCTGCTCCCGCAGCAGCAGCAGTACACCGGCGGCCATCAGGCCAGCGGCCACCAGCAGCTGGGGGGTCAGGGAGTCCCGCAGGACTAGCAGGGAGAACAGAGCGCCGACGAAGGGCGCGGTGGAGAACAGCACCGCCTCGCGGGCCGCTCCGAGATCGCGCAGGGCCAGCAGATCCAGCCAGATCGAGATTCCATAACCCAGGGCCCCGATCGCCAGCAGCACCAACGTCACTGGCAGTGCCGGGAAGGGCTGCCCCAGCAGCAACGCCAGGGCCAACATCGGCAGCGAGGCGCCGACCGCCTTGAATGTGGCGATCTGGATCGGATCGCGCAGGCTGAGGCGCTGGCTGAGGTTGTTATCAATCCCCCAGGCCAGCGTGGCCAGGGCGATTAGGGCGCTTCCCCCGGAGGTGGCTCCGCTGAGGGAGCCCTCCGAGAGCAACACCGCTCCGGCGATCGTGAGCCCAGCCGCCACCAGGCCCCGTCGGCCGAGGTGCTCACGGCCCAGCAGCACGGCGATCGCCAGGGTGAATACGGCCTCGAGGTTGAGCAGCAGCGAGCTGGAGGCCGCCGGTAGGCGGGCCAGGCCCAGCACCAGGGCCACCGGTCCCACCACGCCGCCGAGCAGGGTGAGGGTCGCCAGCGCAGGCAGGTCCTCACGGCCCAGCCCCGTTTCGGCCCTGGTGCCCCGAATCGTTCG
>JBEBCC010000112.1:0-8000 GCA_041158125.1 Cyanobacteriota bacterium
AAACCAGCGCTTGATCCTGGCCAACCTGGCCATTCCCCAGACCAACGGCCGCGAGGCACTGGCCACGGTCACCATCGCCCCGAACCAGGCCAACGGCTGCGGAGCGAGTTATCAACTGATCAAACCGGAAGCCGGCAACTGCACCGCCGCGCTGAAGGCCCGCCAGGCAGAACCGAGGGGCGCGATCGCGCTGGGCGGCAAAGCGATTCGCATCCAGAGACTCTCACAAGACTCGGCATTCCTGGGTTGGCAACTCAAGGATTCATGCCTTATTATCAAACAACAAACTCTTCTCAACTAAACAATGAAGCGCCGCCTGCTCAGCTCCACCCGCATCCTGAAAGCGGGCGCCTTCATCGGTGCAGGCCTCGTGATGAGCGTTTCCGCACACTCTGGCGCGCGTGCGCAGACGTATTACCCGTGCTCGGAAACGGTCGCCTACAACCCCGGCCCGCCAACCCTGGGAGTTTCACCGGGCACACTGGAATGCAGCACCCTTGACGGCACGATCCCCACGCCAATTTCAATGAATGGCACGAACGGAAGCGTGGTCCTGAATAGTTCAGTCACTCTGAATACTGGCAACGCACTCAACGGCACCGGCGGCATCTTCCTAACATCCGGAGAAGGTGGAATCCTCCTTAATTCTACCAACGACCCGACCAATCCCTTATCAGGCGGCGATATCATCATCACCAGCGGCAGCAAGAATCAGGTTCAAATCAACGCAGGCCAAGGCGGGCTGGTCGTTTCAGGCGGAGCAACGAATCTTCAGCAAGGACTGACCGTATCAGGCGGAGTAACCGATCTCCAGCAAGGGCTGATTGTTTCGGGTGGAACGATCAATCTCAATGACAATTTGACCGTCACTGGCGACACCAACCTCAACAACAGCCTGACCGTCACTGGCCCCACCAACCTCAACAACGACCTGACCGTCACCGGCAACACCAACCTCAACAACAGCCTGACTGTTAAGGGCCCCACCAACCTCAACAACAGCTTGACCGTTACTGGCGCCACCAATCTCAACAACGACCTGACCGTCAAAGGCGTCACCAATCTCGACAACAGCTTGACCGTTAAGGGCGCAACAAACCTCAACGATCAACTGACCGTGACAGGCGCCACCAACCTCAACAACAGCCTGACCGTTACTGGACCCACTGACCTCAAGCAAGGCCTGACCGTCGCTGGCGGACCAACCGATCTCAACCAGGGCCTGAACGTTAATGGTCAAACAAACATTACCGGCGGCATCAATCAGCAAGTAACAGACATCAAGGGCAACGGCGGGTCGCGCTTCGCCGTCGATGCACTGGGGGCAACGATTACCAATCAGACAGCCGCTGGCCTGGCAAGGATTTCAGCAAGTGACGGCGTGATTTCACTGGATAGCAACACTCAGAACAATACTGTCAGGGGCTTCTCCATCGCCAGCTCCACAGACAGCCTGAACGGTGCCCGCTATTCAAGCGGCCTCACCAATGGCACCCAGTCCACCGGCCTGACCGTGCTGCCCACGGCCACCACATTGAGCGGCGGTGGCTTGAACAACCCCTCCCAGCTCAGCCTGACGGCCACAGGCGCCAGCTTCGGTAACGGCAGCCCTGGGGCGCCGATCGGTGCTCCGATCACCGTCACCGGTGTGGCCGATGGCGTCAACCCCTATGACGCCGTCAACATGCGTCAGCTGAATCAGATGACCAACATCGTGTCCACCGGTGTGGCATCGATCGCCGCCATGAGCAACATCCCCGACCTCTCCCCCACCAAGAAGTTCGGCATCGGTGTTGGCTACGGCAACTTCCAGGGCAATTCAGCGGTGGCCATCGGTGCCAGCGGCCGTCTCTCCTCCGCTCTGACGGTCAAGGCGAGCGTGGGTTCCGGTTACAACTCCAACACCTCGGTTGGTACCGGTCTCACCTTCTCCTGGTGATCCCCCAGGCAACCTTCAGCGCCGAAACTCGCCACCGCTCCAGCGGTGGCAGTAGGCCCTGGCCTCAGGGCTGAGATGACGAACCCCAGCCAGCCGGGTGCGACGCAACACCGCACCCGTGCCGCGGCCACTGCTCAAATCCAGGCCAGACTCCGAACCGGCTGGACTCACGGCTTCGCCGCTGCCATGGAAAAAAATCACACCCTCCAGATCGGCACCCTCCAGATTGGCGCCGCTCAGATTGGCAGCCGCCAGATTGGCGCCGCGTAAATCAGCGCCGCGCAGATCAGCACCACTGAGATCAGCGCCGTTGAAATCCACACCACTGAGATCGGTGTACGCCAGCTTCACGCCCACCAGCAGCTGACGCAGCTGCACCACCGGCACACCATTGAGCCGATCGCAGACATACCCCCCCTGACCATCCAGCATCGGCCGCCCCACCCGCTGATCCCGTTGCAGCGGCGTGAGCAAACTGGCATGCGACAGAAAACGCAGCACCCGTGCGCAGCCGGTGCCATCGACGCCGCCGATCAAAGCCGACAGCCGACCTTCCGCCAGCATCCGCTCCAGCGGCCAATCCTCGAGGAAGCCATCACCATCGCTCACCATCTCGGAGATGCCCTGGATGAAGTTATCCACCAGCTGCGCCTGCGTGATCAGGTTGAGCTCCTTGATGATCACCCGCTCGATCGAGAATTGCCGCAGCGTTACCACCAACGCCAACGAGGCAATCGCGATCTGCGCCAGATCACTCATTAACGCCTGCTGCGCCACCAACCAACGCGGCACCACCTGCAGCCACACCCCCGCCACACCACTGCTGCTGAGCAGAACCAGCGCCGCCACCAGGGCCAACAGCAGCACCAGCCAGCGCGGCAGCCGCGGCTGCTGCAGCCAGGCCCGCAGCGATGCCACCCCGTCCAACTCCAGCAGCAGCAGCGCCTGCAGCAGGGTGGCGGCGGCGGCGGCCCCCGCCGCCAGGGGCCAATCCAAAGCCAGGGCCACCAGCGCCGTCAGGGCCAGAAGCAGCAAGCGGTGCTGCGCCGTGAACAATCCGCTCATCAGGCTGCCGTGGTGGCGTCGGCCGGCTGACGCATCAGGCGGATCAGGCCATAGGCGGAGGTGAGGCACCACACGGCTTCCATCAGGATGAAGCCGTATTCACGGTTGATTGTGGCCACGATTGTCATCAACAGCGAGCCGATCACGTTGGCCAGCTGGTAGGGATAGCTGGCGCTGGGGAGCCGCCCCAGCTGCATCAGCGCATAGGCCAGCAGCTGCATCACCGCCCCCAGCAGCGACAGCAACTGCACCGGATCGAGCGCCGAGACGCCACTCAGGGGCGTGAGCGCCGCAGCGGGCCATGCCATGGGGATCAAATCAGGATCTGCCCTGCATTGTTTCGAGGCGGGCATCGCGGCGCAAGCGGGCCTGCAGCTTCAGCCAGCTGATTCCCACTGGCAGACCGCACAGCAGCGGCACCGCCGTGAGCGCCGGCCGGGCGCTGGCGGCCAGCAGCGCCGCTGCCACCGCCAACGCCCCCAGCAGCACCGCCTGCCCCGCCGACTGCTGGCTCAAGGCCAGACGCCGCAGCAGCCGATCGGTTTCACCGGCGCGGATCTGCACCTGCAGATCACCCTGCTCGATGCGCGAGAGGCTTTCCTCCAGGCGCTGGGGCAGGCCCAGCGCCCGGCTGCCCACCTCCACCGCCTGACGGCTGAGCTGATTGAAGAGGTCGCTGGGACCGGTGCCGGAGGCGCTCATCAGCGGCAGCAGATAGGGACGGGCGATGGCCACGAGGCTAAAGCCGGGATCAAGGCTGCGGCCTACACCCTCAAATGTGGACAACGCCCGCATCACAAAGATCAGCTCGGGCGGCAGCCGAAACGGCTGGCCATACACCAGCGCATAGAGATCCCCCGAGAGCTTCTCCAGCACATTGGCGCTGAACGGCGGCGTGAGCGCCTCCTGGAGCATCAGCCGCACCAGGCGTCGCACCGGGCCGGGGTCGATGCCGGCGGCGATCACACCGGCGGCCTGCAGCTCCTGCACCAGGCCGGCCGCATCGCGGGCGGCGGCGGCCGTCACCATCCGGCCGAGACGACCACGCAGCCGCTGGGACAGCGTGCCCATCATGCCGAAGTCGTAATAGATCAGCGCGCCATCAGGGGCCACCGCCAGGTTGCCGGGATGGGGGTCGGCGTGGAAGAAACCGAAACGCACCAGCTGCTGCAGATAGCTGGCGGCACCCTTCTCCGCCACGGCCGCTGGATCGATGCCCGCCTCCAGCAGGGCGGCGCGATCGTTGATCTTGATGCCAGGTAGATAGTCGAGGCAGAGCACCCGGCGGCTGCTCAATTCCCACACCACCGAGGGGATGCGGATCGCCGGATCATCGAGAAACTGCTGACGGAAGCGGGCGGCGTGCTCAGCCTCCAGGCGGAAATCCAGCTCCCGCAGCAGCACATGGCGGCATTCCTGGGCAATCGACACCCAATCGCGACCGACACCCCAGCGCGGATGGCGCTGCAGCACCGCCGCCACCTGCTGCATCACCTCCAGATCAAGACGGAACAGACGCTCCAGCCCGGGCCGCTGGATCTTGAACACCACCTGGCGGCCGCTGCGCAGGCTGGCGCGATGCACCTGCGCCAGGGAAGCCGCACCCAGGGGCTCGGTTTCAAGATCGATGATCTCCGCACAGCGCTCCCCCAGCTCCTGCTCCAGCAGGCCCTGGGCTGTGTTGAACGGGAAGGGGGGCACGCTGTCCTGCAGGCGGGAGAGCTCCTCCACCCAGCAGCTGGGCAGCACATCGGGGCGGGCCGAGAGCAGCTGGCCGAGCTTGATGAAAGCCGAGCCGAGCTGCAGCAGCTCACCTGTGAGCCAGCGGGCGCGGCGGCGCTGCCGCGCTTCGCGCCGCTCCGGGCTGATGCCGGCGCGGTAGCTCCAGGCGGAGCCATCCCACCAGAGCAGCAGCACCAGCTGCAGCACGGTGCGCCAGATGCGCAGGGAGCGCCCCAGCGCCCGCAGGGCCTGAGTGAAGCGATGCATCAGGCCTGGCCCTCCAGCAGCCGCGCCAACCGGGCGACGCTGGCGCGCAGGTCGTCGACCTGCTGCTGAGGATCGGGCTGCGCATCAGCCCAGGCCGGCGCGGCCGGGCCATCGGCCGTGTCACGGAAACCAGCCCCCCTGGCACTGCCGCCGCCTTCAGCATCGGGATGCTCGAGCCGCTGCACCTCCAGCTCCACCTCCTCGCGAAACAGCTCCCACTCGCGGCGCAACCGCTCCGGTGCATCCTGCGCCAGCACAGCCAGGCCTGCGGCCGCCTCCACCAAGCCGCTGCCGAAGCGGGCGCTGAGCCGATTGAGGGCGGCCTGAACAAGGGTCTGGGGCGCGCTCATGGCTGGCCGCGGCGGTGCTGGCGAAACTGTGGCAGATCAACGCGGCCCTCAGGGGCGCGGAGCAGCGGCGGGGGGCGCAGGAGTGGGCTGGGGCGGCGGCGGCGCGGCGGCGGGCGGGGTGGGCTCGCTGGCGTCGCGGGGGGCGGCGGCTGGGTCGTTCGCGCCGGCCTCCGGCGCGGCTGGCAGGTCCGGCGGCAGGGGCTCCGCGTCGCTGGCCGGCTCCACCGTTTCGGTGGCCGGCGGCTCGGGCTGCTGCTGCAACTGCTGCAGCTCGAGATCACCGCGCAGCTCCGAAGCGGCGTCACCGAAGCGCAAGCGCAGGCTGTCGAGCGTGGTGCCGGGGAACACCTGCACGTCAAACCCCTGGCCGAAACGAATCAGCTCACCCACATTGAGGCTGAGCAACCGCTGGCTGATGCCATAGGTCACGCCACAGCAGAGGCCAGCCACCAGGGGGCCCAGCCAGGCTGGACGGCGGGGCGGCGCCGCTGGCGACGGCGACGAGGCGGGGGCGACCTGGGTCATCGCGGGGGCCGCAGGCGATCAGGCCGCCAGGCCGAGACCCAGCAGCACCAGCGCGGCGGCACTCCAGCGGGCGGCGGCAGCCGGCAGACGGCGCAGCAGCAGGGTGGTGGCGCCGCAGACGGCCGCGGAACTCAGCAGGGCCATCAGCCACCAGCCGGCGACACCGGCGGCCGGGGCCTCGAGGCCATGCAGCAGGGCGTGCACCAGCACCGCCGCACTGATCAGGGCGGCGCCGCCGCGGGCGAGGGGCTGCGGCACACCCTGGCGACGCTGGGCCACCAGCGCCCAGAGGCCCACAGCCGCCACAGCCAGGGCCGCCAGCAGCTCAACAGCCGGCAGCTGCAACCCGGCGGCCCCGAGCAGCCCGCCGACCACGGCACCGCCAAGGGCCCACAGCAGCAAACGCGGGCTGGTCACCGCCGCCGCCGTACCCACGGCGATCAGCAGCAGCAGGTGGTCCACACCCAGCAAGGGATGGAGCAGACCGGCGCTGGCGGTGGCGGCGGCACTGCCATGGGCGAGAGCAGGGCTCTGCAGAAGCATCGCTGAGAGGGCGGTGGCGCCACCGGCGGCGATCAGGGATGCGGGAAAACGCGACATGCGGATGATGCGGGCCTCAGCGTCGATCAATCCGCCGATGGCGGACCGTCACAGCCCCATCCTGCCCGACTCAACGCCGACCGGCGGGGGGCGAGGCGAGCGCCTGCTCCTCGCGGGCCATGAACACCACAGTGCTGCAACCGATCAGCAGCGCCGGCAACACGATCAACAGACCCACCACGAGACCGATCCGGGAACGACAGGACTCCCCCAGGCTGATCAGGCCGCCGGCGCTTGCATTGAGCGAATGTGCCTACATGGCGCCGCCGATCAGGTGCCGCCGCATCCGGTTCCACCGATCGGCTCGATGCCCAGGGCGGGTCGGCGGGCCAGCAGCGCAACCGGTGTGCAGCGATGGGCCATCACCTTCAAGGCTGGGATGGCAGCACCCCGCAGGAGTTCTCGGCCAGGGCCTTGGCCACCACTGCCTGGATCTTGTTGCCCAGATCTTCGCGTGCCCATTCTTCAGAGATCATTTCGGTCTGCTGGAGCACCAGTTCGATCGCTGCCACCTCTTGATCAGGTGGATATTTGTAGCGCTTCAGCAGCGCCTTGATCATCGTTCGCAGTCGTGCCCGAACGTTCTCCTTGTATTGCCAGTCGATGCTGAGGTTGCCTCTGAGTTTTTCCGCCAGTTCCCGTGCCATCTCCATCAGCACCTCATCACCCATCAGATCGTGGGCCGACTGGTTGTTCGCCAGAGCGTCGTAGAAGGCAACTTCAGCAACCGACAAACCCATCGCCTCGACTTTCTCTGCCTCCTCGCGGAACTGCTTTGCCATCGCAATCAGTTCTTCCATGACCTGTGCTGCCTCAATCGAGCGGTTGGCGTATTTGTTCAGCGATACCTGGAGCAGTTCGCTGAAGCGCTTCTGCTTCACCACATTGGTTTTGAAGCGGGTCTGAACCTCTTCTCTGAGCAGGCGCTGCAGCAGTTCAACCGCCAGGTTCTTCTGGGGGATCTTGCTCACCTCTGCCAGGAACTGATCCGAGAGGATGCTGATGTCTGGTTTTTCAAGACCTGCGACCTTGAAGACATCCGTGATGCCATCGGCAACCAACGACTCCGATAGAAGTTGTCGTAGCTGGAAATCAACATTCTTTGGCGCCCTTCCATCACCCCCATCGGTGCCATCACCTTTGATCAGTGGTGCACGGATCGCCTGCAGGAAGGTGACTTCATCATTGAGTGCCATCGCTTGATCCAGCGTTCCGCACAGGGCAAAGGCTTTGGTCATCGCCAGCACGGTGTCGCAATAGCGCTTCTTGCCATCGGGCATGGCCAGGATGTGATCCAGGCAGTTGGGCAGCAGTGCCATGGCTGTTTTGGGATCCCTGAATCCACTCCAGTCGATGGGGTGGAGCAGATCTCGGGCCACCTGGAGTTTTTCTTTGAGGATCCGCAGTGCCTCACGGGTGTCGATGGTGGGAGCACCCTTGCCCTTGGCGGCGGTGTAGGTGGCCAGTGCTTCCTTGAGTTGGGGGGCGATGCCGATGTAATCGACCACCAAGCCGCCTGGTTTGTCTTTGAA
>JBEBCC010000113.1:0-11912 GCA_041158125.1 Cyanobacteriota bacterium
GCCGTGATCTGCCACAACGTGCTGCACGTGCTGGAGCCGGCGGCGCAGCGGCCCCTGCTCGACCAGCTGGGGGCCCAGGTGGCCCCGGGGGGCGCGCTGCTGCTGAGCAGCTACAGCGAACCGGAAGGGGAGGCCATGGAGCCCTGGCTGCAGCTTGCCGCCGCCCGCTTCCGCTCCCTGGGGATGGATGCGGCCACGGTGGAATCGGTGATGGCCTCCCGCAACACCGCGGTGTTTTCGCTCGACCCGCTGCTGCTGGAGCGCCGCCTGCTCAGCGCCGGGCTGGAGGCCCCCACCTCGCTGATGCAGGCCGCCTGCTTTCGCCTCTGGATCAGTGATCGCCCTGAAGACGGGCATGCGCCGGCGCCGCCGGCCTCCACGGCGGGCGCCATCGCACAGCTGCGGGCGGTGGTGGCGCAACTGCGCGATCCCCAGGGGGGCTGCCCATGGGACCTGGAGCAGACCCACGCCTCGCTGGTGCCCTACGTGCTGGAGGAAGCCCATGAGGTGGCCGATGCCATCCGCCACGGCGACGACCGCCACCTGGCGGAGGAGCTGGGCGACCTGCTGCTGCAGGTGGTGCTGCACGCCCAGATCGCCAGCGAGGAGCAGCGCTTCGACCTAGCCGCCGTGGCCAGCGGCATCACCGCCAAGCTGGTGCGCCGCCACCCCCACGTGTTCGCCGAGGGCGACGCCCGCCCGGACGCCCCGCATGCCGCCGCCGTGAAGGCCAGCTGGGAGGCGATCAAGGCCCAGGAGCAGGCCGAACGGGCCGCGCAGGCCGCACAGGCCGCACAAGCGGCTCAGGCCGCAGAGGCAGCACCCACCGCCGCCGAACCAGGCCGCACGGCCCCCGCACCCTCTGCCAGCCCCCTGAGCGACCGCCTCGCCGGCAAAGTGCGCGGCCAACCCGCCCTGGCCGGTGCGATGACGATCTCCAAAAAGGCCGCCGCCGCCGGCTTCGAGTGGGATGACATGGCCGGCGTGTGGGAGAAGGTGCACGAGGAGCTCGACGAGCTCAAGGAGGCCGTCGCAGAGGCCCAGGCCAGCGGCGACAAGGCCCACGCCCAGGAGGAACTGGGCGATGTGCTGTTCACCCTGGTGAACGTGGCCCGCTGGTGCGGCATCGACCCGGAAGCCGGCCTGGCCGGCACCAACCACCGCTTCCTCGATCGCTTCTCACGGGTGGAAAGGGCCCTGGGGGGTGACATCCAGGGCCGCAGCATTCGCGAACTGGAAGGCCTCTGGCAGCAGGCCAAGGCGGCGATCCGGGCGGAGGCGACTCAAACCGACAGCGCCACCGCTCAGTCTTCCGGCAGCTGAACCCGGCCGCTGCGCTGGCCCTTGATGGCGCTGCGCTGCTTCTTGGCCGCCAGGCGCCGCTCCTTCGAGCCCCGGGTGGGTTGGGTGGGACGCCGCGGCGGCGGTGGCGGCTTGAGCGCCTCCTGCAGCAGCTCCACCAGGCGCCGCTGGGCCGCCACGCGGTTCTGCCACTGGGAGCGGTGCTCGCTGGCCGCGATCACGATCGCCCCATCCACCAGCTTGTCCTCCAGCCGCCGCAGGGCCCGGGCCTGGAGGGCCGGCGGCAGAGCGCTCGTGGCCGCCAGATCAAACAGCAGCTCCACCCGCGAATCGGTGGTGTTCACGTTCTGGCCGCCAGGGCCTGAGCTGCGCGAAAAGCGCCAGCGCAGCTCCGCCGCCGGGATGCGCAGCAGTGACCCGCCCGGCAGGGGCAGCTGCAGATCGGCGATCGGCTGGGGGGCGGCCATGGGCTCAGGCTGTCACGGGGAGCACACCGGCGATGCGCAAATCTGGAGGTAGCAACCGCCGCGCCGATGGCCGAGAGCAGCAGCCAACCCGCCCCCAGCACCGGCTCGCCCGTGTTTGCATCAGGCTGGGTCGACGAGATCTTCGATGGCGTGCGCTATGGACTGGCGGGCCGCGTGATCGCCGAGCAGCAGTCGCCATTCCAGCGGGTCACGATCATCGAGAGCGAGCGCTACGGCAAAGGCCTGCTGCTCGACGGCTGCTGGATGACGGCCGAGCGCCAGGAACGGCATTACCACGAGGCGATCGTGCACCCGGCCCTCTGCGGCGCCGCCAGCATCGAGCGGGTGCTGGTGATCGGCGGCGGCGATGGCGGCACCGCCCGCGAGTGCCTGCGCCACGCTGGTGTGCAGCACCTCGACATGGTGGAGATCGACGGCCTGGTGGTGGAGTGGAGCCAGCAGCATCTGCCGAGCATCGGCGCTGGCTGCTGGAGCGATCCCCGCTTCCACCTCACCGTCGGCGACGGCATCGCCTGGGCCGCCAATGCCCCCGATGCCAGTTACGACGTGGTGATCGTCGACGGCTCCGATCCGGCCGGCCCGGCCGAGGGCCTGTTCAACCGCGCCTTCTTCGAGAACTGCCGCCGCATCCTGCGGCCCGGCGGTGTGTTCGCCACCCAGAGCGAATCGCCGGAGGCCTTCCGCCAGGTGCACCTCGACACCGTGAAGCTGCTGCGCGAGGTGTTCGGCCACGCCGATCCGCTATACGGCTGGGTGCCGATGTATCCGAGCGGCTGGTGGAGCTGGACGTTCGCCGCCACGGACGGCCGTCGCTACCTGCAGCCGGACGCCGATCGCGCCGCGGCCGTCGTCCGTGGCTCCGAGATCTGGAGTCCCCGCTGGCAACGCGGCGCCTTCGACGCCATCCCCGCCGCCATTGAGCGCGCCCTGGAGGCCTGAACCCATGTCCAACCTCACGATGTTCGACACCGACGGCGCTATCTACATGGGCAGCCAGCGGGATCCGGCTGGCTGCCGCGTTGGCCTGTTCGGCGTGCCCTACGACGGCACCACCTCGTTCCGGCCCGGCACCCGCTTCGGCCCCGCCGCCATCCGCGAGGTGAGCCCGGGCCTGGAGAGCTACTGCCCCCAGCTCGATCGCGACCTGGAGGAGCTGGCCATCGCCGACCTCGGCGCCGTGGACATCCCCTTCGGCGCACCGGAGCCGGTGGTGACCGCCGTGAAGCGGGCCACAGAGGCGGTGCTGGCCCTGGGTCTGAAGCCGCTGATGCTCGGCGGGGAGCACTCGATCAGCTCCGGCGCCGTGGCGGCAGTGGCCGCCCAGCACCCGGATCTGGTGCTGGTGCAGCTCGATGCCCACGCCGACCTGCGCCACGAATGGCTCGGCGCCCACCACAGCCATGCCTGCGCCATGCGCCGCTGTCTGGAGGTGCTGCCCAGCCAGCAGCTGCTGCAGATCGCGATCCGCAGCGGCACCCGCGCAGAGTTCTCCGAACTGCGCCAGACGGGGCGCCTGGTGGCGATCGAGCGCATGGCCGAAGCCCTCAAGCCCCTGCGCGGCCAGCCGCTTTACCTCACGGTGGATCTCGACTGGTTCGACCCGGCCGTGATGGCCGGCACCGGCACCCCCGAACCGGGCGGCTTCCTCTGGAAGGATTTCGCCACCCTGGTGGAGGAGCTGCGCCACCACAACCTGGTGGCCGCCGATGTGGTGGAGCTGGCGCCGATGCTCGATCCCACCGGGGTGAGCAGCGTGCTGGCGGCCAAGGTGGTGCGCAGCCTGCTGTTCCTGTTGGATCGCTGAGGCTGCGCTGCGGCCCGGGCCCGCTCAGTAGGCGCAGGTACCGCTGGCCCGCTGCTCGCGCAGACGCTCATGCTGTTGGCCGATCAGCTGGATCGCCATCGTCGGGTGGTTGTGCAGCAGATTGAGGAAGCGCAACCGATCAAGCCGCACCAGCTCCACCGGCGTCCGGGCCAGGGCGTCATTGCGGTAGGTGCCGTCCTTCCAGACGATGTCTTCATAGCTGAACAATTCACCGGGCCGGCAGCAGAGCTTGTCGCCCTCGGCGCTGATCACCTCAACGATGCCGCGGCGTACGCCATAAATGGCATCAGCGGGCTGACCACGCCGGAACACCGCCGCTCCGGTCGCGAACGACAGCGTTTCGCTATCCACCTGCGTGGCCATCAGATCGACCGGGGTCGCCACCGTGATGCCTGCAACCAACGCACTCACCTCCTGGACTGTGATCCTGTGACCGAAGCTTGGCACCTTCGGCCGATGCGATCGGCATGGAGGACTACAGCCGCGAGACCGAAGGAACAGATCTTTCTGTTTTCTTCAATTTTGCAGCGCCGCGCAGGCGCTGGTGCCATCGGTCGGGCAGTGACAACTCAACCCTCCAGCAGCTCAGGCAGCGCCAGCTGGCGGTTCTGAGGCAACGGCTCCAGGCGCTGACGCTCCAGCAGCTGCGGCAGCCGCGGCGGGCGCGCCGTCCAGTGGTGGCACCACAGATCCCCCGCCAGCTCCGGATGAATCGGCAGGCGACGCAACGCGCACCAGCCCACCTGTTCCCCCAGCGGGGGCTGGCAGTGGCGGCAGCTGCGGCAGCTGGGGCCATGGCCCATGGCAGGCGGCCTCGGGGGGCTCAACCTAGTCAGCATTCCCAGTCCTGGCCAGGGCCGAGCGCCAGGCTGCGGGATCTCTTCCACTCTCTGTGCCATTGCGTCCTGGTGGCAGCGGGCCCGGGAGGCGATGGCCGTCCATAGGATCCGGCCAGAGTCCAATGCCCCCAAACGCCATGAGCGCCGCTGCCGCCGCCAGTCCGCTGCAGCGCACGCCGCTCTACGAGGCCGCCGTGGCGGTCGGCGGGCGAATGGTGCCGTTCGCCGGCTGGGAGATGGCCGTGCAGTTCGGCGGTCTGCTGCAGGAACACCAGGCCGTGCGCCAGCGCTGCGGCGTGTTCGACATCTCCCACATGGGCGTGCTGCGCCTGAGCGGCACCGATGTGAAGGATGCCCTGCAGGCGCTGGTGCCCACCGATCTGTTCCGCAGCGGCCCGGGCGAGGCCTGCTACACAGTGCTGCTCAACGAGGCCGGCGGCATCCGCGACGACCTGATCGTCTACGACCGCGGCCCTGGCGAGCTGCTGCTGGTGATCAACGCCGCCTGCGCCGCCACCGACACCGCCTGGCTGCGCAGCCAGCTGGAGCCGCAGGGCATCCGCATCGACGATGCCAAGGCCGATGGTGTGCTGCTGGCGCTGCAGGGTCCGGAGGCGGCTGCACGGTTGGAAGCCCTCAGCGGCACCAGCCTCAGCGGCCTGCCGCGCTTCGGCCATCGCCAGCTGCGGCTGGGCTCAACAGCGGGCGCCGCGGCGGATGCAGAGCTGTTCGTGGGCCGTACCGGTTACACCGGCGAAGACGGATTTGAACTGCTGCTGCCCCCGGCAGCCGGCCTGGCGCTCTGGCAACAGCTGCTGACCGATGGCGTGACACCCTGCGGCCTTGGCGCCCGCGACACGCTGCGACTGGAGGCGGCGATGCACCTCTACGGCCAGGACATGGATGCGGAGACCAGCCCACTGGACGTGGGGCTGGGCTGGCTGGTGCACCTGGAGATGCCGAAACCGTTCATCGGCCGCGCCGTGCTGGAACGCCAGAGTGCCGAGGGGGTGCCGCAGCGGCTGGTGGGCCTGCAACTGCAGGGCCGAGCCATCCCCCGCCATGGCTACCCGGTGCTGGGCCCTGGCGCCGCGGCCGGCAGCCCGGCCATCGGCCAGGTGAGCAGCGGCGGCTGGTCGCCGAGCCTGGCGGCCGGCATCGCCCTGGCACGGGTGCCAGCGGAGCTGGCGCGGGTGGGCACCGAACTGGCGGTGGAGATCCGCGGCAAGGCCGAACCGGCGCTGGTGGTGAAGCGGCCCTTCTACCGACGCGGCTGAAGCTGCGCTCAGAGCCAGCGCACCAGGCCGCTGCCGATGTCGCAGCAGGCGCTGCGGATCGTGAGCCTGCCGGCGCTCACCGCATCCCTGAGCACCGCGCTGCGCTGGGTCAACTGGGCGGCCGACTGGCGGGCATTGCCCTCGATCGCCTGGGTGAGATCGTCGCCGCTGCGCAGGCTGGCGCGGATCGGCTGCACCAGCTCCTCAAGCAGCGGCGTGAGGGGTGCACGGCTGAGGGCGGCCTGCACCGCACCGCAGCCGCTGTGCCCCATCACCAGCACCAGCGGCACACCCAGCACCGCCACGGCGTATTCCAGCGAGGCGATGGCCTGATCGAAAACGGTGTTGCCGGCACTGCGCACCTGGAACAACTCGCCGGAGCCGCAGGCGAACAGCCAGCTCGGCTCCACCCGGGAATCAGCGCAGCAGAGCAGGGCCGCGAATGGTTGCTGGCCCTGGGCCAGGGCCGCCGGGTCGATCTGGCAGTTGTCACGCCAGATGTCATCCAGCGCCTGCATGCGCTGCTGCGGGTCGACCAGGCTGCCGGCCTCGGCCCAGGCCCGAGCGAAGCGGGCATTGCCCGCCTGCAACCGCGCCAATGCATCGCGCGGCGTGCAGACCTGCAGCCGCTCCAGCAGCACCTCATCCAGCGGCGCTGACGCCGCCCGTGCTGGCCTGACGCCGAGCAGCTGCAGGGCGGTGCCCGCCGCAGCGCAGGTGGAACCGATCAGCAGCTGGCGGCGGTTCATCGGTGACAGGGCGGACATGACGGTTCTGCAGGGCAGGAGAATCTGCAGGGCAGCAGAAGCTGAACGGGGAGAGCAAGCCGGCATCGCCATCCTGCCCAGGATCCGCCGCCGCTGCCGCCGATCTCGCGCAGCGCCAGGCGCACCTCCAGGCCCACCGGCACGGCCGCTCCCATGGGAAAATCGCCGATTGCTCTCGGATTCCCAGCATGCGCAGCCACGGATGCGGCGACCTGCGCCCCGATGCCACCGGCCAGGCCGTGCAGCTGTGCGGCTGGGTGGACCGCAGCCGTGATCACGGCGGGGTGATCTTCATCGACCTGCGCGACCGCAGCGGCACGGTGCAGATCACCGTGGACCCCGACAACGGCGCCGAGATGTTCGGTGTGGCGGAACACCTGCGCAACGAAACGGTGATCCAGGTGGAAGGCAAGGTGCGCGAGCGCCCCGCCGACGCCATCAACGAGAAGCTGACCACCGGCCGCGTGGAAGTGCTGGCCAGCGCCATCACGGTGCTGAACAGCGTGAAGGGCAACCTGCCCTTCGCCGTGTCGGTGCACGACGAGGAGAACACCCGCGAGGAGCTGCGGCTGCGCCACCGCTACCTCGACCTGCGCCGCGAGCGCATGAACAGCAACCTGCGGCTGCGGGCGCAGACCATCCAGGCCGCCCGCCGCTTCCTGGAAGACCAGGGCTTCATCGAGGTGGAGACGCCGGTGCTCACCCGCTCCACCCCCGAAGGTGCCCGCGACTATCTGGTGCCCTCCCGGGTGTGCGGCGGCGAATGGTTCGCCCTGCCCCAGTCGCCCCAGCTGTTCAAGCAGCTGCTGATGGTGGGCGGCATCGAGCGCTACTACCAGGTGGCCCGCTGCTTCCGCGACGAAGATCTGCGCGCCGACCGCCAGCCGGAATTCACCCAGCTGGACATGGAAATGAGCTTCATGGACCAGGAGCAGATCCTGGAGCTCAACGAATCCCTGATCGCCTCGATCTGGCAAACCGTGAAGGGGGTGGAGCTGCCGCGCCCCTTCCCGCGCCTCACCTGGCATGAAGCGATGGAGCGCTACGGCACCGACCGCCCCGACACCCGCTACGGCATGGAGCTGGTCAACGTGAGCGACCTGGTGGCCGATATGGGCTTCAAGGTGTTCAGCGGCGCCGTGGCCGCCGGCGGCTCGGTGAAGGTGCTGCCAGTGCCCGGCGGCAACGAGGCCCTCAGCAACGTGCGCATCAAGCCCGGTGGCGATGTGTTCAGCGAGGCCCAGAAGGCTGGGGCCGGCGGCCTGGCCTTCATCCGCGTGCGCGAGAACGGCGAGATCGACACGATCGGCGCCATCAAGGACAACCTCTCCGAGGAGAAGAAGGCCGAGCTGCTGCTGCGCACCGGCGCCGAGCCCGGAACGCTGTTGCTGTTCGGGGCCGGCGACACCGCGACCGTGAACAAGGCCCTCGATCGGGTGCGCCAGTTCCTGGCCCGCGAGCTGGGCCTGGTGAAGCCCGACCGCGAGAACGACACCTGGAATTTCCTCTGGGTGGTGGATTTCCCGATGTTCGAGTTCAACTCAGGCGAGAACCGCTATGAGGCGCTGCACCACCCCTTCTGCGCCCCCAACAGCGCCGATCTGGGCGACGACCCAGCCGCCTGGGCCGACACCCTGCCCGAGGCCCGCGCCCAGGCCTACGACCTGGTGCTCAATGGCCTTGAGCTGGGCGGTGGCTCGCTGCGCATCCACGATTCAGCCCTGCAACGCCAGGTGCTGCAGACCATCGGCCTGCCGCTGGACGAAGCCAACCAGCAGTTCGGCTTCCTGATGGAAGCGCTCGACATGGGCGCCCCGCCGCACGGCGGCCTGGCCTTCGGCCTCGACCGGATGGTGATGCTGCTGGCCGGCGAGGAGTCGATCCGCGACACGATCGCCTTCCCCAAGACCCAGCAGGCCCGCTGCCTGATGACCGGCGCCCCCGGTGGCGTGGCCGCCAAGCAGCTCGACGAGCTGCACGTGGCCAGCACCTGGGTGGAAGAGGAAGGCTGAGCTGCAGATCAGCGACGTCACACCTGGTTCAGGCCGTGGCGGTGGCGTCGCTGATCTGGAGCTGGTGCAGCTGCAGGTTCGACAGACCGAGGAAATCAATGGTGTTGCCGCCCCAGCTGAGCTGACTGAATGTGGCGGAGGCGGTTGTGATCGTGGTCAGGGTCGGTGCATCAATCGCCTGCCCTGACGACGCCCAGAGTTGCAGGCGGTCGCGGCCGGGCTCAAAGGCGCTCACCACATCCCGAGCGGCGACGCCGGCCCGGTACTGCAGGATGTCGACACCAGCGCCCAGCTCCAGCCGGTTGCTGCCCTTGCCGCCATAGATCACGGTGTCACCGCCACCGCTGCGCACCGTGTCATCCGCCTCGGAACCCCAGACGATTGAACGGCCGCGACCAGCGGTGTACACCGTCACCGCGCCTGTGATGTAGTCGGTGCTGGTGAGATCAACGATCGACGTGCCGCCGGCACTGCCCATGCGGATCGTGTCCACCTCCAGCAACCGTTGCGCGGAGGCGCGCTGATCACTGTCCGAGGAGCGCACAACGTCGGCATGAAAGGCCGAATGGGCGTCGTGCAGGAACAGGGCTGAGTCCTTCTCGGGCTCGAGCTCGATCGTCGTGGTGGCAGCGGCGATGGCATGAGCCACAAAGGCATACCGGGCCAACCCCTTCAGGCTGATGCGCTCGCCGGTACCGGGGACTCCGGCATGGCCCACGTTGCGGGCGACATAACGCTCCCCCCACACCTCCGTCGAGCGAGCTTGCAAGGTCAGGCCAACGCCCACCTTCGCCTCGATCAGATCCGGTGAGCCGGTGCTGGTGACCAGATTGAACACGGCGGCAGCATCCGTGAGCTGCACCCTGTGGCCCTGTGGCCCTGTTTGCAGGTTGTAACTGGCTCGCCCCTGCATCCCCGACACCGCCACCCGCTGCACCACGCTGCGCTCCGGGAGGCCGGCCAGGGCAGCACTGCTGACGCGAACCTCAAACTGATCCGAGCCGCTGTAAGCGGCGCCCGGCTGGTAAAGAAACCCACCCGTACTCGCATCCAGGCTCACCGTGCCAAACGATGGCTGGCTGTGCAGGGTGTACTGCAGCTGCGTGGGGGCAGCACGGAAACCCGCCTGTTCGATCACCACCACCGGCTCGGTGATGTCCTCAAACAGCGTACGGCTGTCCTTTGCTCCCCAGCCGGCATCATTACCGCCATTGGCTGCATAACGCTTCGGCGCCTTGGCAATGGCATCAAACACATCCATGCCACTGACCACCGCACCAAACACCGCATAACCAGCCGTGCCACTGAAATCATTACCCGCCGGTGGCTTGTCATTGAGGAAAGCGTTATCAACCACGTTCACGAAGAACTGGCTGCTGGCGCTGTTGGGATCACTGGTGCGCGCCATGGCAATCGTGCCGCGCTGATTGGCAAGCCCGGTACTGAGCGTGCCCTCCAGGGGAATCTGCGGGAAAGAGGGGATGGCGCCAAAGCCGGAGGCGCTGAGCTGGTCAGCGCTGAAGCCACCGCCCTGCACCATGAAGCCATCGATCACACGGTGAAAAACCGTGCGGTTGTAGAGCAGTTCACGGGCGTAGCGCAGCGCATTGAGGGCGGTGATCGGCGCTTTGTCGGCGGCCAGGCGCACGCTGGCCGCGGCCGTGGTGCCACTGAAGGCCGAGGGCTTGTTGGTGTTGCCCTGCGCGGTGGTGTACGTGGTGTCGCTGAGGCTGAGCAGCAGCTCAGGCCGCGCCAACCCCAGGGGCTGCACCTGACCCGCCGCCGCGTTGGCGTTGAGTGTGTGGCTCTGCACCGGCGCGCTGGCCGGGGCTGGCGGGAGGCGCAGCACCAGATCCCGGCTGCCGGCGGCCGCTCCGGTCAGGTCCGTGAGGCTGAGCTGAATCGAATCCTGCAGGCTGGAGCTCCAGCCATAGAGCATCGGCAGTTCGTCATAGGGCGTGTACTCCGCAGCACCGCCGGCATCGATCACCAGTCGGCCGGTGAGCATGGCGTAGCTGCCGGCGGCGAACTTCAGGCCGGTGCCGGGATCGAGCGCGAACGCTGTGGTCTGCGGCAGGCCCTGGGCATCAAGAGCCTGCACATCGCGCTGATAGGCGCTGAGGTAGAGGAGCGCATCGGGCACAGCGCCCGCGCTGCTGGTGGAGCCCGCTATCAGCAGGCGGCCCTGCGCATCGGTGATCACCGCCTCAGGGGTTTCCACAGCCTGGGAACCCGCGCCGATCAGCTCGCTGCTCAGCCGCTGGCCGGTGGCGGCGCTGAAACTGACCCGGCGCATGTCGGCGCCATCACCCGTGAGCAGTTCCAGCCGGCTACCGAAGCGGGCCAGCTGCACCGAAGTTTCCTGCAGCAGCGAATCATCGAGCTGCTGGGCCCAGAGCTGCTGGCCATTGAGATCAAACGCGGCCAGAAAAGCATCGGCATCGGTCCGGGTGGACTCCCGCTGGGAAGCCGCGCCGGGGAACAGACCGCGGGTGCTGCCCGCCACATAGATCCTGGTGGAATCACAGAGCACCGCCGTCAGCCGCTCCGCGCTGGCCGAGCTGCCGAGCGACTGCTCCCAGCTGCGCGTGCCGCTGCTGTCGTAGGCAGCCAGATAAGCCTGCAGATCTCCGCCGGCGACGGTCTGGTAGCCGCCGACCAGGATCCGCCCGGCGGCCGTGCCACTGGGAACAACCGCCACGGCCTCGAGGCCGTCATCACCGCTGCCACCGACCAGGCGGGTGATGCTGCCGGTGCTGGAAACAATCCTGATCAGGCCATCACCGTTGCCGCGGCTGGTGCCGGTGGGCGCCGGGTTGGCCTTGGCGACACCATCGATGGTGCCGCTGCCGCGGCTCACCCCCACCAGCACGACCGGACCGGCAGGCGTCACCGCCAGATCATTGAACTGATCGTCGGTGGCAGTACTGCTGGCAAGGATTTCGCCGATATAGTCACCATCATCATCCAGAGCCACATCACCATTGCCATCGAACATCAGCCAGATCGCCTGACGATCACTGCCGGTGGACGAACCCAGAAAACCTGCCGCCAGGAAGTTATTGCCATAGGGCACCACCGCCAGAAACGCATCATCCAGCGTCGTGCCGAAGTTCCACTGCCAGATCAACCTCCCGCGCAGATCGCGCAGGGAGAGGTGCAGATCCGTTCCCCCAGCCGAGGCACCTTCGAACGCACCGGCCCCCGCCACCAGTAACTGGCCAGCGCTGGTGAAGGCCAGATCCGTGAACACGTCGGCGCCGGACGCCGCACCCACTGTGACCCAGGGCTGAAGCGTGAGGGCGGTCATCGTGAGCGAGATGGGTTCAGCCCGTCCATTGTCCGCCGACTGTGCCGCCACGACCAGCCGTGGCAGCACGGAGCTGGGTGGATGGCGGGGGC
>JBEBCC010000114.1:0-7698 GCA_041158125.1 Cyanobacteriota bacterium
GCGCCGGCGCCCACGAACAGCTCCACAAATTCCGAGCCGCTGATGATGAAGAAGGGCACGCCCGCTTCACCGGCCACCGCCTTGGAGAGCAGGGTTTTGCCGGTGCCCGGGGGGCCCACCAACAGCACCCCCTTGGGGATGCGGGCGCCGATGGCGGTGTAGCGCTCCGGCGTTTTCAGGAAGTCGACGATCTCGGTGAGTTCCTGCTTGGCCTCATCCACGCCGGCCACATCGGCGAAGGTGACCCGCGATTCCTCATCGGGCACGTAGACCTTGGCTTTGCTCTTGGTGAAGCTCAGCGCCCCCTGGGCGCCGCCCATGGAACGGCGGGCGAAGAACTGCAGCACCAGGATGAAGATCAGCGGCGGCACGATCCAGCTCAGGGCCGTGGTGATGAAGCTGGGCTTCTGCGGCGGTGCGGCGGCAAACTCCACGCCGTGATCCTCCAACCGCTTTGGCAGATCCATGTCGAAGATCGGCGTGGTAGCCAGCACCGTCGGTGCGCCCTCGGCCGGTGGTTCCTTCAGTTCGTAGCGGATCTGTTCCTGGGTGATGTAGGCGCGGCGCACATTGCCGTCGTCCACCTGGCTCACGAACAGCGAATAGGGAACACGCGGCACCTGCTGCATGCCCTGGTTCGGCAGGAAGCTGCTGAACAGCAGCAGCACACCGAAACCGATCAGCACCAGATTGATGATGCCGAAGCGCCGGTTCGGGGGGGTGTCGTCCTGGCGGATGGCCATGCGGCAGGTGCTCGAAGGGCTCCAAACTAGAAGCCATCCCCGTGGGCGCGGGGGTGAGAACCGAACGGAACGGCATCGGAACCCTGCATGTGCGGTCGGTATTGCCTCACCACCCCCCTCGATCAGCTGTTGCCGCACCTCGGTGGTGCGCTGCCGCATGGCCTGGCCGATCACTACGGAGCGCGGCCGTTGATCCGCCCCGGCGAACCGGTGCTGGCGCTGCGTCAGGAGCATGGCCTCAGCGGCGCGGCACTGCTGCTGTGGGGGCTTCTGCCGGACTGGAGCCGCGATCCGCTGCGGGGGCCGCGGCCGTTCAATGCCCGCAGTGAGAGCGTGGCTGAAAAGGCCAGCTTCCGCGGCCCCTGGCGCCATCGTCGCTGCCTGCTTCCGGCTGATGGCTTCTGGGAGAAGGGCCGGCTGATCCGCCGCCGCGATGGCGCCCCGTTCTGGCTGGCCGGGCTGTGGGAGCGTTGGATCGGCCCCGACGGCAGCGAGGTGGAGAGCTGCTGCGTGCTCACCACCGCCGCCAATGCCCTGATCCAGCCGCTGCACGACCGCATGCCGGTGATTGTTCCCCATGGCCTGGAGGAAGCCTGGCTGGCGCCCGCCGATGGCCCGGGGCTGCGCGCCCTGCAGCCGCTGCTGAGCGGGTGGGACCCGGCGGGTTGGCAGGTACTGGAGCCGGAGCCGCCGGCTGGCGGGCGGCAACTCTGCCTGCCCGTTTGAGTGCCTTGTTGCGATCGCTGGTCGTGATCGCTGCTGCGACCCACAATTGAGACCCGGCAATTCAGGAGCCTTGAACCACATCGCGGCCCTGCGGCAGCGCCACCTCTGCTACACGCGCCTGCTGGGGCTGAGCGTGCTGCTGATGATCTTCTTCGCGCTGCCGGGCCGCTGGAGCCGCCTGACCGCGATCGGCTACAACCTGCTGCCGCTGGTGATGATTCGTGGCCTGGGTCAGCCGCTCGGCAGTGTGCCCTTCACGCGCTGGCCCCGTTGGCTGTATCGGGCCTTGGGGCTGGCCACGCTGGCCTCCGGCCTTGGCTGGTACCTCAGCCCCCTCTCCTTCCGCTCCGCCGGCGTGCTGATGCTGGTGCTGTGGACGCTGTTCATGGGCTGGAGCACCGTGCGACTGGTGCGGGGGCTCGGCTATGAGCGTCGTGTCAACACGCGAGTGTTGATGGGTGCCTTTGCCGGGTATCTGCTGATCGGTCTGACGGCCGGCTTGCTGTTCAGTGTGATCGAGTCGATACACAGCGGCAGCTTCAGCAGTGTGCATGGTGCCGCCACAGGCTCTCTGCCGCTGAGCGACGTGCTGTCGGCGCAGGGCACCGAGCCGGCCTGGCAGCTCAATTTCGTGCGGCTCAACTACTTCGCTTTTGTCAGCCTCACCACCGTTGGCTTCGGCGATATCACGCCGCTCACATCCCAGGCGCAGATGGCCAGCGTGGCGGTGTCAGTGATTGGCACGTTGTATCTGGCGGTGGTGATGGGGCTGCTGATCAGCCGCGCCACGGTGCAGGTGGAGGAAGCGGTGGACGACCCGATCCATCGTCACCCGCACCACCATGGCGATGCCGGCGACAGCGACTGAGCGCTGCTGCGTTGCAAGGCGGCATTGCAAGGCGGCATCAGGGCGGCGAACCGCTTGTCAACCACCAGAGCAGATCATCGCCCAGTCGCTGCGGCTGTGGACCCTGCCAGAGCGCCGCCTGGTTCACATCCACCAGGCCCAGATCGCCGAGTGGGGTGCGAGCGGCCAGGCCGCCGAGCAGCCTGGGGGCGATCACCGCCGCCAGCTGCTGCACGCAGCCCTGGCGCAGGGCGCTGGCCGCCAGCTCCGGCCCGCATTCCCACAGCACCTGATTGCAGCCCCGCTCGGCGAGGGCCTGCAGCAGCAGCTCCGGCTCACAGCGCTCCAGCGGCAGCCGTTCCACCCCCAGCTGATCGATCCGCGCGCAGGCTGCCGCTGAGGCATCCGGCCCATGGGCTACCAGGGTGGGGGCGATGCCCTGATCCCAGAGCTGGGCCTGGGTCGGCAGATCCAGCCGCCGGCTCAGCACCACCCGCAGCGGTTCAGGCCGCCGTTGGCCGCGGCTGGTGAGCAGCGGATCATCGGCGCGCACGGTGCCACCGCCCACGATCACCGCATCGCAACCAGCCCGCAGCCGGTACACCCAGGCGCGGGCCTTGGCACCGCTGATCCATTGGCTGGAGCCGTTGGGCAAGGCGGTCCTGCCGTCGGCGCTCATCGCCCACTTCAGAATGGCGAGCGGCCGACCGGTGCCGATCCGGTGGCAGAAGGCGCGGTTGAGTGCCTGGGCTTCGGCTGCGCAGACGCCGCTGATCACTGGGATGCCAGCACCCTGCAGCTGGGCGATACCGCCACCCGCCACCCGGGGGTTGGGGTCGGTCATCGCCACCACCACCCGGGCCACGCCAGCGCGGATCAGGGCATCGCTGCAGGGAGGCGTGCGGCCGTGGTGGCAGCAGGGTTCGAGCGTGACCACCACGGTGCCGCCCCTGGCCCGCTCACCGGCCTGGGACAGGGCATGCACCTCGGCATGGGGCGTGCCGGCTCTGGCATGGAAGCCCTCGCCCACCAGCTGGCCGGCGCGATCGAGCACCACGGCCCCCACCAGAGGATTGGGGCTGGTGCGGCCGGCGCCGAGAGCCGCCAGCTGCAGAGCGCGCCGCATCCAGGGGCGCCAGCGACGGCGGTCGGCGGCGCTGCAAAGGGCCTTCACAACGAAGGTTGCAGGGTGTTGCTTCCAGCGTCTGACCTCTCCACCCAGCTGGGCAGGCTGCGCCATTCGGCCACCACATAGGGGGGCACCGGCAGCTCCACGAACACGCCAGGCAGTTCCAGCCGCAGCGGCCGGTTCTGGTGCAGGTCGCTCAGCAGCGGGTTGAGCGCGAATTCAGCGGCAGCATCGCGGCCATCGACCGCCAGTTTGGGATTGGCCGTGGTGATGTCGTCGAGGGCCCAGGTGTTGCGGCCGGAATGCACCAGGAGCGCTGTGGGGTGATCAAGGCGCACCTTGCCTGGATAGCCCACGATCCGCAGGGTCACCGGCCCGCCGATCGGGCCGCTGCGATAGGCAACAGCCTGCCAGCTCTGATAGTCGAGGTCGCGCAGGCTCTCAAGGCTGCGCACCACCGGTGTGCCGTTCTCATCGGCATGGGCATGCACCTGCGCCATGGCTGGTGCCGGTGCGAGGGTCAGCGCAGTCAGGCCGATCAGGCCGATGTTCAGCAGCAGCCCAAGCGACAGCAGCCAGCTGCGGATCCGTTGCAGGTGACGTTGTGGTGCGCTCATGCCGCCAGCACCTCCCGCTCAGCGCCGGGGATCGGCTGCCAGTCGGTGTGGGTGGCCCAGAGGGCCCAGATCGCCATCGCCCGTAGGTAGTGGCAGGCGCGGAAGGTGTTCACAGCCGTGATCGCCTCAGGAGTGCGGAACTGCAGGCCACCGCTGTACACCTGATCCACCACGGCGCCAGTGATGGCGAAGGCGGTGGCCTGGTCCCCCATGAGTCGGTAATACGCAGCCAGGCCGAAGTTGATGCCGGTCCACACCTCGAGGGGGTGGGTCCCGTTGGGATCGAGCGGTGTGCCATCGCGGCGCAAACCGTTGGCCACACCGAGCCGGCCGCCCTGGAAGCCCTCGAAGCAGGCTTCCTTCACGGCCTTGAGAGCACTGTGAGCGCGTTCATCCGCGACCACGGCCGGCAGACCCAGCAGGCGGGCATAGAAGTCGCCGCAGAGCTGATCGGCCATCACCACCGGCGTGCCGCTTTCAGCGTCGATGTTGTAGTACTCGCCGTTCCAGAGCAACGGGTCGAAGTTGGCGCGTGATTGCACCAACCAGCCGCTGAATTCGCGCTGCTCGCCGGAGGTATCAAGCCCCAGGCTGAGCTGCAGTTCCTGGGCCATGGCCAGGGCCGCTTCCAGGGCGGCGATCCAGAGCGCGCCGCAGTAGGCGCTCACACCCTTGAGCGGCCAGTCGTCGAAGGTCTGATCCGGGGCACCGCCGTTGTCGGGCAGGCCGTCGCCATTGGCATCGAAGCCTTTGAGATAGCGCAGGGCCTGCACCGCAGCGGGCCAGCAGTCCGCCAGGAAGCGCAGGTCCTGACCGCTGGGAGCGAGGCGGTATGTGCGCCACACCTGGAGCACGAAGTCGCTGGCCAGATCCTTCCAGAGGTTGCAGTCCTGGTAGGCGGTGTAGTTGCTGGCGTCCCAGGGGCGCTCATTGGGGGCGCCGAGGTCATGGGGAGTGGCGCCGGCCACCTTGCGGGCGGCTTCGACCCGGCCCTTGCCCTGGGTGAAATACCAGCCGATCGGGCGGGGTGTCGGGTCGGCGGCGGGGATGGCGCGGGCGAAGCTGCGCAGCACGCTCTTGTCCAGCTCCGGCCAGAGCTGCAGCAGCGCGAACGAGCCGTAGAGACGCACGTCGAGGCTTTCGTACCAGGCATAGTCGAGGCACTCGAGCACCCCGAAGCGACCAACCGGATCCTGTGGCGTGGCAGCCGTCCAAAGGGTGCCGCCGGAAGCGAGGTCGTAGAGCTCGTTGAACAGGGCCATCCGCAGCGGTTCCGGCAGATCGCGCCGTTCCAGCACCGGCTGCTGCCAGGCTTCGATCTGATCGCGCCAGTCGCGCCAGTCGCGCAGGGCCTCGGAGGCGATCGCGGCGGCGCTGGTGCCACCGCTGCCATGGATGTCGGTGTAGCGGCGCAGCGCCTGGCTACCGGCTGCGAAGGCCGTCACCGGCAGATCCCAGCTGATCACCAGCGGGATCTCGATCGTGGCGCCGGGCTCCAGCCGGCAGCGCACCGCCAGGGCGGCGCTGGCGGGGTCGTTGTCTGTGCTGCAGCGGTCGTTGTTGCTGTCCGGAATTGAGCCATCGCGGCTGAAGGGGTGCCAGAGTTCAGCGCCGTCGCCGGCGGGATTCCAGCGGCTGCAGCGCTGAATCACCAGTCCGCTCACCCCTGCTGGCTGCAGGGAGGCTGGATCGGGGGCGGCGATGCACCACTGGCCCTGCCCCTCGCGGATCGGCTGGCTGCGCTCACCGTCAAGCACGACCCCCTTCAGGCCGGGCTGGTCGTGCCAGCGGTTGCTCTGCCCACGCGTTGCAGCGATGGCGGGCACGTAGTTGTGTTCAGGGCTGCCGTCGTCGCGGAAATGCACCGAGGCGGAGGGATCGGTGTTGGTGAACCAGCCCGTGGTGTTGCGCCAGCTCAGCAGCAGCGAAAGATCCAATGGCTGGCGTGTGGGATTGCGCAGGGTCCACACGAACACCGCCACCGGATAGCTGCTGCGGCGGTAGTCGCCTGGCAGGATCGGGCTGAAGGCCTCGCAGCGCACCTCAGCGTCGTACACGCCTGTGTAGTTGGTCCAGCTCAGTGGGTAGCGGGCGCTGTAGGTGCCGGTGGCCTGCTCGGATGTGCTGGCGGGATACCAGTTCCAGGCGCTCAGGGGCTCTCCCGAACCGGGACGCGAGGCGTCGGTCTGCGGTTTGAGAGCCAGGGCGTGAGCCCGGTTGCTGCTGCCGTTGCTCTCATAGAGGGCAAATTGACAATCGGGCAGGTTGCCGAACCAGTGCTCGCCGCCATCGAGGTGCCAGAGGTTGAAAGAGCCGTCCGGCGCACGGCCGATGCAGCCGGCACCAAAGCCCCCCAGCGGCATGCCGTGATTGGGGCCGTCGTCGAGGTTGCTGGCGTAGCGGACCGTATAGGGCTTGTCCCAGCCGAGGCCGAATGGGCGGCTCCAGCTGGTGGCCGGTGGCTGCCAGCCGATCGGAGCCCGTTGATCGGGAGCTGATCGGCTGAAACCAGCGCGGCGCAGCAGGGATTTCAACGCGATGAGGCCAAGGCGCGCCATGGAGCCGGAGGAGGTCGATCCAGCTTGTCAGAGCTGGCGGTGGCGAGGGGTGAGATCGCCACCGATTGGGTGCGGTTGCAGCTGGCTGGCTGCGCTCATGGCGTCACCGAGAATTCAGTGCTGACCAGAGCCGGCTTGTTGACAAAGTTGGCAATGATTGCGGCATTAGCGCTATCTCCAGCGAACAGGAGGCTGTTGATCGCTTGGTTGCTGAGGTTGGCTGTGGTGTAGAGCAGATCGCCGGTGCCACTATTATAAAGGAAGCCGCCGTCTCTGTAGTCCCTGGTGATGGCGGTGGTTGCACTGGCAACGGTCGTGAATTTGCTACTGCTCAAAGCTCCCGTGGCACCAGTGGCCAGCGAGCCGAAGGCAGCCTGGGAGAGCTGGATACTGTCATCGGCGACGCTGTAATCGGTGATCGAATCGCGACCGAGGTTGGCCAGCACGGATGCCGCCGATATGACCATCGAACCGGGCGATCCTGAACCACCGAAGACAAGGGTGTCCTTACCGGCACCCAGCGCGATGAAATCACCACCGGCTTTACCGGTGATGATGTCATTACCGGCAGCACCATTGAGGGAGTCAACCCCGTCTGTGCCGTTGATTGTTTCATTGGCGGTGCTGCCATTAAGCAGCGTGTCGTAGGCAGCAAAAGAGAAGGGAGCTGATGTGTCGGAGAGATTACCGGCCGGATCGGTGGCGGTGGCTGTAACGCTACGGCCGGTTCCGTAGCCGATGCTGGCCACATTGGCCGGGGAGAGGGAGTAACTCCAGCTACCGGTGCTGCTGGCGGTCACGGTGCCGAGGTCAACGAGGCTGGGGCCGGTACCGGTGCGAATGATCACCACCGCATTGGCTTCAGCCGTACCCTTGACGACAGCGTCACTGGCGGTGCTGCTGACGACGATCTTATCGGTACCACCCACTTCAGTGATGGTTGGCTTGGCGATCGTGGTGTCCACCTTGTAGGCGGCGTTATTGCTGACAGCGCTGCTGGTGACGACGGCCTTGTTGCCGGCAAGATCGGTGATCGAGACGCCAGTGCCAAGGGTGAGGGCGCTTCCAGGGATGCTGA
>JBEBCC010000115.1:0-8808 GCA_041158125.1 Cyanobacteriota bacterium
GGCCGCTCCCAGCGCTGGGAGCAGCCTGGTGAGGCAGGTCTCCGAGAGCGCGCAGAGGCTGAGCTGCTGCGCCTCTATCTGCACTGCCCCAGCCATCGCGGCGCCGTCCGCGCCGAGCTGAGGCGCCGTGAGCTCGACGATTTCGCCATTGCTCATCACCGCCAGCTCTGGGCTGCCATCAGCGCTCTGGAGGAGGGAAACCTGGGGGTGGGACGGCTGGAGGCCATCAGCCGTGGCAGTGATTCTGGGCAGGCCCTTGCGGACCTGGATCTGCCGCGCCTGCTGGCGGATCAGCTGCTGATCGCGCAGTCGGAGGCACCGGCCGGCGGCCCTGATCTGCTGGCCCGTTTGACACCGCTGCTGGAGCCCACTGAAGTGCAGCGTCTGTCACTCAGCAATCCGCTGCTGCAGTTGCGCGGAGCGACCGCTGCGCTGGAGCGGCAGCGCAGCATCAAGCGCTGCCGCCATCTGCTCAGTGCCTGGAGCAGTCAGCGCCTGGAAACCCTGGAGCGCTGCATCGCCCGTTTGCTTGAGCAGACTGGCGACTCCATGGCTGACCCTGGAGCTGATGCCGTGGCTGGGTTTGACATGGAAACCCGCATTGATGCGATGTTCGCTGATCTCAACAGCGATGCCTTGCGCTTTCAGGAGCTTTATTACAACGAGCGCAAGCACATTGCTCATCTCGATGATCAGCGGCGTGCTGGCTTTGAGGAGCTGGTGGCCTATCGCGCTCAGCCTCCCTTGGATCCGGCGCTCGACGATGAGCCGCGCAGCGCCTGAACGCATCAGCGTCGATGCCAGACCCGTCAGCGGTCCTCTCCCCGTTCCGTCAGCGTCCGGTTCCTGGTATGACTCGCCGCATCCAGCCGTTGTCAGGCGTCTCTTGACCCAGTGCTTTTCATCCCGCTTTCAGCTTCGCGACAGCAGTCGGCCCCGGGGCGCCCTGCTGCGTTCCCTGGTGCTCGCCACCGCTGGATCCGCCAGCGTCCTCTGGCTGCTGCCTGCTCCGGGCCAGGCAAACATGATGCAGCAGATCATCGTCGCCAAGTGTGCCGAGGCGATGCAGGCTGATTTCGACAAGGCCGGCAAGACCCCGCTGCCCGGCATGGTCGATTTCACCTGCAATTGCGTGGCTGACGGCATGCTCCAACGCCGTCAGAGCCTCGATCAAGCCAAGGCCTATTGCACCACCCAGGCCAAGCAGAAGTATGGCCAGCCCTGACGGCTCCTCAGCGTGCCCAGACGGTGGGCACCTCCGCCAGCCGGCTGCTCGCCGCCCGTGATAGTTGATCGCGCCGCATGGGCCATGCCGGCCGCAGTCCACAGGCGGCCCACTGCACCGTGCCCGCTCCGTAGCGGTGGTTGAGGCCATCGATGCAGCGGAGCAGGGCCTGGCGCCGCCGCTGCTGCTCCGGTGGCATCGAGGCGAACAGGTGGTGCTGCAGCTGGCTCTCCGGTTGCAGCTCCTGCAGCAGCACACCGGCCTTGACAAAGCGCCGGTGCGGGCGATGGATTGCCGGTACCAGCGCCAACGCGGCCTGCAGCAGCACGGCGGTGTCGTGGCTGGCCAGCGGCAGGGCAATGCTGGCGGCCTGGCTGGTGAAGCCCGGCGCGAACGGGCTGGTGCGGGCGAACACCGTCAGCCGTCCGGCCCGCTGCCGCTGCTGTCGCAGCTTCTCCGCCGCCCGCACCACGTAGCTGGCGATCGCCTGGCGCAGTTCAGCCATGTCGCTGATCGGGCGGCTGAAGCTGCGGCTTACGCAGGTTTCCCGCTTGGCGCCGGGGGCCTCCGCCAGCGGCAGGCAGCTGATGCCGCGCAACTCCAGCTGCAGCCGTAACCCCACCACGCCAGCCTTGGCCCGCAGTTCACCGCTGGCCATGTCACGCAGCTGGCGGGCGTCGGCGATGCCGCGCAGCCGGCACCAGCGGCTCAGCCGCGGACCCACCCCCCAGATCTCCTCCACTGGCGTGGTCGTCAGCCAGGGATCTGGATCGTCCGTCTGCCCCAGGTCGAACAGGCCGGCGTGGTGGCTGTCGGCCTTGGCGATGCGGTTGGCGATCTTGGCCAGCACCTTGCTCGGGGCGATGCCGATCGCGATCGGCAGGCCGAGGTTGCGCCGGATCGTGGCGCGCAGCTCCCGCGCCCAGGCGCTGAGGTCGCCGGAGCCGGGGCGGGGCAGCCGACCGAACGCCTCATCGATCGAGTACACCTCCAGCTCCGTCAGCCAGGCTTCCAGGCTGCTCATCAGGCGTTGGCTCATGTCGCCGTAGAGGGCGTAGTTGGAGCTGCGCACCACTACACCATGGCGGGCCAGCTGATCGGCGATCTGGAAGTATGGGCGCCCCATGCCGATGCCGAGCCGGCGCGCTTCGCTGCTGCGCGATACGACGCAGCCGTCGTTGTTGGAGAGCACCACCACTGGGCGCCCCTGCAGGGCTGGATCGAAGATCTGCTCGCAGCTGGCGTAGAAATTGTTGGCGTCGATCAGCACCAGGGCATCAGCCATGGCGCCCGAGCGGGTGGATCACATGGATGGCGACGCCCCAGATCTGCACGTCGCCGCATTGGTGCAGCTCCAGAGGTGGGTAGGCGCTGTTGGCAGCCTCCAGCCGCAGCCGATTGTCGTGACGAACCAGGCGCTTGAGCGTGAAGGCGCCATCGAGCACCGCCACCACGATCTGGCCGGGCCGGGCCTCCAGGCTGCGGTCCACCACCAGCAGGTCGCCGTCCTGGATGCCGGCGCCGATCATCGAATCACCGCTGACGCGCAGGAAGAAGGTGCTGTTGGGGTGGCGGATCAGCGCTTCGTTCAGATCGATGCCGCGCTCGATGTAGTCGTCGGCGGGGCTGGGAAAGCCGGCGGCCACGCTCTCGGCAGCCAGCGGCAGTCGCAGGGGCCGCCGTTCGCTGTTGAGGGGCGCCACAGCCCTAGGGGCTGGCTCGCTCCGAGGCATGGAAGCTGAATCAGCCCCGGAACTCGCCCTGGAATCGGGGTCGCTCCAGCAGGGTGGCCTCGACCTGGGACCGGGCTGTCGCTCCATGACGACTGCAACTGCACACGCGTCAATCTAGTACGTGTGTACTGAATTGCGATTGGGGTGTTGGTCGGCTCAGTCGTCCGCGTCGTCCTCCAGCAGCAGGTGCTGGAAGCTCGCGTAGAGCTCCTGTGTCGCGCCATCCACGGGGGGGCGCCGTTCGCCGCGCTGTTGCAGCTGGCGCTCACCCCGAGATTCGCGACCTCGGGATCGTTCGCCCCGGGTCTGTGCGGCCGGGCCGGTTGCTGCCGCTGGCTGTGCGTTCCGAGCCTGCCGGCTCCGCCGTCCCCGCTCGCTTGCTTCCGCCTGGCGAAGCCGATCCATCAGGTGCGGCGGCACGGTGCCGTCCGGGCTGACCTGCATCAGTTCGCGGAACAGAGCCTCAGGGTTGGTCTCCGTTTCCACGCGGTGGCGCCGCTCGCCGGTCGCGGCTGTTGGTGGCGACGGAGCGGCCTCCGGTTTCGGAAGGGGCTGCGGCAGGGTGCGGCCCAGCTGTTTCAGCCGCTCCAGGCTGCGGGCATCGAAACTCATCGCAGGACTCTCCGGCTCAGGGGCATTCGAGTGTGTCGCTGGTCTGACGACCGGTCACCGGGTTGCGGCCGCTGGCGCTGGCGCAGAGGCTCTTCAGCACATCGTTGCGAAAGGGCACATTGGTGAAGTCGGCGCCCTCGATCAGCACGTTGCTGAAGCGTGTATTGAAGGCGAAGGCGTTCTCCAGCACGGCATTGCGCAGATCGGTGCCATCCAGCACGGCTGAATCCAGGGTGGCGTCGGTGAGATCGGTCCCCGACAGATTCGCGTCCTGCAGCTTCGCCCCGAACAGGCTGGCGCCGCGCAGGTCGGCGCCATGGAAATCCGCCTCGCGCAGGTTGGTGAGGTTGAAGGTGGCCCCGCGCAGATCGCTGCCGGCGAAGTCGTGACCGATCAGCACTTGCTTGGCGTAGTCCATGGCCGCCTGCGCCGGCTGTGCCGGGCCGATCAGCAGGGCCGGCAGCCCCGCCAGCAGCAGAATCAGCAGCAAACCGCGCCGCAGAGCCCGCCAGCAGTCGCGCAGGGAGCGATGCGGCCGGGCGTCTGGTCGTGCGGGCGTGGACGACGGTGTGCAGGGATGGGGGCGCGGCATCGGCGAAGGGCGGGCGCCGTCAACCCTAGGCAGAGCGGTCGGCGGCATCAGCGCGCACCATCCGGCGGCCGCTGCTCGCGTAACCTCCGCTCACAGCATGCGCAGAGAGGGATCGCCGATCCACCGCCATGGGCAACCCGATCGACAGGGATACTTTCCTGGCCAGGGCGCGGGCCCGCTTCGGCGATCGCTACGACTACAGCGAGATCGTCTACAAGAGCTTCAAGACGCCGATCAAGATCCGCTGCCGTGATCATCCAGTGCGCATGATCGCGATTACACCGGAGCGGCATCTCAGCACCACCGGTGGTTGCAAGTACTGCCTGCGGGCGCTGCGCGGTCAGTTGCCGGGCTGACGGCAGACGCAGGTCGGCGGCTCTCGGCTTGGGGAATGCTCAGCCCAGGCGGTGTCTCGAACGGCGGAGCAATGGTCACCACGCCGCAGCAACGGGGGGGAAACTGGGCTGAACAGCGTGCCTTGCGCCTGCTGCGCGCCCGGGGCTGGCAGCTGCTGGCGCGCCAGTGGCGCTGCCGCTGGGGCGAGATCGATCTGCTGCTGCACAAGCCGCAGCGGTTGCTGCTGGTGGAAGTGAAGGGCCGCTGCCGCTGCGGGCCCGATGGTTGGGGGATGGCGGCCCTGGGTCGCCTGAAGCGGCGGCGGCTGGAGGCCGCCTACGGCCTCTGGCTGGTGGAGCATCCCCGCTACAGCCCCTGCACGCTGGAGTTGGTCTGCGCCTTGGTGCCGCTGCCCCCCGCTAGGGGGCCGGTGCGCTGGGTGTACTGGGTGTAGGGGCAGCGTCGGCCGGAGGATCCGTGAAGAACAGCGTGCAGATGTAGCGGTAGTTGCCGATGCCCACGTTCACAACGGAGCACTCCGTGCGGGTCACCGTGCTGCCGGCGGGCAGCTGGGACTGGGCCCGCTGCAATGCATTGCGCTTGTCCAGAATTGATTCGGCCGTGACGGAGCCGGCCAGGCAGGGAGCGGTGCCCAGGACCGTCAGCCCGCTGAGCGCCAGCAACAGCAGCCTCTGCCCGTTGATTCCGGCGAGCGCGTAGGGCGCCTGGTCGCGTGGCTGAAGATCGGCCATGGCGGTGCTGCGGCGGGCTGTGCTGGACCACTCCCGGTCTACGCAGGGGGGCCGCCGCCGGCAAGGGGGCAATCTGGACGCAGGCTTGCCCGCTTCGCCGATGACCTTCGCGGCCCACCGCGCCCGCAAACGCTTCGGCCAGCACTGGCTGCGTGATGAGGAGGTGCTGAACCGCATCCTGGCTGCCGCCGAACTGACCGGCGCCGACACGGTGCTGGAGGTGGGCCCCGGCCGCGGTGCCCTCACCGAGCGGCTGCTGGCTTCGCCGGCGGCGGCGGTGCGGGCCGTGGAGCTGGACCGTGATCTGGTGGTGGGTCTGCGGGAGCGTTTCGGTGCGGATCCCCGCTTCAGCCTGGTGGAGGGTGATGTGCTGGCGGTGGAGTTGCCAGCCGCCAGCGCTGTGGTGGCCAACATCCCCTACAACATCACCGGGCCGTTGCTGGAGCGGCTGGTGGGTCGGCTCGATGGGCCGGTCCACCAGCCCTACCGGCGCCTGGTGCTGCTGGTGCAGCAGGAGGTGGGCGAGCGCATCCGCGCCCGGCCCGGCAGCAGTGCGTTCTCGGCTCTGAGCGTGCGCATGCAGCTGCTGGCCAGCTGCCGCACGGTCTGCCCGGTACCGCCCCGCTGCTTCCAGCCGCCGCCGAAGGTGATGAGCGAGGTGGTGGCCCTCGATCCACTGCCGCCAGAACAACGCCTCGATCCCGAGCTGGCACGCAGCGTTGAGATGCTGCTGCGCCGCTGCTTCGCCGCTCGCCGCAAGATGCTCCGCAACAGCCTGGCCGGTCTGCAGCCGCCGGAGCGGCTGGAGGAGCTGGTGGTCGCCGCCGGGGCAACGCTGCAGCAGCGGCCCCAGGAGCTGGCGCCGTCGGTCTGGGTGGCGCTGGCGGCGGGCTTGAATCGGCTCACTGCCTGAGGCCCCGCATGGCTGAGCTGCTGGTCAGCGCCCCCGCCAAGATCAACCTGCACCTGGAGGTGCTGGGGCTGCGCCCCGATGGCTTCCACGAGCTGGCGATGGTCATGCAGACCCTTGATCTGGCCGACACCCTGCGGCTGCGCCCCACCGCTGATGGCGCCATCGGCCTTCGCTGCGACCGCGCCGATCTGCCGACCGACGCCAGCAACCTGATCGTCAGGGCCGGCGAGCTGCTGCGGGCCCGCATTGGGCTGCCGGAGCTGGGGGCTGCGATCAACCTGGAGAAGCGCATCCCCATCGGCGCCGGACTGGCGGGGGGATCCAGCAACGGTGCCGCCGCCCTGGTGGGGCTGAATGCGCTGTGGGGCTGCGGCTTCAGCGATGCTCAGCTGCAGGCGATGGCGGCGGAACTGGGCTCCGACATGCCGTTCTGTGTGTCGGGTGGCACCCAGCTCTGCTTCGGCCGTGGTGAGGTGCTGGAGCCGGCCGGTCTGGCTGGGGCACCGGGCCTGGGGGTGCTGTTGATCAAGCATCCCGAGGTCAGTGTGTCGACCCCCTGGGCCTATGGCCGCTGCCGGCTGCTGAGGGGCGACTTCTACCTCTCGGCCGAGGCCGATTTCGAGCAGCGCCGCCAGGCCCTGCGGCAGGGTCCGCTGCTGAATGCCCTGCGTGGGGCCGCGCCGCTACCGCCGTTGCGCAACGATCTGCAGGCCGTGGTGGAGCCGGAAGTGGCCAGCGTGCGTGAGGGTCTGGCCCTGCTGCGCCGCGCCCCACAGGCGATGGCGGTGGCGATGAGCGGCTCGGGCCCCAGCCTGTTCGCCCTGTTCGCGGATCATGCCGGCGCCGAGGCGGCCCGCCAGGCCCTGGCGGCCGAGCTGGCGCAGGCCGGCTTTGAGGCCTGGAGCTGCCGCTGCACAGGCTCGGGTGTCAGCCTGGGTGGCCTGTGACGGTGCAGCACGACCCTGGCATGGATCAGAACACTGAGCAGCCCAGCACTGAGCAGCCCAGCGGGGAGTTGTCCGGCACCGAGCAGCCCAGCCCGGCCCAGCCGGCTGAAACAGCGCCGTCAGCGGAGTCACCCCGGTCCACCGCCCGGCCGCGCAAGGGGCCGCTGAGTTTTCTGAGCGGCTCGCTCACCAGCTTCGGATTCGCCTGGCTGGCCCTGCAGCTCTCGGGCCGGGTGGTGGGTTACTACGGCGAGCACCCGCCTCACTACGACGCCCGCTTTGCCCAGAGCATCGCTGTGTTCATGAAGACCCTGATCGTGGGCATGACCTTCCTGGCCACGTTCACCTTCGCCTTCGTGGGGCTGGGGCTGCTGCTCACCTGCATCCGCAGCCTGATGCCCGGTTGGCGTGAAGCTGAAGACGGACCCTAGCCGCCAGTGGGAATCTGCCTAGCGTGAGGCTCATCCGGATGCTCCGCCGATGACCGGTCACGACCTGCAGCTGCTGGTGCTGCTGCTCTCTCCCGGCATGCTGCTGTCTGTGCTGCTGCTGGCCACCTTCGCCGCCGGCGGCTGAGCGTTCCTGGAACGCCAGTTGCCAGCTCCGGAGCGAGCCGCGGCAGCACCGGCCCCGGTGGCTGCGGTCGCCTGAGATAAGTTGGCGGCACCACCGGCTTCCGCCGGAACCGCGCCCGGCCTGAGCCGGACTGAACCTCCCGCCGTGGCAGAAACGCTTCTGTTCAATGCCCTGCGCGAGGCCATCGACGAGGAGATGGCCCGCGATCCCCACGTCTGCGTGATGGGCGAGGACGTGGGCCAATACGGCGGCTCCTACAAGGTCACCAAGGACCTCTACGACAAGTACGGCGAGCTGCGCGTGCTCGATACGCCGATTGCCGAAAACGCCTTCACAGGCATGGCCGTGGGCGCCGCCATGACCGGTCTGCGGCCGATCGTGGAGGGCATGAACATGGGTTTCCTGCTGCTGGCCTTCAACCAGATCTCCAACAACATGGGGATGCTGCGCTACACCAGCGGCGGTAACTTCACGATCCCAACCGTGGTGCGGGGCCCCGGTGGCGTGGGTCGCCAGCTGGGCGCTGAGCACAGCCAGCGCCTGGAGGCTTACTTCCACGCCGTGCCCGGCATCAAGATCGTGGCGGTGAGCACCCCCACCAATGCCAAGGGCCTGATGAAGGCCGCGATTCGCGACAACAACCCGGTGCTCTTCTTCGAGCACGTGCTGCTGTACAACCTCTCCGAGGACATTCCCGACGGCGAGTACATCTGCGCCCTCGACCAGGCGGATCTGGTGAAGGAGGGGAGCGATGTGACGATCCTCACCTACTCACGCATGCGCCACCACTGCCTCAAGGCGGTGGAGCAGCTGGAGAAGGAGGGGGTGAGTGTGGAACTGATCGATCTGATCAGCCTCAAGCCGTTCGACATGGCCACCATCAGCCGTTCGATTCGCAAGACCCACAAGGTCATCGTCGTCGAGGAGTGCATGAAGACCGGCGGCATCGGGGCCGAACTGCTGGCGCTGATCACGGAGCAATGCTTCGATGAGCTGGACGCCAGGCCGGTGCGCCTGTCCTCCCAGGACATTCCCACCCCTTACAACGGCACCCTCGAAAACCTGACGATCATTCAGCCGCACCAGATCGTTGAGGCCGCCAAGGCCCTCAAGGCCGGCCAG
>JBEBCC010000116.1:0-3720 GCA_041158125.1 Cyanobacteriota bacterium
CCTGGGCAATGAACGCGGAACCGCCGCCGGTGGTGGGCTCGATCGAACCCCGCAGGGTCTTGCCGTCACACACGAGCCGATCGAGATCCGCTGCACCACCAGGGATCTGGGCAATTGTCAAGTCACTGATCGCAGCGCACAGTGCCGCCACATCCACCTGATGGAAGAAGTAGCGGAAGGAGGAATCCGATGGTCGCCGCCTCAGCTCCACGCTTAGCTGTGATTTCTCACCAGGTCATTCAGTAGCCGCCAGCAGGGCGAGCTGCCGAAAAGGGGTGTGTCCGACGACAATCTGGTTGAGGGGTCGCGCCGATCTGGTTGACCGCTCTTGAGGGGTGCTGCTGAAACCGGATGCCATGCGCAGGGCACCGGGTCATGCCAGCTCCCCTCACCGCTCAACAGATTGCGCTGTACATGTCCAAACGACGAGCCGGCAGCCGCCAGGAGGTGGCTGCCGCTGCGGCGGGCATTTCGGTGAGCAGTGCCCACCGGATTGATCACGCCCGCATCCAACCGAAAGCCGCCAAACCCCGTAGCCGGCGGCGTCCAGACCCGTTGGCCGAGGTCTGGGAGCCGCTGCTACTGCCGCTGCTGGAGCGCCATCCAACCCTCACGCCCACCACGCTGCTGGAGCACCTGCAGGAGCAAAAGCCAGATCAGGACTGGAGTTCGCTCAAACGCACCCTGCAACGGCGGGTGCAGCACTGGAAGGCGTTGCATGGCCCGACGCCGGAGGTGATGTTCCCGCTGGCCTACGAGCCTGGAGAGATCGGCTTCTGCGACTTCACCAAGGTCAAACGGGTGGAGATCACCCTGCGGGGAGAACCGTTTCCGCACCTGCTGTTCCACTACCGCCTGGCCTGGAGCGGCTGGGCCTACGGCCAGGTGATCCATGGCGGTGAGAGCTTTGTCGCCCTCTCAGAAGGACTCCAGAACGCCCTGGCTGCCTGCGGCGGTGTGCCACGGGAACTGCGCACCGATCGGCTATCGGCCGCCAGCCGCAACCGGGACGGCAGCTATGCCCTCGACATCACCACCCGCTACCAGGCCCTCTGCGCCCACTACGGCCTTTCCCCCAGCCGTAACAACCGTGGCGTGGCCCATGAGAACGGCATTGTCGAGGCACCCCACGGCCATGTGAAACGGCGGTTGGAGCAAAAGCTGATCCTGCGCGGCAGCTGTGATTTCGAGGAACCCGCCGAATACGGCGAGCTGCTCACTGAGGTGTTCAGCGCCCTCAATGCCCCGCGGCTGCGGCGCTACGAGCAGGAACTCGAACACTTGGCACCACTGCCCGCCTTTCGCTTTGCCGACTACGAGCTGCTCCCGGTACGGGTGCGGAGCACCAGCACGATCGAGGTGCGGCAGGTCGTCTACTCCGTACCGCCGAGCCTGATTGGCCGTCAGGTCACGGTGCGGCTGCACCATGACCGGCTGATCGTGTATCTGGGCAGCGACTGGGTCTGCCAATTGCCCCGCGTCTATGGCCGTGGCGGCCATGGCCCCCGGGCCTGGTGCATTGACCTTGAGCACCTGATCGATGGCCTGCGCGCCAAGCCGCGGGCCCTGCTCCATTGCCGCTACCAGCGCCATCTCTTCCCGGATCAGCACTGGTGGGACTTCTGGCAGCAGCTCCTGGCTGGCGGTGACCGCGATGGTGCAGCCCGCTTGATGGCCGAGGCGCTGTACGTGGCCGTGCGGGTGGCCTCATTTGAGCTGGTGCTCGCCTTTCTGCAGCAGGCGCAGCAGCGCCAAACCCTCTCCCTCTCGCTCTTGCAGCAGCGCTTCCGGGTGCCGCCTCGCCGCACCGCTCTGATTGATCCCGTGATTCCCCAACACCTGCTGGCCTCCTATGACCACCTCCTCCCCGGTGCCCCGCTCAGCAGCGGTGGAAGCGGCGCTGCCGCTGCTGCTCAAACAGCTGAAACTCGCTCGCTTTCGCAGCCACTGGCAGCCCCTCTCCCAGCAGGCTGAGGCCGAGGGCTGGAGCCCCGGCCAGTTCCTCTACGCCCTCTGTGAGCAGGAGTGCGAGCACCGCCAGGTGGCACGCCGCCAACGCCTGCTGCGCGATGCGCATCTGCCTTGGCAGAAAGGCCTTGATGGTTTTGACCAGCAGCACCTCGAGGCCAAGCTCTGGCAGGAGTTGCAGGTGCTCTCCCGCAGCCACACCTGGCTGCTGCAGGCCGAGAACCTGCTGCTGTTTGGCCCCAGCGGCGTGGGCAAGACCCACCTGGCCATTGCCATCACGATGGCCATGATCGAGCAGGACCAGCCCTGCCGCTTCTTCCCGGCCACGGCCCTGGTGCAGCTGCTGCAGAAGGCCAAGGCCAGCTACGAACTGCCGGCGCTGATCCAGAAGCTTGATCGCTACGGCCTGCTGGTGATCGACGACATCTCCTACGTCCGCCGCAGCGAACTGGAGACCTCGGTGCTGTTTGAGCTGATCTGCCACCGCTACGAGCGGCGTTCCCTGCTGGTGACCTCCAACCAGCCGTTCCGGGAGTGGGACGAAATCTTCCCCAGCGGATCGATGACCGTGGCAGCTGTGGACCGGCTGGTGCACCACTGCCACATCGTTGGCATCAAGGGCGAGAGCTACAGGCAAAAGACAGCTGCTGCAAGGGTTTTCAGCGATGCAGCTGAGCCGCTGATGTAATTGACGCGGGCGTCATGGCCGTCACGATCGAAACCAGTACAGCCCCAGCGCACCAGAAGCACGGCGGCGACACGAAAACTGGCCCACCCCCCTTGAGGCCCACACCGGTAGGGCAAATTGATTGACGCGAGACGACAGCCTGGTCACGATCCCGCCCCCGACAGCGTTCCCAGCCACTGGCAGGGCTCAGAACAACCCGCCCCTACCGGTCAACCAGATTGACGCCTCACATCAACCTGATTGACACGAGACACGCACGATCCTGGATGACACCCTCCCTGGCGGACCGGTGGAACGCACGATCAGCTATGAGGCGCCGTGGAGCAAGTGTGATCGGGTGGAGGATTACAGACTCGTATGGGCATTCTTTGAGAAGTCCCAACAGGAGAAGTCCTAACAGTTGACCTCAGAGATCACCCAGTTCAAGCCCCATGTGCTTCGCAATTCGTTCCAACATCCTCGGGCCGATCTCCTCGCCATAGTGGCAGGCAAAGACCAAATCTGGATAGCCTTCACCTGATATTGACCGGCTTTGATTCGCCATGTTCAAGCCGATCCGCCATCACACGAAGCGCCAACACTTCCACCTTGGCCATCGCATCAGCCGAAGAATCCCCATAGGCCAACACCCCAGGCAGCTCTGGCACCTCGGCGATCCAGCGACCATCAACCTCTTGCTCGCACTCCAGGATGAAATCCACGGCGAACTCCCTTCTCTGCTCACTGTAGCCAGAAGGGAAGCACGATCCCATGCACGGCAAAAGCAGCCATCACTTGGCCGCAACAGGAGTTACAGAATGACACGCACAGGAACGAAGATAGCCAAGACGAATATGCAAACTAGGCCGACAGTCTCAGAGCCTCTACGATATACTCGAACAATTCGTAAGGATCGTTAGTGCAGCCAATAGCGCCTCGACGCCTAGACTCTGCGACGTGCTCAGCCGACCTAGAGCCAGCATAGATAAGGTAGGGAGTCTTGTTACCCGTACTTCTCAGTCTATCTAGCAGGGTGTAGCCCGCCTGCGCGTCTGGAGGCCGGCCCATGTCGGAAACGATGACAT
>JBEBCC010000117.1:0-13577 GCA_041158125.1 Cyanobacteriota bacterium
CCGGTGCCGTGCAGGGCACCGGGGCGTCAGCCCCACTGGGGCGGTGGGTTGCCGATGGGCGAACGGGCGGCGCTAGCCCGCCTCAGGCCATCGCCTTGATCTTGAGGCCGTCGAGGTAGGCCTTCGGGTTCTCGGGGTCGAACACCGTGCCATCGAAGAAGGTTTCCTTGCCGCGGGAATCGCTGGCGGGGATGTCCTTGGCCATGCCGATCCCTTTGGCGGCCTCCTTCCACAGGTCGGCACGGTTCACCTTGTTCACCAGGCCGTTGATGTCGGTGTCAGCCGGCAGGTAGCCCCAGCGCATGTCTTCCGTCACGAACCAGGCATCGTGGCTCTTGAACGGGAAGGAGGCGTTGCCGTCCCAGAACAGCATCGTGTAGGGGCTGTTCTTCACATCGCGGCCGTCGCCATAGTTCACGTCGCCGGCCAGACGCGGTTTGATGTCCGCCACCTTGGCCTTGATGTACTTATCCTTGGAAACGATCTCGCAGAGTTCATTTAGATTAGCGGGATCCTGGCACCAGATCTGGGCTTCTTGAACGGCCATCAGTAGTGCCTTGGCCGCCTTGGGGTTCTTGTCCACCCAGTCGGCGCGCATCGAGAAGGATTTCTCGGGGTGCTTATCCCACAGTTCGCCGGTCTGGGTGGCGGTGTAACCGAGCTTCTTGTTCACCAGGCGTTGATTCCATGGCTCACCCACACAGAACAGATCCATGGTGCCGGTCTGCATGTTGGCCACCATCTGCGGCGGCGGCACCACCACCAGATCGGCATCCTTGTTGGGGTCGATGCCGTTGGCCGACAGCCAGTAGCGCATCCACAGGTCGTGGGTGCCGCCAGGGAAGGTGACGGCCGCTTTGATCTTGCGGCCCAGGCTCTTGTTGGCCTGGCTCAGGCCATCTTTGTTGTCGATCGTCAGTTTCTCATCAAGCAGCTCTTTCGATGCACTGATGGCCTGCCCCTGGGTGTTAAGTCGCGCCAGGGTGTACATCGGCAGCGGCTGCTTGCTCTTGGTGATCTTGCCGGCTGTCATCAGCAGCGGCATCGGGGAGAGAATGTGAGCGCCGTCGATGCCACCTTTGGCGCCGCCCAGTTCGAGGTTGTCGCGGGTCACGGCCCAGGAGGTCTGTTTCACCACCTTCACGTCGGGCATGCCGTGCTTGGCGAAGAAGCCCTTCTCCTTGGCGATGATCAGCGGTGAGCTGTCGGTGAGGGCGATGAAGCCCAGGGTTACACCGCTCACCTCGGGGGCATCGGCGCCGGTGGCGGTGCTCTTGCTCGACGGCTTGCTGCCGCCGCAGGCGGCCAGCCACATGGCGCCCGCGGCGGAGCCGGCGGCGGTGATCAGAAACTTGCGGCGGGACAGGTTCGACATGGCGTTGGCGGCGCAGCGAGGGGTGTCTGGATCAGCCGTCGTCGCAGCCCGCACCCGCGGGCATACGACGAAGGGCCGACGCGGACAACCGGTCGGCTCTGGCATGGGCGGCTGGGCTCAACCTCAGGTGGTGCAGAGGCACGGCACGCACCGGGGCAGGCGGTGTTGGCGCGAAGGCTGACCAACGGCACATAGACCACCACACCCGGTAACCCGCAGTGAGTCGCCGTTGCTACTAAATCGTTGGCGAATCCGTCGCTTGCGTTACTGCGCAGTGCTCTTGCCTGGCTCAGGCGTGCCTGCTTGGCCTGTGGGCTCGGGGGGTGCCGCGGTGCTTCGGGCCTCGGTGGCCGCCTCTGCCAGCACCGCGAACTCTTGCAGCGCCCGCGGCAGGTTGCGATGTTCATGCCCGGGATGGCTCAGCTTCACCAGGGCGAAGCGCTGCAGCTCCTGCAGGTCGGCCCAGGCTCCGGGCCGCAGCGGCAGCTCCAGCTGCTCGCAGGCCGCGGCCAGCACCGCTGGTAGCTGCTCCACCTGTTGCCAGTCGCAGCCCTGGGCCGGCTCCAGTGGCTTGGCCGGCCCTTCAGGCAGCTGCCGACTGCGATCCAGCAGCCAGTCGCGCAGCTCCCGGAGTGCCATCGGATCATCAGCCCAGTTCAGCAGTCGCTGCCGCTCCAGCGGCTGCAGCCCATGCCAGTGCACCAGCTTGAGCTTGACGCCGGCCAGATCCAGCTTGCGTCGCACCGCCATCGGCAGGCAGCGCAGATCACCGCTGAAGTCGGCCTCGAAGGCGAAGCAGTGGTTGTGGCTGGTCAGGGGCGGCTGGGTGGTCATCGGGGGTTCTCGGTCCGTGAGATCAGCGCAGTCGCTCCAGTTGGCGCAGTCCCGCCTGGGCCTGCAGCAGGGCGTCCGCCTGCTCCAGGGCGTGGCTGAGCTGGTCGTGCGCGCCCGCAAACCACAAATAGGCCGCCAGGTTCCAGCGCAGGGCCGGCGCCAGCGACCCTGCGCCCGCCAGGGCCGCCAGGGCCAGGCTGCGCCAGTGTTCCAGGCTTTCGAATGGCACCTCCGCTGCGTCGATGCCGTGCTCGCGAGGGTGCAGCAGCAGCCGTTGCGGCTCGCCATGGCGCAGGCGCGAGCAGATGCCGGCGCGGGTGGTGGGCAGGTCGGTGGAGCCTTCCAGCCCTTTCACCAGCAGCACATCGGTTTCAGCGGCGGCGCTGAGGGCCTCCCAGGCCCGGCTTTCGGTGGGGGGATGCACGAAGCCGCTCACCAGCAGGTGATCGCCCTGGTGTGGTGTCCACAGCAGCTCCAGGCTGGCCACGGGTGGACGCTTGCCGATCTCCTCGCGGATGCGCACCAGCCGTTCGGCGGCTGGGAAGTGCTGCGGCTGGTGGCTCAGGGCCAGGCCGTGGTCGTCGAGCCGCTGTTGCAGCTGCGTCAGGCTCAGCTGGCGCCATTCCACCCCCAGAGCGGCGAACAGCTCCGCCAGGGTGAGGCCATATTTCACTGGCATCGGTGCGCCGCCGTGCAGCACCACGGGGATGCCGGCGGCGCTGAGCAGCACGGCCAGCAGCGGCAGCAGCGGTGCCGTGCGGTTGCGGCCGTCGTAGGGCACCCCGAAGCAGAGCGGCCTGCGGCCGCTGGTCTGCAGCTGCGGCCCGTGGCGGCGGAAGCTGTCGAGCATGCCGGCCAGCTCAATCGGCTGCGGGCGGCGGATGCGGTGGGCAATCAGGAATGCCCCCAGCTGTGCGTCGCTGACCCCTTCACCGAGCATCAGGTCCATGCTTTCGCTGGCTTCCCCGCGGCTGAGGCCCGTGCTGGTGTGCTCGCCGCTGCCCACCTTGGCCAGCAGTTCCCGGAAGCGGGCGGCCTGGCTTCCCAGGGCTTGCTGGCGCTGCAAGCGACGCTGCTGGGGGGCAACCTCCTGAACTGCCGCCATGGTCGCGATCGGTTCAGCGATCGCGTGCTGCGGGCGGCTGCCGGTGGGTCCCGCCGGCCCTGTTACCCCTGCACCGGGCTTCTGTAACGGTTGCGACACAGACTTAGCGCGTCGATGGCGACATTGTCGGTCTCACTGGGTAGCGCAAAGTCGTCATGGTGTCTGCTGCTGCTGAATCCGCCACGGCTGAACCCTCTGGGTCCGCCAGCAAGCTCAGCAAAATTGAGCAGGCCAAGGCGGATCTCTGCGGACTGGATCTGGCACCTCGCCTGGCGGAGCTGGCGGCGGGTGGCTGGGAGGCCCTCGATGAGGCCACGCTCACGATCCGGCTCAAGTGGCTCGGCATCTTCTTCCGCCCGGTCACACCCGGCCGCTTCATGGTGCGGCTGCGCCTGCCCAATGGCGTGATCAGCGCCGATCAGCTCGACGTGCTCGCCGATGCCGTCGACCGCTGCGGCGATGAGGGCTCGGCGGACATCACCACCCGTCAGAACGTGCAGCTGCGGGGGCTGCTGCTGGAGGACATGGCGCCGTTGATGAGCGCCATGGAGGCCGTGGGTCTCACCAGCCGTCAGTCCGGCCACGACAATCCGCGCAACATCACCGGCAATCCGCTGGCGGGCATCGATCCCCAGGAGATCGTCGACACCCGCCCGCTGGTGGCGGCGATTCAGGAGCTGCTGCTGCGGGATGGTCCCCGCAATCTGCCCCGCAAGTTCAACATCGCCGTTGGCGGAGCCCCCGACAGCTTCCTGCTGCATAACGACCTGGCCTTCCTGCCGGCCCATCGCGAAGGGGAGCTGGGCTTCACGGTGATGGTGGGCGGTTTCTTCTCCGCCCAGCGCAACGAGCTGGCCATCCCCCTGGGACTGTGGCTGCGCGCTGAGCAGCTGCCGCTGTTCAGCCTTGTGGTGCTGCGTCATTTCGAGCGGCACGGCAACCGTCAGGCGCGTAACAAGAGTCGGCTGATGTACCTGATCGATCAGCTCGGCCTGGATGCCTACCGCCAGGCGCTGGTGCAGGACGGTTCCCCTCTCGGCCTGGAGACCTTTCCCCACGACGGCTCCCACCTGGTCAACCAGCCGCCCCGCTCCGCCCTCGGCGTCCATTCCCAGCGGCAGGCGGGCCTGAGCTGGGTGGGGCTCAATGTGCCGATGGGGCGTCTCGATGCCGAGGCGATGGCTGAGCTGGCCCGGATGGCCCGCTGCCACGGCAGCGGCGAGCTGCGCTTCACCGAGGCTCAGAACGTGTTGATCGCCGACGTGCCGGCCGAGCGCTTGCAGGCGCTGCTGGCCGAGCCGCTGCTACAGCGCTTCCGTCCGGATCCCGGGCCGCTGATGGCGGAGGCGGTGAGCTGCACCGGCAATCGCTACTGCAGCTTCGCCTTGATCCCCACCAAGACCACGGCTGAGGCGGTGGTGGAGGAGCTGGAGCGACGCCTGGAGCTGCCCCATCCGGTGCGCAGCCACTGGACCGGCTGTCCCAATGCCTGCGGTCAGCCCTACATGGGTGAGATTGGCCTGATGGGGGCCAAAACCCGCCACGAGGGCCAGATGGTGGAGGCCGCCAAGATCTTCCTCGGCGGCTCGATGGGTGCTGAGCCGAAGTTGGCTGCGTTGCACGACAAGGGCGTGCCGCTCACGCAGTTGGCTGATGCGCTCGAAGAGCTGCTGGTGGAGCGCTTCGGCGCCCGACGCCGGCCGGTCGCAGCGGCGGGCGGCTGAACCAGCCGCGGCGCTGCGGCCGGTGCCGCGCCCGCCAGTGGTCGTCGAGGCCGCGGAGGGCCTCCACATCGTTCACATCCTGGCCGCCATAGAGCAGGTGGCAGATCCGCTCTGGATCGATCTCCAGCGCCGCCACCTCCCGCCAGAGCCGATCGGTCATGGCCGGATTGGCCAGCTCGAACTGGGCGGCAGCCAGCTGGCGCACCAGCAGAAACACCAGCTGCTGTTCCTTGCATTCACTGAAGCTGCCGTTGAAGGTCTGAGCCATCGCTGCCGCTGCCCCCTGACGTTGCCTGATCCCTTGCTACTCCCGCCGTTGCCCCTCGCCAAGCCTCACCGGCCTGCCACGCTGGGATTGCAGTCCGCAGCGGCGACGGTGCGGGATCCCATGGCTGAGGTGTCGTCGCCACCACCACTGGCTGATCCGGGCAGCCAAGAACGCTGGCAGCAGCTGCAGCGCCTGCGCCGGGGTGTTCAGCCGCTGCAGCCCTGGATCGATGCCCTTTGCTCCGGGGAGCTGGAGCCTGCGGCCGATCTGCTGGCGGCCCTGTGGGCGCGCCTGGATCGTGTGGCGCTGCGCTGTCTGCTGGCCAGCCCGGCCGCTGCCCAGGTTGAGCCCTGGCTGATGGCGGGACGGCTGGAGCTGCCCGCCCTTGCCGGCCGGCCCGAGCTGGAGCGGATCTGGCTCGAGCCGCTGCTGCAGCGGCAGGCGGAGGCTGCGAACGCGCCAGCGGCAGCCTCCGGTGAGGCCGATGCCTGGTTGCGCTTGCTGGGACACGTTCGCGCCTCGGCGGCGGCTGAGCGCCTGCGGTGCCGCCTCAGCGCCGCGCTGGAGCAGGGCGCCACGCCGGCGGCCCTCATCGCCCTGGCGCCGCTGCTGCCACTGCTCGGGCAGCAGCGTGAGTGCCGCGATCTGTCGCTGCTGCTGCGCTGCGCCCAGCAGCCGGGGCCATCCCCCTGGCGGCGTGCCGCTCTGGAGGGACTGGCGGTGGGCCTGGGGGCCTGGCCCCAGGAGCCGCTGCTGCAGGGTCTGCTGCCCCTCTGCCGTGATCTTGATACCGCCCTGGCGGCGGCGGCGGTGGATCTGCTCGCCCGGCTTCCCCAGGCGCAGCGCCCCCTGCGCAGGCTGCTGGCCGAGTCGCTGGATCCGGCGGTGCGTCGCCGCCTGCAACGGCGCCTGCGGCTGACGCCGTTGGTGTTGCTGGTGCACGGCCGCAGTGGTGGTGCCATTCCGGCGGAGCTGCTGGCCCTGGCGGCCGAGCTGCAGGAGCGCCGCGGCACGCCGGTGCTCCTGCAGGCTCTCACCGCCGAGGCGCCCAGTCCCGATCCCCAGTTTTGGAGCCTGGCGGCCCGCGCCGGTGGCTTCAGCCTGGTGCCGCTGCTGCTGCTGCCGGGCGGTCATGTGCGCCACGACCTGCCGGCGATCGCCGCCGCCTGGCGCCGCTGCCCGCAGGCGACAGGCCTGAGGCTGCGGCGCCTGCCCTTCCTCGGCGCCTGGCCCGCTTGGCAGGCGGCCCTGGCTGCGGTGCTCCGCCGGGCCGCGGCTGCTGCTGATGCCCCGCCGCGGTGGCTGCATCACCCCTTGGAGGGGCCTCTGGCCGCCCGCTTCCTCGCCCATCTCGCGGCGGTGCTGCCCGGTGCGGGCCATGCCGCTCCATACACTGCAGCCCCTGCCGACCTGCGCGCGCAGCTGCCCGCGCCGGCTGTGCTGCTGCCCCTCACCCTGGCGGCCAACCGGCTGTCGGAGTCCCTGCTGGCGTCTGCTCCGCCCGGATCCGCCCCGGGCTCCGCTGCGGTCGTCGTGCTTCCCCCCCTGCTGGAGATCCCCGCCGTGCGCCACACCCTGATCGCAGCTCTGGAGCAGCTGCCGTGAGCGACTCCCCTGCCACCGGTACCGTCTATCTGGTGGGCGCCGGCCCCGGTGATCCCGATCTGCTCACCCTCAAGGCGCACCGGCTGCTCAGCCAGTGCGATGCCCTCGTCTACGACTCGCTGGTACCCCGAGCCCTGCTCGATCTGGTGCCCGAGGGCTGCGAACGCCACTTCGTGGGTAAGCGCCGCGGCCATCACTCGGTGCCCCAGCCCAGCACCAACGCGGTGCTGGTGGAGCTGGCATCCCGCCACCGGCTGATCGTTCGCCTCAAGGGCGGCGACCCGTTCCTGTTCGGCCGCGGCGGTGAGGAAGCGGCGCACCTGGTGCGCCATGGTGTGGCGGTGCAGGTGGTGCCCGGTGTCACAGCCGGCATCGCCGCTCCCGCTTATGCCGGCATCCCTGTCACCCATCGCAGCGCCGGCTCCAGCGTCACCTTCGTGACCGGCCATGAGGAGATCGATAAGGGGCGTCCCGGCGTCGACTGGCGCAGCCTGGCCCGGTGCAGTGACGGACTGGTGATTTACATGGGTCTGCACAACCTGCGCCGCATCTGCGCAGAGCTGCTGGCCGGCGGTCTTGCTGCGGATACGCCCGCCGCCGTGGTCCAGCAGGGCACGGTGGTGGGTCAGCGGCTGCTGTTGAGCCCCCTGGCCGAGCTGGCCGATCAGGCTGAGCAGCAGGGGTTCGCCTCGCCGGCGATCGTGGTGGTGGGCCAGGTGGTGAGCCAGCGGGTGGCCGCCTGCAGTCCGGCGCCGGCGGAGGTGGAGATGCCGATCCCGTTCTGAGCACCGCCAGTTCGGCAATCACTTGCCGAACTGGCCCACGCCACGGGCGGTTCCGTAGTCCGCTACACGATCAGCGCCGCCATGCCTCGGTTCACTGGGCGATCCCTCACGGCCCTGCGCCGTCGCTCTCATGTCCGCCACCCCTTTCCAGCAGGATTCCTTGTCGAGTGAACGCCGATCGATGGCGCCGCGACCGGCGCCGATGTTCGAGCTGATTCCCTACGAGAAGTTTCGCGATACCCCTGCTGTCCGCTTTTTCGATATCACCGTTGCCACGTCGAATGCTCGCGATCTCGTCATCCATTCCGGGCCGGCTGTGAGCCCGCCCGATGAGGAGAAGACCGGCGCCTGGCAGTTCTACCTGCATCCCCACCAGGAGGACAACCTGCTGGCGTTGCATGGCGGTCGCACCTTCTATCTGGTCAATTTCGGCTGGAATTACCCGTATCACATCGTCCGCCTTGAAACCGGCGGCGACATCCTGCGCATCCCTCCCGGCACCTTCCACCGTTCAGTGTCTGACCCCGATGGCTCGGTGGTGCTGAATCAGGCCGTGCGCGAGGAGGGAGCCAGCGTGGTGCGCGAGTTCCGCGTCTACAACAGCCGCCGGATCCCACGCCTGTTCGCCACCACCTTCAAGACGGCGCCCCTGCCGAAGCTGCATGGCGTCAGCTGGTGACGGTGCGCCGGTGATCGCCAGGAGGTGAGGGAGGCCCGCAGCCGGCGAGCTCCCCTCAGGCCTGCTCGCGCCAGCGGGGCAGGGCCAGGGCGTCACGCCGGCTGAACAACTCGCAGGCGGCGTAAGCCGCCGGCAGGTTGGCTACCCGCTGCCAGGCCCCCCTCTGATCGGCATGATCAACCACGTAGCCGCCGCCGCCGTCGCGGGCGATGCGGCAACCGTCGGCGGTCAGGCCCACCAGATGCAGCGGTCCACCCATTGATCTGCTCCGAACTTTCTCGGTTGTAGATCGGCGGGACTAGCCCTGGGCTGTGTGCCTTTGCTCACGCAATCAATTGTGAGCCTGTTGAACAGAATCTGAAGGCGTGACCGCTTGTCTGGGCTGTGCCCCGGCAGCTTCAGAGGCGCAGGTCGAGGCTGCAGCCGTTTGGGAGCGCCGCCCGCAGGGGTGCGCCTGATGCCTCTGCGCTGATCCCGGCGGCGTCCGCTGTGAGCGGTTCGAAACCATCGCTTTCGCGCAGCAGCTGCCAGCGCTGCAGGGGGGCACGGTCGCTCTCCGGCGCCAGCAGCTCCAGCTGCAGAGGAACCTGCACCGGCAGGCAGGGGTGCAGGCAGGGGAACAGGGACTCCTGGCGGAAGCGCACGGCGATGGGCCGCTGCTCCCCCGGGGCTGGCAGGGGCAGCGGCCGGCCCTGCAGGCGCAGGCGGTGCCGTTGCCGGAACGCATCGTTGCTGATCAGCTCGAATCGGCGCAGGGAGCTGTCCACGAAGCGGCTGGTGCTGCCTCCTTCCACGGGGGTATCGCACAGCAGCGGCCAGGGTTCAAGGGCCTGGCGGATCGTCAGCTCGGCATCGCCCTCACACCAGTGCAGCAGCACCGGGAAGCGCCACTCCCAGATCGCTCGGAATGGAGCCGGATCCAACGGCAGCCCGGCTGCGGCCAGGTCTGCCAGAACGGCCTCCAGATCGGCCCAAAGGGCACTGGGCAACTGCTCCCGGTCATGCAGGTCCGCGCCGAAGTGCCGCAGCCCGTCCGGCCGCAGGCTGGGGTCCAGCAGCCGCACCGCCAGGGCCCGCCAGAGCAGGGCCACGGCGCTGGTCCACTGGTGATGGGGCAGGGATTCCAGGGCGCGGAATTCCAGCAGCCCCTGGCAGCCGGCGGTCCAGGCGGGGTTCCAGAACTTGTCGAGGCTGATCTCGCTGCGGTGGGTATTCCCGCTGCGGTCGGCGTGCAGATGGCGCAGCGTCTCACCGATCCACACCCGCTGATCCCCGGCTGGCAGCGCCTCCAGGCAGCGATGCGCCAGTTCCAGATCCAGCAGGGTGCTGGAGCCCTCATCGGGCCGGGGTGCCTGCGACGCCGGGCCGACGCTGCGCCCGCTGAACAGGTAGGCCAGGCTGGGGTGGTGCTGCCAGTAGCGCAGTATCCCCACCAGCCAGGCCGGCCGGCTGAAGAAGGGATTGGTCTCCAGACAGGGGCCGCCCCAGAGCAGGTGATTGCCGCCGCCGGTGCTTTCCACCCGCTCGCCCATCTGCTTCCAGCTGCGCAGGCCCACCCTTGCGCCGGCCTGCTCCAGCCGCTCGATCCAGCTGGCGTAGTCGTGCCAGCTGTGGCACACCGGCAGGTTGATCTCCAGCACGCCGGGATCAGCCGTGAGCCCCAGCACCTGCCAGTGGGCTTGCGTGTCGTAGGGCAGCACGCCGCTCAGGTCTGGCTTGCACCAGGGGGCGCTGGCGGCGGCCAGCAGCATCAGCAGTTGCTCCAGGGGTTCGCGGCTCAGGGGCGGCAGAAACAGGCCCCAGCCTTCGCTGTCGAGCTCCAGGGTGAGCACCTGGCGCAGGGCGTGCTCGGGGAAATGTTGCAGGGGCAGGCGCAGGCCGGCCGGGCCATGGGCGGGGATCAGCTCGCGCAGCTCCTCCTCCAGTGGCCAGCTCACGGTCTGCCAGTGGCCTTCCTCGCAGGAGAGCGGCACCGCCCAGACGCGGCGACCGGGTTCGAGCGGATCGCGCAGCGGCAGCGGCTGCACCGCCAGGCCCAGGCCCGCGCCGATGTCCTGCAGCAGGGCCATCGCCTGTTCGGGGCAGGGCAGGGCGCGGCTGATCCCGGTGCTCGTGCTGGCGTCACCGGACTGGTCCTGGGGCCAGGCCACCAGGGGCGTGCCGTTGCGGCTGGTGATCAGTCGCAGGGCCCAGCGGGGGTTCACTTCGCCGTCGTAGCGCTTGCCAGGGCAGTAGATCAGCGTGCTGCCGGGCCAGGCCAGCCGCTGCAGCTCCGCGGCCAGGGCGCGGGCGTAGCGCAATTTGGTGGGCCCGTCGGCCGCCACACTCCACTCGGCACCCTGGGGGTCATCGGGAACCAGGGTGGGTTCGCCGCCCATGGTCAGCGCGATGCCGGCGGCCTGCAGCCGCTCCTCCAGAGCTGCGGCCGTGGTCAGATCCCGCGCGCTGGGGCCGCTGACGGCCGGTGTGGGGAGATGAGGACGGCTGGGGGCCGAGGCGGTCATGGCAGGCAGGGTCTGCGCGGGGGATGGTCATGCCGTCATCGCGCGCCGACCTGCCTCCAGGGTGCAGTGATCGTTACCGAAGTCGGGTTCGTGGGCGAGAGGTTTGCACCCGCTCGGTTGTGTGGTCGGCTGAGCCGGCCGAGAGGGTCGGGAAGGTCAATGGCCGCTCAGCAGTGGTGCGTTCACGGCATCGAGGATCGTGGCCTCGATCTGCCACTCCAGTGTGCTCTTCACGCCCGGCGGCCCTGAGAAGCTGCCGCTGACGGCGGCGGTGAGGTCGGATCTGGAGGAGCTCGCCACGGGGATGTAGCGCTCATCCACAGCTCCCTGACCGCTGGCATCGAAACCGCGCCAGCCGGCCCCCTGCAGATACACCTCGGTCCAGGCGTGCAGGTCGTAGCGCTCGGGTTTCGGTTCCACCAGGTGATAACCGCTCACGAAGCGGGCCGGCAGACCGACGCTGCGGCAGCATTCGATCATCAGCATCGCCAGGTCGCGGCAGGAGCCCACCCGCTCTTTGAGAGTGCGGCCTGCCGGCCAGGCGGGGCCCACGTGGCGCTGGGTGTATTTCACCCGGTCCTGAATGATCTCGATCAGTTGCTGCAGGAAGTTGAGGCTGCTGCCGTCGCTGCCCATCAGGGCCTCCTGGGCCACATCCACGGCGGCGGCGTCATGCTGGCCGTTGGGCAGCCAGCCCTGCAGGTTGCTGAGCAGATCTGGGTTGAGCCGGCCGATCGGCACAGGCAGCTGCGCCATCTCCAGATCGAGGCAGGCCTCGATCAGAGGCGGCGTGAACGTCTCCACCTCGCTGGTGGCCACAACCGACAGGGATCGGGTCTCCCCCAGAAAGCGGGCGCGGGTGATCGTGTCACCACCCGCCGCCAGCAGGTCGTAGAGCTGGCTCGGATCAGGGGTCACCTCGAGCTTGTAGTCGATCAGGCGCTGAAAGCCTTGCGGCCGCGGCCTCAGGCAGAAGCGGTGTGGGCCCAGCAGGACGGGCTTGGTGTAGCGGTACTCGAACCGGTGGATCAGGCGGGCGCGCATGCCAGGTCGTGACTGGAGGCTGAAGCGGAAGCGGAGGCTGACGCCGTGGCGGTGGCCGAGGCTGAGGTGGTGCCGGACCCGGTCGCCGTGGGGGTGAAGCCTGGCAGCACGAAGTAGCGGTCGTGGATCAGGCCGTGCAGATTGTTGAGATCCGTCTGCAGGGCGTCGATCGCTTCATGCAGGCCGCCGGACACCAGCTCATCGATCTTGGTGTAACTCCAGCGTGCCAAGGTCAGGCCGCTGCGGCACTCCAGCTCATCCGGGGCGCCGGGAACGGAGCGACCACCCACCACCTGCAGGGCTTCGTGGATGCGCTCCAGGCAGTAGCGCACCGAGCGTGGGAACACCGGATCCAGCAGCAGGAACGCCGCAACGGCCTTCGGTGTGATCAGCCCATGCTGCGACTGGCGGAACATCTGGTAGGCACCGGCGCTGCGCAGCAGGGAGATCCACTGCAGCTCATCCAGCACGCCGCCCACCTCCTCGGGGCTGGGAAGCAGCAGGAAGTACTTCACATCGAGGATGCGGGTGGTTTTGTCGGCCCGCTCGATCAGACGACCCAGGCGGCTGAACTGCCAGGAGAGATCGCGGCTGAGGGTGGCGTCGGTGACGCCGTAGAACAGCTGGCAACCACGGCGGATCTCCCGCTGCTGCTCCTGGGGTGGCAGCTGCCAGAAGCTGTCGCCCTCCAGCAGCGTCCAATAGAGCCCGTTGATCTGCTCCCACATCTCGGTGGTGATCACATCGCGGATCTGGCGTGCGTTTTCGCGGGCGAATGCGATGCAGTTGACGATGCTGTTCGGGTTGGCATCGGCTCGCACCAGGAACTCCACCACCTCGGCGGGGCCGCCATCGGGGTAGAGCTCATCGAACAGGTCGCGAGCACCGCTGGCCTCGATCAGCGGCAGCCAGGGTTCGGCGCTGCCGGGCGGGCAGTCGAGGGCCATTGCCTCGCTGACTTCAACGAAGCGGGAGATGTTCTCGGCGCGCTCCACATAGCGGTTGATCCAGTAGAGCGAATCGGCGACGCGGCTCAGCATGGGGTCGGCTCCTGATGGGTGTCCTCCACGATCCAGGTGTCCTTGCAGCCGCCACCCTGGGAGGAGTTCACCACCAGGGAGCCGCGCTTGAGGGCCACGCGGGTGAGCCCGCCGGGGCTCACCCATGCCCCCTTGCCGCGCAGCACGTACGGCCGTAGATCGACGTGGCAGGGGTAGAGCTCGCCATCGCTCAGGGAGGGCACGGTGGAGAGGTCGAGGGTGGGCTGGGCGATGAAGTTGCGCGGATTGGTGCGGATCTTCTCAGCGAACTCGATGATCTCTGCCTGGCTGGCGTGCGGGCCGATCAGCATGCCGTAGCCGCCCGCCTCGGAAACCGCCTTCACCACCAGCTCGCTGAGGTGCGACAGCACGTAGGCCTGGTCGTCGGGTCGTGAGCAGAGATAGGTGGGCACGTTTTCGATGATCGGCTCCTCACCGAGGTAGTAGCGGATCATCTCCGGCACGTAGGCATAGATCAGCTTGTCGTCGGCGACGCCGGTGCCGGGGGCGTTGGCGATCGCGACGCGACCGGCGGCGTAGACATCCATCAAGCCGCGCACCCCCAGCATCGAATCGCTGCGGAACACGGCGGGATCGAGGAAGTCATCATCGAT
>JBEBCC010000118.1:0-57948 GCA_041158125.1 Cyanobacteriota bacterium
AGGGCCGGCAGACCCTCGATCGTGCCCTCCATGGCGGCCGCCACCGTGCCGGAATACAGCACATCGGTGCCGAGGTTGGGGCCGTGGTTGATGCCGGACAACACCAGATCAGGCGGTTCCGACAACAACTGGAACAGGGCCAGCTTGACGCAATCCGACGGGTTACCACTGCAGGCCCAGGCCGTGACCCCGGGCGCAAACAGCTCATCGGCCCGGTTGGCCCGCAGTGGCGTCTGCAGGGTGAGGCCATGGCCGGTGGCGGACCGCTCCTGGTCGGGACAGACCACCGTGACCCGGTGGCCGCGACGGATCGCCTCCGCCGCCAGGGTCTGAATCCCGGCGGCAAACACACCGTCGTCGTTGCTGATCAGGATCCGCAGGGGGGCCATCCGGTGGGAGCAGTCAGTCCAGGCTGCCAGGCCCAGGGCCCAACGACGGGTGTCGACGGCACCCGCAGGAAGCCGCCAAGGGGCCTGCAGGCGGCTGCCTAGATTCGCCCCTCCCCGTTGCCGCCACCGTGAGCGCCACGATCAGCCTGCAGGAGCTCACCGACCAGCTCGCCGCCCTGGAGGGGGAAGCCGCCAGCGCCATCGCCGCGGCCGCCAGCGAAGCCGAGCTGGAGGAGCTGCGGGTGGGGTTGCTGGGCAAGAAGGGGCGCCTGTCGGCCGTGCTCGGCGCCATGGGACGCCTGCCGGGGGACGAACGGCCCGTGGTGGGCCAGCGGGCCAACGTGCTCAAGGAGCAACTGCAGGGGCTGCTGGCGGAACGGCTGGAACGGCTCAAGGGGGCCGCCATGGCCGAACGGCTCGAGCGCGAACGGCTGGATGTGACCGCCCCCTGCCGCTACGTGCCACCAGGCCATCGCCATCCCCTGATCAGCACGATTGAAGAAATCGTGGATATCTTTGCCGGCCTCGGCTATCGGGTGGCCGAGGGCCCTGAGATCGAAACTGACCACTACAACTTCACCGCCCTGAACATCCCGCCGCACCATCCGGCCCGGGACATGCAGGACACCTTCTATCTCGACGGCGACCGGTTGCTGCGCACCCACACCTCACCAGTGCAGATCCGGCATCTGGAGGCCAATCCACCGCCGGTGCGGATCGTGGCGCCAGGCCGCGTTTACCGCCGCGATGCCGTGGATGCCACCCACTCGCCCGTGTTCCACCAGGTGGAAGTGCTGGCGCTGGATGAAGGGCTCGACTTCAGCCACCTGCGCGGCACCGTGACCACCTTCCTGCAGCAGTTCTTCGGCGACCTGCCGGTGCGCTTCCGCGCCAGCTACTTCCCCTTCACCGAACCCTCTGCCGAGGTGGACGTGCAGTGGCGAGGCCGCTGGCTGGAGGTGATGGGGTGCGGCATGGTCGATCCGGCTGTGCTGGAGGGACTCGGCATCGACCCCGAGCGCTACAGCGGCTTCGCCGCTGGGCTGGGAGTGGAACGCTTCTGCATGGTGCGCCACGGCATCGACGATATCCGTCGCCTGTTCACCAGCGACCTGCGCTTCCTCGAACAGTTCTGAGCGCAGGCCAGCGGTCCCCCTCATAAGCTGGTCCAGCCCTCCGCCCACGATCGGTGCCCTGCGTTGGACTGATCGTCAATGACGGCAAGGATCTCGCCCTCAGCACGGCCGAGGCGATCGAACGCCGCTTCCGCGCTGCTGGCTTTGAGGTGGTGCGGGCCAGCAGTGCAGGCGGCATGGTGGGCTTCGCCAATCCGGATCAGCACCTGCGCACCCTCGGCCACACCGCCTGCGTGCCGGCGAACTTCAAGGCCGGCATGGCCATGGCCTTGGTGCTCGGTGGCGACGGCACCGTGCTCTCGGCAGCCCGCCAGACGGCGCCCATCGATGTGCCGATCCTGACAATCAACACCGGACATCTCGGCTTTCTGGCCGAGACCTACCTGCCGGAGCTCGATCAGGCCCTTGAGCAGGTGATCGCCGGCGACTGGAGCGTTGAGGAGCGCACCACCCTGGTGGTGAGTGTGATGCGTGGTGAACAGCGCCGCTGGGAGGTGCTGTGTCTCAACGAAATGGCACTGCACCGCGAGCCCCTCACCTCGATGTGCCATTTCGAGATCGCCGTCGGCCGCCATGCCCCGGTCGATATCGCCGCCGATGGCGTCATCCTCTCCACCCCCACCGGCTCCACCGCCTACGCACTGAGCGCCGGCGGCCCGGTCATCACACCCGACTGCCCGGTGCTGCAGCTCACGCCGATCGCCCCCCACTCCCTGGCCTCGCGGGCGCTCGTGTTCAGTGACCGCGAACCGGTGACGGTGTTTCCGGCCACGCCGGAGCGCCTGATGATGGTGGTGGATGGCAGCGCAGGTTGTTACGTATGGCCGGAAGATCGGGTTCTGATCCGCCGCAGTGAACACCCCGTGCGCTTCGTGCGCCTGGCCGACCACGAATTCTTCCAGGTGCTGCGTAACAAGCTGGGCTGGGGCCTGCCGCATGTGGCCAAGCCGGGCAATGGAACGAGTTCGTGAGCGACGCCACACTGCTGTTGCTGGGTGTGGATGCACAGGTGCTGGCGCCGCGACTGGAGGCCTCGGGTTATTGCTGCGTCTGCGCTGAGGATGTGGATGATGCCTGGGGCCGCTGCCAGCTGGTGTTGCTGGCGGCGGAGCAGGAGTCCCGCATCGGCGAACTGCGCCAGCGGTTGCCCGGGGTGCCGCTGCTTCTCGATATCGGCAGCGACAGCGTCGCGGCCCGCTCACGGTTTCTGCAGACAGGCGCCAGCGACTTCTGGGTGTCGAGCCTCGGGGCCAGTGATCTGCTGCTGCGGCTGCGCCTGCATCTGAAGCGCCTGCACAAGGCGCAACCCCGCCGCGATCGCCTCAGCCTCGCCGACCTGAGCGTGGTGCCCAGCCGCCATGAAGTGCGCCGCGGTCAGCGCCTGATCAATCTCACCGCCCGGGAATATGCGCTGCTGCTGCTGCTGCTCGAACACCGCGGTCAGGTGTTGAGCCGCGACCGAATCATGGAACGGGTCTGGCACGATCAGCGGGGCGCCGCCAGCAACGTGATCGAGGTGTATGTGCGCTACCTGCGCCAGAAGCTGGAGGAAGCGGGTGAGCGGCGGCTGATCCACACCGTGCGTGGCCGCGGCTATTGCCTCAGCGATGGCCCACCCCAGCTGCGCTGAAGTTCACCGCACGGCCCCCCAGCCCTCTGCAGTCCTCGATCGACGCCGATGCCCATCAGCACCCCCACAGTCCCGCCCCAGGTTCTGCCGATCGAGGCCAGCTGGTGTCTGCAGGGACCAGCAGAATCCAGGCCCTGCATCGAGCTTGAAGTGGCGCGCACGGTGCAGGAGCAGAGCTGGGGGCTGATGGGGCGTCCGCCCCTGGCGCCCCTGCGCGGCATGTGGTTCCCGTCTGCGAATCCCCAGCCGCTGAAGTTCTGGATGCACCGCACGCCGGCCCCGCTGGACATGATCTTTCTGCGGGCGGGCCGGGTGATCGCCATCGAGGCTTCAACCCAGCCGTGCCCGCACCTGCCCTGCCGCAGCTATGGACCGGATGAACCCGCCGATGGGGTGGTTGAGCTGGCTGCCGGCGAGGCGGCACGGCTGGGCATCAGGGTCGGCACCCCGGCTCCGATCGTGCTGTTCACGCGGCCTCAGCCCGCACGCCCCGCAGTACCACCACGGGATTGAGCGGTGCCAGGCGGGTGCCATCGGCCAGTGGCGCCCCCCGCCAGGCCTGATGCTGACTGACGCTGACGCGCAACCCCGCCTGATCCAGCAGCGGCCGCAGCTCCGCCAGTGCCTCCAGCGTGGCCAGCGGGATCACCACAACCCCGCCGGGTCGGAGCCGCTTCAGCACCGCCGCCAGCAGGGCGGCGCGGTCGCGGCCGCCGCCGCCGATCAGCACGCGATCGGGATCGGGCAGATCCACCAGGGCCGCGGGGGCCCGGCCCTCCAGCACAGCGGCAGGTCGCACGCCCAGCCGCTGGGCATTTGCGGTGATCAAGCTGGCGGAGCCCCCCCGCTGCTCCAGCAACCAGGCCTGCAGCTGCGGACGCAGCCGCAACGCCTCCAGGCCAACCGACCCCACGCCGGCGCCAATATCCCAGAGCACGCCGCGCCGGGGCAGCTGCAGATCCGCCAGCAGCTGCAGGCGAATCTCACGCTTGGTCATCAGACCAGGGCGGTCGCGATGCTGAAGGAACAGGCCGTCGTCGAGGCCAAACAGTGGCAGATCGGCTGGGTCAGCGGCTGGCGGCGACACCTCGGCGATCAACAGCACCAGATGCAGTGGATCGCAGTCGGCGGGGATGGGCGCCGCCGGCGCCAGCCGCTGCACGCGCTCAGCGGGATGGCCCAGCCGCTCGCAGAGCCAGAAGGCATAGGCGGCTTCGAGGCCGGAGGCGCGCAGGATTGCGCGCACCGCCTCTGCGCCGCCCCGGCCGGGATCGGTGAGCACCGCCAGGGCGGGCGGACGCTTCTGCAGGGTCGCCGCCAGTGGTTCGGGTTCTCGGCCATGCAGGCTGATCCAGCTGGCGTCCTGCCAGGGGCGACCGAGGCGGGCAAAAGCCAGCTGCAAGGCGCTGGGGGCGGGATGAAAGCGCAGCTGTTCGGCTGAGAACGACTGCTGCAACAGGCGGCCGATGCCAAACCAGAGGGGATCGCCACTGGCGAGCAGCACCGCCGGTCGGCCGGCCACCAGGGCTGCCCGCAGCGGCTCCATGATCCGATCGGGATGGTCACTGGCCAAGAGCTCCGGGCAGGGTGTCGCCACGGGAATCCGACCAGCGGCCTGTTCGTCCTGCCACCAGAGTGGAAGATCGCTGAGCAGGCGCTGCGGAGCCAACACCAGCCGTGCCGCCCGCAGGCGGGCCTGGGCCGGGGCCGCCAGGGCGGCTGCACCGCCGGCATCGGTGCCGATCACATCAAGCACCACCGCCGTCCTGATCAAGCCGTCGTCGCTCAGGGGATCCTCGCCACTGGGGCCATGATGCTCAGGCGTGAGTTCCACCGATGCCGATGGGCGACCGCCGCCAGCGCATTCACGAACTCGTGCTTGCCCTGCTGGCCCGCCAGGGCGACCTGGACCTGCTGGCGGGCGACGGCAGCGGCCTGCCCGGCGGTGATGCCGGCAACTGGATCGAACGCAACCGACGCGTGGTGCAGCGCTACCAGGCGCTGGTGCGCTCCGCCGTGACGCTGGATGCCCTGGTGGACCAGGAGGTGAACGGCAGCTTCCAGGCACCACCGCCGGAGTGAGCAGTCCCAGAGCAGCGGTACAGCGATGACTGGCTCGCGACCATCAGGAAGACAACAGCAAAAACGGCACAAAGGGCTTGAAGATTTACGTGTTTCCACGCACAAACCAGTGACGACAACAACAGAAAAGAAGGCCAACGATCTCCTGTGGCGACATTGCGCAATCTCATGGGTTCCAAGCGCGTGATCGGACTTAGACTGCAGCTCTCTGCTCACGATCCGCAGCGTTGGACACCTCCTCTTCAGCCAGTGCCGGTGCCGCTTCCGGCGAAGGCCAACAGCCGATGATCACCCTCGCGGGTAAGCAATACGCCTACGACAGCCTCTCAGAACCCGCCAAGCAGCTGGTGGCGGCGATTCGCGCCTCTGAAGAGGAGATGAAAAGCATCCGCAACCAGCTGGCGTTGATGGATGTCGGCCGCCGAGCCCTAGCGGCTCAATTGCGCCTCGCCGTCGAAAACCCCGAGGCCTTCCAGCGCCTGCAGAACCCTGAAGCCGCGGCTCAGCCGTCCAGCAGCGACTGAGCCCCGCTCGGCTCCTCGCTCGGTCCCAGAACGATTCACCCCGCCCCCGCCAGCCATGACCGCCAGCCTCCCGGTCCTGAGCACCCTGACCTCCCGCCTGGCGCAGGCCAGGCAACTGGCGGCCGACTGGTTGAACCAGCTGCGATCCGAGCGACTCGATGCATTGGAACGTCTGCTCTGCGAGGCCTTTGGCCTGGATCCAGGCGGCCAGAGCGCCGGCACCCTGCTGCGCCAGCTGGCCCGCGGTGGTGCCGTCGGTTTCGATGCGGCCCTCCACACCGGTCTGAGCGACCTGTTCGGCAGCGCAGGAGCGCTGGCCACGCCCAGGCTGGTGGGGCGTCCGGTGGGTCTCGACGGGCTGTTTCCGGGCCTCAGCGAAACCGCTGCTGCCGGTGAATCGGCGGTGCTGGGCTCCGATCGCCTCTTTGAAGACCGCTTCTCCGGATTCACAGCCGGCTGGATCGGCGATGGGGGCGGCGGTGGCGAGCTGCTGCTCAACCGCGCGTGGGCCGAGCAGGCCACGGTGCCGGATCTGGCTGAGATGCTGCTGGAGCAGGCCGGCCACTGGCTGCAGCAGAGCCTGAACCTGCCGGAACCGAGGGGCGACGAGGGGCGGATCTTCGCTGAGGGCGTCCTGCGTCTGGCGGCGGGGCTGGCGCAGGACGGAGATCCCCAGATTGTTCCGCAGGGAACCCTCGAGGCCCTGCGTCTTCGTGACGACACCGGCTACCTCTTCAACGGAACCCCCGGCAGCGGCGCACTGCGCAGCCTGGAGCTGGGGGAACTGAGCGATCAGTTCTTCGAGCGCCTCACCCGCCTGCTGGCCAACGGCGAAGTGCCCCTGCTCGATCTGACCGGCAGCACAGCCGCTGCACTGCGCTCCGCCTTCGGCTTCAGCGCCACTGGCCTGATCGATGCCACGCCCTCCGTCCAGCGGGACTCCTACGCCAGCCGGATCCGCGATGGCAGCAGGGTCTACGCCCGCGATGAAGTGGTCCTGCTCCATGCCGGTCAGATCGATACCGAGGCCGACCTGCTGCGGCTGATTCCGGCGGGTTCCGCAGGCCTGATGGCTGCGCCAGGCGACTGGGATCTCAATGATTTCGGCTTCGCCCTCGACAGTGACGGGCGCACCAGCCTGTCCCAGCCCCTGGTGCTGGATCTGCACCGCACCGATCACGGCGCCGCTGCCTCGGTGACGATGCGCCGCGGCGATGGCACGGTGGTGGTGGGTCCGGGCACGGCACCGCCACTGCTCTATGCCGTTCCTTACTGGAGCGCCGCCAGCCCCGGCGTGCTGCAGGGCTACAAGCTGTTCGATTCCGCCGCCGCCGCCCTGACCCTGTTCCGGGCCCTCACGGCGCCAGCCCCGGCCCAGGCCGCCATCGATGCCGCCGCCGAGGCAGCCCTGCGCCTGGAGGCCAGCAGCAACGCCTTGGCCGGCGCCGACCGGCTGGTGCTGAACGCCGATCGTCTGTACAGCCTGTGGGGCTGGCAGCGGGAGACCATCCGCGAGCAGTTGCAGATCGAGGCGATCTACGGCGTGACCGCCGAAGCCGACCGTGCCACGGCGGCTGATCCCTTCGGCGAAACCTCCGCCAGCGGCTTCATGGCCACCCACGCGGTTCTGCAGGGCACCGGCCCGTTGACCGCCGGCATGAGCCCGCTGCCGGTGGATCCGGAGTTCTGGCTCAGCGCCCATGTGCGGCCGGCCAGCGCCTATCCGATCCTCGCCATCCAGGGCACCGACAACCTCGCCGGCGTGCTCGATGACGCCAACCCGGCCGGTGTCGGGATCGTGCAATACCTCACCAATGTCGGCCAGATCCTGGCCGACCTCACCAGCTGGAGCCTGCCCCGCCTGGCGGACGGCAGCGCAGCACCGATCAGCTTCACGGGGAACAGCCTCGGTGCCGCCCTGGCCCAGCAGTTCACGCTCACCGCCCTTGATCCACGCGGCAGCCTGGAGGGAATCGAGCAGAACCTGCTCAGCGGCTCGCTCGGCAGCCTCGCCGCAGCCCTCGGCAGCCTCGCGACTCAGCCCATCACGGCTGACAACTGGCTCAGCCTGATCGGCGGCGGTCTGAATCTGGCCCTGCTCAGCGATCTGTCGAGCGGCAATGGCGGCACCAGCGCCGGGCCCAGCCTGAGCGAGCGGCTGGCCTCCCTGGGTGGCGACCTGGTCGACAGCCTCCAGGGCTACGGCGTGGCGCTGACGAACCTCACGGCGGCAGCGGCAGGCGGTAGCGCTGTCGTCGATGCGATCGGTCTGCCGGTGTACCGGCTGGTGGCCTTGCACGCCCCCGGCATCCAGGACTGGCAGCTGGAGGCCCTTCAGCAGCCCTGGGAGCACCAGGTGATCGCCGATGCGGCCTTCCAGCTCTCGATCGGCGATCTGGTGGGCCTGGCCGGTGATCGGCATCTGCCTGGGGAGGTCACCTTCAGGGGTTTCAATCCGCTCAGCAACGCGCCTCAGCTGCCCCGCGATCTGGACGCACTGCTCAGCGGCTTCATCAACCTGCACAGCAACCTCGCCTACCACCCGGTCGGCATCACCGCCCTCACGGGTCTGGCCGAGGGGGCGGGAGAGCAGCTGATTCACCTCCCCGATAACCAGCAGCCTCTGCAGCTGGAGAGCCTGCCGACACCGGGCCTGCACGCCATGGGCGAGCAACGCTTCGGCATCGTGCCCGAGGGCGCCAGCGATGCCAGCGTTCAGCTGAACGGCTTCGGCCTGGGGGCCGGCAACTTTGATCAGAGCGGCGACCTCAACTGGCTGTTGCATCGCCAGCGGGTGCTGCATGTGGCGGCGATGGTCGACGATTTCCTCGCCCTGCTGCGCCAGTTGATGGCGCAGCCGCTGCGCAACTCCGCCCATGGCGACGGCAGGGGCGAGACCAGCAGCACCAGCATCGATCTCGGTGCCTTCCAGGTGTCCACCAGCCTGCTGCGCATCGACGACGCCGGGCTGCGGAGTTTCATCGGCTCAGGGCGGCCGTTGACCTTCACCCTGAGCGCCGGCGCCCGCCTGCCCCGCCTGGCGGCGGACAGTCCCGTACCCCTTGGCTGGACGGAGGGCCGGCCTCAGGAGCTGTATCTGAAGCCAACGTCGACCGGCAGCGCTTTCTTTGAGATCTATGCCGGCGTCAATGTGGCCGGTCGACCGGTCGACCGGCTGCGCCTGAGTGACGACCAGGAGAGCGTGGTCTACGCGCAGCGCGACTTCAACAACCTTTACGCCTCCGGCGCCTTCGAGCTGCCGGAGGCCGAGCGGGCCGAACTCGATCGCCTGGTGGCTTCGATCGCCGCGGGCCATCAGTCGATCGCCGCTCTGCGGATCAATGCGTCCACCGACCCTGAGCCCCTCTCAGCGCAGCTGCGCACGCGGCTGCTCAACCTTGGCTACGAAGGCAGCAACCGTGGCCTGGCGGTGGCCCGCGCTGACGCTGTGCGCGGCTACCTGCTCACGCGTCTGGCGGAGCAGCCGCAGCTCAGCGGCGAACCGCTCACCGATCTGCTGCCACCGGTGCCACGTCTGCCGGTGGCCAATGCCGGCGACCGTCACTACAGCGACGCCACCTACAGCCTCGCCTGGGAACAGGGCCAGGCGCCCAGCGATCCCTCCACCCGCTTCGTGCGGGCGGAGCTGGGTCTGGAGCGTCGTCTGCTGGGCAGCGGCACGCTGCAGACCGGCTGGACCAGCAGTCAACCCGGCCAGTCGCTCGATCTTGGCGATCGCCTCACGCTCGACCTGGGCGATCTGCTCTGTCGCTTCACCGCCTCGTACGGCGTGCAGGATCTGCAGCTGCTGTTCAAGCTGCTCTTCAACGACAGCGACAGGGGCAATGCCGACGACACCCCCTTCTGGCAGGGTGCCAGTGGAGAGGCCCTGGCGGCGGGTCTGCTGCTGTGGGGCTACGACAACGCCCTGCAGGCCGGTGGTGATGCCGGCATGGTCAGTCGCCTGCTCGACCGCATCCCCGAGCTGGAGCCGCTGCTGCGCGAGGGCATGGCCAGCCGCGAAGCGGCGGAGGCCTTGCGTAGCGGGGCGATGCCGGGTCTCAGCGGCGAGGTGCTGGCGGCGCTGAGTGATCCCGCCGTGTCGCTGCTGCCGCTCTGGCTGGCACCGGAGGACGGTTTCCGCTTCAGCGGCATCGGCAACAGCATTGCCAGCGCAGCAGCCCTGGCGGCCACACCCGGCGCCCTGGTCGATCTGTTCAACCTGGTGGAGCGTACGGATCTTGAGCTCGATCTCTGCGATCTGATCTGCGCCATCGATCTGGTCGATGAGTTGCCGCCGCTGCTTGCCGATCCCATGGCCCGTGCCACGGCAGCCGGTCTGCTGGTCAGCGGGGACGGGCTGAACGGCTGGTTCGCCGACCTCGATCAGGCCAGCAGTGATCGCATCCTGCGTCTCGATCCGGCGGCCTGGCCGATTCTGGCCGACTTCCCCAGTGGCGATCTCGAACCGTGGCAGCAGTTGGCTGATCTCAGCCCACAGGTGTGGAGTGCCATCCGCCGCTTCGACTTCGACGACTACGGCCGTCAGGTGCTGGAAGCCATCCGCGATGGCGATCAGCGGGCACTGGCTGGTCTGACCAGCTGGAACCTCTCGACCCTGCGCTGCCTGCTCAGTGGCCTGGCGATGCTCACCGATGCGGTGGCCGATCAGCTGGAAAGCGGCCTGCTGGATTCCGCTGTGCTCGCCCCGCTGCTCAGCGAAGCCGATCGGCAGCGCTACGCCGCTCAGCTCAGTCAGCCCCTGCGCGCCCTGCAGGAGGGCCTGCTGCAGATGGAACCCGTGCTGCCGCAGGTTCTGGTGCAGCAGCTGCAGATCCTGCTCAACCGTGTCATCAACACGCCGCTCGGCCTGAGCGGCGACGCGCGAGTGGAGGTGCGTGGCAGCCTGCCCAGCCTGGCGGATCTTGCCAACGGCAGCGCCAGCGTCAACCACTGGCTCGAGCTGGATTTCAGTGGTCTGGCCACCAGCGTCAGCGTGCCGTTGTCGATCGAGCAGTTGCTCCGATCGGCTCTTGGAATTGCGCCGCCGGATCTGCCCACGCTCACGGCCACGCTGCAGGCTCAGCTGCAGGGCGGCTTGCGCTTCGGCCTGGATCTGGCCACGGCTGTCGCCGACCACGTGCTGTTGTTGGACACCAATGGCCCCGCCACAGCTGCGGCAGCCCTCGGCGCCGGTTCATTCGCAGCTGATGCCGCCATCGACTGGGGACGGCTGCTGCCCCAGCTCGACGGCTTCAATGCTGAGCGGGCCGAGCTGCTGGCCGGCTTCAGTGCTTCGATCGGCCTGGCCAGCGGCGACAGCATGCCCAGCTGGCTGGCCGGCATCAACCTCGCCCAGCTGTTGCGGCTCGATGGTGCGGCTTACCTGGATCTGTACAGCGTCAGCGACGACGCCCGCCTCAGCCCGGGTGTTCTGCCGCTGGCTGAGGTGGGAGATGGCCTGCAGCTGCGCGGGGATGCCGCCCTCAGCCTGCGCTTCCTGCGCGATGGGGGCGCCGCCGCCGTGTTTGAGCAGTTCAGCCAGGCCGTGTCCGAGCAGCTGGAAGCGCTCGGCGACACCCTGGCGGATCTCGACGGCCCCGGAGCCTGCCCGGCCGAATGGCTGGCGTTCGTGGATCGCTTCATCAGCCTGGTGGCGGATCTCGGCGAACGGCTCGACGATCTGCCGGCGCTGCCGAGCTGGCTTCCCGGCGAGGCCCGTCAGGCGGCTGGCGCCCTGGTTGATGGGCTGCGCATGGTGGTGGGGCAGCTGGATCGCTTCCGCTCCCAGGTGCTGAGCGCCGACGGCTTCGTCGCGGTCGTGAACGAGTTGTTCAGCGATGCCGGCCTGAGCCTGAGGCTGCGGCTGCTGGCGCGCCCCGCCACTGATCCGGTCGGCTGCTGCGAAACAGCACCGCAGGAGCTGCCGGCTCCAAACCTGCTGCGCACCGCCAGCCTGAACGACCCCGCCAGCGCGATCGGTGCCGACGGCAGCCTGCGGCTGAATCTGCCCCATGGCCTGGCGGCCGATGCCACCCTGGTGGTGCACCGGCTCGATGCCGCTCTGCTGCGCGATGCGGCAGGCAACGCCCTGGCCCCCTTCCTCGACCGCGCCGCCAGCGCCGTGACCGGCCAGCGGCTGGAGCTGCCGCTGGCCGGTCTGGATCCCAGCCGCAGCGTTGTCGATCCCAGCCGCTTCGTGGTGCTGGTGGACGAACAGCTGGTGGTACCCGAGCAGGTGAGCATCAAGCCGGGTTCCGCCACCCTGGTGCTGCAGCTGCCGGCCGGCAGCCTGCGCAGTGGCCAGAGCGGCCGCGTGTCCTATCTGGCTCCCGGCGGTGATCTGGAGCTGAGCCGCGATAACGGCGTCAGCTGGCAGCCCTACGGTGCTCGCGAGAGCTTCAGTTTCACGGCGGTGGCGGCCGCGGCTGACCAGCCGGCGGAGATCCAGCTGCGCTCCTCAGGCCAGAACGTGCGGCTGCGCCGCAGCAGCGCTGGCATCAGCCTTGCGGACGTGCGTTGCAGCGCCTTCGACAGCGGCGCCTACCTGCTCCAGGCCCAGGAGCGGGCCGCCTTGCGTCAGGCGCTGCTGCCCTTCGCCCAATTCCCGGCTGCCGGCCGGCAGATCCTGGTCACCGCCTCCACGGATGATCAAGGCGTCTCCAACGCCCTGAGCGCCGAGCTCACCAGCCTGATCAGCGGCCTGGCCTCGAAACCGGCCGGCAGCGATGACGCCAGGCTGCACACCCTGCTGCAGCGGGCACTGCTCGAATGGGAGCAGACCACCATCCCCGGTGAAGCCAGCGGATCCCAGGGGGATCCGGCCAACCGCCAGCTGGCCCAGGCCCGCGCGCTCTCGGCTCTGCGCGAACTGCTCGCCAGCGGTGCCCTCAGCTCCGCCGATCTCGATGCCGCGATCGGCCGCTTCCGCAACACCGATGGCAGCGACCGCCCCGGCGACCAGTTGCTGCTTGGGGCCGGCGGCATCGATGGTCTCAGCCTGCGCCTACTGCCGGAGAACGAACCGGGCAGCACCGGCCAGATGCGAGCCGAACACCGGTTCGTGGATGTGGCCCTGGCTCTTCGTCCTGGCGGCGAGACGGAACTGCTGGTGCAGACGCCCGCAGCCCCCGGCTGTGACCCTGCGCTCTACATCTACGAGCTGGCCTTCGCCGAAGGCAGCGAAATCAACGCACCCGTCGTCGTCGACAGCGACAGCATCACCGCCCTGTTGGGGGGGCTGAGTCCAAACCTCGGTGACGCTCTGAGCACCGCCCTGTCGCTGGTCAACGGCAGCGTGGCGGGCAGCTTCGGCCTTGAGGTCGATGTCGATGGTCGGCTGGTGTTCGGCTACGACAGTCGAGCCACCAGCCTTGATCACTTCCTCCACGTCGACAGCATCGGCCTGAACCGACCGCGTGGCGACTGGCCCGATGGCGATCCGGCCTCGGCGCACACCTTCAGCTTCCGCGCCGGTGAAGCCGGCGATCCCCGCAACGCTGAACTCACCGCCCAACTGCGACTGCAGCTGGAGGATCTGCAGATCTCAGCGGCGCTGCCAGGCCTGGGCGCACCTCAGACGGCCCGCCTGAGCGACCCCGAAGCCGTGCTGAAGCTCAACGCTGGTGCCAGCATTGATCTCCAGCGGCGGGATCCCGGCAGCGGCAGTGCCCTGGCAGATGCGCTGGTGCTCGTCGGGGCACCCGAGCTGACCACGGCGCTGGGGCTCCGCCTCGATCTCGACCTGGCCGTGGATCCCCTGGTGGATCTGGTCACGGATCTGGCCGGCGAGCTCGGCAGTGCCGCTCTCGCCCAGCTGAATGGGCTATTCAGCGGCCTCGAGCTGCCAACAGCGGAGGAGCTGGCCTGCTGGCGCACGCTGCTACCGGCGATCGCCGATCTGGTGGCCTCGCTGGGCAGCCGCTTCCAGATGGCTGAGGATCTGCTGGAACGTCTACCAGACTGGCTGCCGGATGAGCCGGTCTCGCTGCTGAGCGGCCTGGGCAATGAGCTGGTGAGCATCAGCGGCACGATCCGAGGCCTCCAGGACACGGTGCTGAATCCGGCGGCCCTGGTGGAGCGGATCAATCAACTCTTCCGTGCGGGCACGATCCCGCTGCGGTTGAGCCACAGCAGCGAGGGCAGCGGTGCCACGGCGACAGACCGCTACACCCTGACGCCGACGGACGATCTGAGTATCAGCCGCACGATCCAGCTCGATGCCGCAGGCTTCGCCAGTGCCCTGGCCGGTCATGGCAGCCAGGTGGGCCAGGTGCTCGGCGACATCCTGGCCCTGGTGATCGGCGATCTCAGCGCCACCTTCCGCTTCGATCTGGCCGCCGGCGGCAGCCTGGCGATTCTCGAATCCTGCGACACCGGCGTGCGGCTGCTCGATACCGCCGCCAGCCTCCCCGCCGGCCTCTGGCCTGATGTCACCGAGGAGCATGTCCTGACCATGGCGCTGCCCTCAGGCAGCACGCCCAACCAGGCGGAGCAGGAGCTGGCGATCGCAGCCAGTTTGCGCCTCAGCGAGCTCACCTTCTCCACACCGCTCCTGCTGGACGACAACGGCAACGCCAATGTCTACCGCCTCAGTGCCATTGCTGATCCGGCGAACACCTTCAACCTGCAGCTGGCACTCGGCGTTGATCTGATCGGCGAGCAGCACGATTCCCTCGCCTTGGCAGCCCTATCGGCTCCCCAACTGCAGGCTGGGATCACGCTTGATCTCAGCGAGATTGCGCTCCTCGCCCTGGCGGACGAGGTGGCCGACGACGCCCGCGACGCGGGCCTGGCCCTGGCTGGCCAGATCCAGGCAGCGCTCGCTGACTTCAGCGATCTGGCCCTGCCGGAGTGCAGCGCCGGCTGGTTCGCGTTCGTCAACGGGTTCATCGACACCATCGATCAGCTCGCGGGTCAGCTCTCGAATCAGATCGATGCCCTCGCAACCCGCGCCGATGCCCTGCCCGCCTGGGTGCCCACCGACTGGCTCGATGATGCATCCGATCTGGCCGATCGCTTCAACGCCATCAGCGACGACGTGGCGGAATTCCGCGATCGCTGGCTGAGCGCCGAAGGCTTTGTGAACAGCATCAACGCGATCTTCAGCGCCAATGACCTCGACATTCACCTCAGCCTGCTGGCCAAGCCCACCAATCCCTCCACCAGCTGCTGCGATGAGGAGGGGCTGCAGATCAAGCCGCAACTGTTCCTCAGCCGCGACGATGATTTCGCCTCCGGGGCGGAGGGGTCGTGGATCCGGGTCGACGACATCAGTGTCTTTCGACCTGCCAACACCGACATCAATCTCACCGTCTCGCTGGAACGCTTCAGCCAGGTGGATGCCGGCGGCAGCCAGGGCTGGGTGATCAAACTGGCTGATGGCAACTTTGGCTATGCCGGCGGTCGCTTCCGCGCCGCCATCAGCGATGCCGCCAATGCCCTGACGCTGCGGACTGATGCCGGCGCCGTCGTGGCGGACAGCAGTGTCTGGCTCGCCTGGGATGAGCAGCGCACCGGCTTCGCCCTTTATGACAGTGCCAGCGGTGGCTCCAGGCTCAGCGCCGGCGTGGCTCCGGGCGGCGGCAGCGTCGCCATCCAGGTGAGCGCTAGCGATCTTCAGAACGCCCTGCGGGTTCAGGTGGCTCAGCTGGATCCGGCGCGACCGCTGCAGACCAGCGGCGGTCAGCCGATCACGGGCAGCTACTACTACACAGTCGAACCGAACAGCTCCGGTGCCGTCAGCGGCCCTGGCAAGCTGCGACTGTTCAGCGATGCAGCCCGCACGCAGCCGCTGGCCTTCTTCCGGGCCAGTGCCGGTGCGATCACGATCGAGCAGGCGGAGGTGGCCTCCGAGGTCGACTTCGCGAGCGGTCGCTACCGGCTCACCCCCGAAACCCGGGCCAGGATCGACGACGCCTGGCGCACCTTTGTCGCCGCTGGCGACGGCTCGGCGCCGCCGCCGCTGCGGGCGATCGAACTGATCGCTTCCACCGACGACCAGTCGATCAGCTCCAGCCTGGAGTTGAGCATGGCCGCCGATCTGGCGGCGATGACCAGCGGCAGCGCGGTGAAGCTGGCGATCGGCAGCTTGCTGCGCCGCGCCGAGCGGGAGTGGCAGCTCGCCACCGATGCCATGGAGCAGAGCAATGGCGGCGGCCTCAACACGGCGAATCTGGCGGCCGAGCGCTATGAGCGCGCGGCAGGCCTGACGCCGGCCGAGCTGCACGATGCCGCCAACATCACACTCGCCAAGCTGCGTCTCGGTGGAGCGCTCGAGGAACTGCTCCGCCAGGGTGTGCTCACGGAGATCCAGCTCCTGGCCTTTGCCTCCCATTACGGCGACACACCCATCCGCACCATCCCCGCCGTTCCCGGCACCGGTGCGGCACCCGCCCTGGTCAGCGGCCAGTGGGTGATCCAGCTGCCCGTCGATGCCTTCGGCGACAATCTCGGCCCCAGCGGCAACTTCAGCCGCCAGCGGGTGGCGGTGACCTTCGACCGCGCCGATCTGTTCACACCGGCGAATCCGGCGAACGGCAACACCTGCTGGCTGGAGTGGGATGCCAGCCGCAGTGGGTTCGCGGTGTTTGATGCGGCCTCCGGCGGCATCCGGCTCAACTACAACCAGCCCGCCGGCCTCAGCAGCTTTGGCCTGATCGCCGCCGAACTGAGCGATCAATACAGCAACCAGAACGTTGGTGCCCTTGATTTCGACCTGCGCATCCGCCTCCTCCCCGAGAACGACCCCCGCAACCTCTACCAGCCCAGCGCAGGCGCTGCGGCCTCTGGCGATCCACGTCTGAATCAGCCGAGCAACCGATTCGTCGCCATCAGTTTCATCGGCGAGGAACCGGTGCAGGGGGGGCTGGTCGTCACGCCGCCCAGTCTCGACTGCCCTCCTGATCTCTATGTCTACCGCCTCGATTTCGGCGATGGGCTCAGCATCAGCGACAGCACCACGCTGCGTCTGAGCGACTTGGTCGCTCTGCTGGGTGATGGCCTCGGCGACAGCCCGCTTCTCGATGCACTGAGCTCGGTCACGGAAGGATACGAAGCCCAGTTCAGCTATGCCTTTGGCCTCAATGGCGGCCTGATCGCCGGCTACGACACCCGGACCAGCGCCCTTTCAGACCTGCTCTACGTTGACAGCCGCGGCGTGCTTCCCTACGCCAGCTGGGTGCAACGCAACCCCGATGATCTCTGGGGCTTCAACACGGCCCCGAGCGGTTACGACCCGATCTTCGCTGAAGCGCTGCTGCGGTTGGATGCCGGCCTCGATCGCCTGCAGCGGCCGGATCGCTTCAAACTCACCAGCGCCGACCTGCCGGCCACATGGGTGAGTGTGAGCAACAGCGTGCTCACGTTTTCACTGGCGGATGCCCCCAGCGGCGATGCCAATCCACTGGGTGATCTCGAGTTGTTGAAGGGCAGCGGCGTGCTCCCGGAGAGCCTCCAGCTGGAGTTGGAGCCAAGCCGCGATGGGAGCCACCTGTTCGAGCGCAACAGCAGCGGCAGCTGGAGCCCGGTGCGTGAGCCCATCCGCCTGGCGCTGCAGCTCGATCGCAGCGATTCCACCACACCGGTTTATAAAGCCAGCCTGGCCAGTGATCTGCGCCTGCGTACCAATGAGCTTGGGGTCACAGATCTCCATGCCACTGATCTCCGTGCCACCGCTCTGATCGAACTGCCCGAGGCCCGCTCCCTGCTGGGAATGGAGGCCGCCGCGGCGCTTGATCTCCATCACGGCAACCTCATCAGCAGCGCTGATCAGGGTCTGGTACGCCTACGCGACATCGATATCACTGCCAACGCCGCCGGCAGTTTGCGACTGCAGGTCGATGACCTGCTCAATTTCCTGCTGGCCGGTAACCCGATCGGCTCCACTGTCGACGCTATCAACGACGCGATCGATGCGGTCACCGAGGCCGTGGATGGGGCGCTGTGCGGCCTCGACGACGGCGCCCTCACCCCTGCCAACTGGCTGGCGATGCTGACCGGTCTGGCCGACCGGATCGAGGATCTTGGCGATGCCCTTGTGGGCAATCTCGCTGGCGACCCGGTGATCAGCGGCATCGCCGCCCAGCTTGGCTTCGACTTTGCGGATCTCGGTGCCGGCTTCACCACCGTGGCCGACACGGTGCGCAGCTTCACCGACCACATCCTGCCCCCGGATGAGTGGGCGAACCGCTTCAACCAGGCAATGGATGACGCCGGACTTGGCGACATCACCCTCACCCTGGTGCATTCCGCCAGTCCGGATGCCTTCGCCGGCGAATGCCCCGACCACGACCCGGCGGTGCGCACACCACTGCTGTATCTGTTCGAGCTTGATTTCGGCGACGGTCTCGACTGGAGTGCCGGTGGTCAGGACAGCAGCCTGATCGCCCTGATCAACGACATGGCGGGGATCAACATCCCCACGGAAGCACTGAACATCCAGGCGGACTGGAGCATCGGTATCGATGTCGACGCACGCCTCGGTTTCGGCTTCGATCTCGACGCACGCTCGGCAGGCGAATTTCTGGTGCTGGACACGGCACCGGGCGGCACGCCCTTCACCCTGCCGGCAGGGCTGGATGGTTCCGCATTCGCGCAGCTCAATGCCAGCGGCACGGAGCTGTTTGCCCGGGCCTGGCTGGATGTCTCCGATCTGCAGGTGAGCCTTGCTGGCTTGACGGCCCGCAGCGAAGCCGGTGAATCGCTGCTGCAGGCCGGGATCGCCGCCGGCGTGGATCTGCGGATCGAGGGCAGCAACGGCAGCAGTTATCTACCGGCGGAGCTGATCGACATCGGCCATGCCATCAGTGGCGGCGCCATGGATCTGGCCATGGGCTTCGATGCCGATGTGCAGTTCCATCCCGAACTGCTGCTGCGACTGGCGGAACAGCTCGGGGATGCCGCCCTGGCAACGTTGGAGCCCTTCGAGAATGCCTACGCGGATGGTGTCCAATCGATCGAGGATGTGGGCGACCTGCTGAACTGCAGCGGCTTCGGGCTGCAGCAGGTGCTGTTCATCCTGGCGCAGCTCGAACAGACGGTTGACAACCTGCAGCACGCCATCGAGGCGGGCGTCGCCGATAACCCGCTGATGGCGACGTTTGCTCCGGATCTTGGCGCCGACATCAAGCAGTTCACTGGCGGCTTTGATCTGGCTGAGCAGGCCCTGGCAGATCTGCGCGGCCTGGGTGAACAGGTTCTGCCCTGGAATCTGATCCCAAGGATCGATGCCCTGCTGCCTGACTTCCTGAACCTGGAGCTGCAAGCACGACCGATCTTCGATGCTTACTTCTGCGTCGCCAACTCAGGTGATAAACAGATCCGCCTCGACAGCAGTGCTCGCTACAACAATGCCTCGGCCGGAGGCATCACCTATACCCTGCCGGACGACTTCGACCTGGAGGGGCAGGACCGCACCACCCACATCGTGCTGGGTGCAAGCGACACGATCAGGCTGCCCGATGGCTACCGGTTGGTGGATCCCGCCGGCACGAGCAGTGATTTTGCGACACCATTCACGGTCCTGCAACGGCTGGATGCCAGCAGTGGCCATGAGCATCTGCTGATTCTCGAGGGACTGAACGGCAGCAACCCATCAGCATCCGGCAAGGTCCAGCAACTCAACGGCAGCACCCGCAGCTTCAGCGGCAACGCTGTGGCAACCCAGCTGGGCAGCTTCGAGCGCCTCGGCACGAGTTCAGCAGGCCGACTCACTGCCCTGAATCACTATCTCAGTGATGTTCGCAGTGATGTCAACCGGCTCGGTGAATATGCACCTGACTATTACCGCTTCGCCCTCAGCCTCGATGGCCTGGCCGCCAGCATCGATCTCGACTTCAAGACCAGCCTGGGCGAGATCCTGGAGCTTAGTGGCGGCTTCGACCTGAACCTCTTCGCCGAGGGATCGATCGGTTTCGCCTTCGATGCCAACGCTCCTGATCTCGGCTCCACTTTCCTGCTCGACACTGCCGCAGGCGCCGATCAGAACCTCAGCGATCGACTGCCCAAGGACATGGGGCGCCTGTTTGGCACCAGCACCGGTGGCAGTCCCGAACTGGTGGTCGGCGTTGCCCTGGAGAGCACGGAGCCCCTGCGCGGTCGCCTTGGATTCCTTGAGCTGGCGGCCGAGAGTTCAGAGACCAACGTGCTGGGCATCGGGTCTGCGGCGGAGGGAAGCGCCCCGTCGCTGCCGGCTGCTGATGATCCTTTCCTCAGCGGCGCGCTGCTGCTCGGCATTGATCTCAAGGGGCCGGGTACAGGCCTGGTGCCCTTGGCAGAGATCGGCCAGCTGGAGCTGGATCCGCTGGCTCAGGTGGGCTTCGAGATTGATCCTAAGATCAGCGCATCCCTGGGCAGCGCCATCAGCATCGATGGCGAGATGCTGTTCGGCGGCTATGGCGAACTGACTGACTCTGGCTTCGATTTCTCGCTCACACCCTTTGTATTCCGCCCAGGTGAGATTAAGTTGAATCTTGGCGAAGACCTCGTTGCCTCCAGCGGCCCCTTCGTCAAGATTGCCCAGTTTTTGAATGACTATTTCCTCGATCCACTGGAGCCACTTGTGGATCTGCTCGAGACCGAGTTCTCGATTGCTGGACTCAACCTGCTCGGCGATGGCCGCCTTCACAATCTGATCGATCTCGGTGTCGAAGGCACGCCCAATGGTCCGGTCACCGAGTGGGTCAATCTCTACAACGACATCAACCAGGTGGTGGATGCCGTTTCCCGTCTCCAGAACTCTGAGGAGCTTGTCATCCCGTCATGGCTGTTCCTGCCGGCTGATCTGCACACGATCGTCGCCGGAGCTGCCTACAGCGGTCCTGGCGTCAACCCTTTCCGCACCAACACGGTCGACGGCGAAAGCCGCAATGCATCCAGCAACGTCGGTTCGCCCCAGGGGGTTCTCCAGGATGCGGTCAACACCCTCACCGGTGCACTCGGCAATGGCCGCGTCGGTGCCAACACCGACGATTTCAGTTCACCGGACATCGGTCGTACGGAAGTCAGCTTCCCCTTCCTCGACTTTGCCTACACCTCCTCGCGGCTGATCAATCTGCTGTTGGGCACCGATCCCGCCAGCCGCTACGAACTCGATCTGATCCGCCTGCAGATCCAGGGCTTCTCCACCAGCTGGGGCTTTGAGCAAAGCATCGGCCCGATCTACGCGCCGCCACCAGTCAATCTGGAGGTGGGAGCCAGCATCACGCCCTACATCCGTCCGACGATCCTCGGCTACGACCTCACCGGTCTGGCCGGGCTGATCGAGACCGGCGAGCTGATGGCCCTCGCCGATGGCTTTTATGTGCTGGATGACGAACCTGGCAACATTGTCAACGGTACGCAGTATCCCGGCGCTGGAGCTGAAATCCGCATGGAGGTCAGCGGCGGCGTCAGCGTCGGGCTGCCAATCCTCAAGGTGCGTGGCGATGCCCATATCCGTGGCACCCTCGAGATCGAGCTCAACGATCCCAACGGCGATGGTCGCGTCCGCTTCCAGGAGCTGTTTGACAACTTCTCGTACAACCCGCTGGCAATCTTCGATGCTGCCATCCGAGTTGCCCTCTCCGCCTCGATCGGTGTCGAGGCGGGCATCGATCCTTTCTCGGTGTCATTCACGATTTATGAAACACCGGAATTTGAACTGTTCAGCGTTGAGATTCCCGGTGGCGCACCGCCAAAACCGTATTACGGCTCAGCTCCCGATAACGCCAGCGAACTGCTGCTGAACATCGGTCCGCGTGCCGAGGAGCGCAACCTCGACCCCAGCGACGGCGCCGAGACGATGACGCTGCGCATGGATGGCCAGAGCGTGGTGATCGATGGCCCCGGTGGCCAGAGCGAGAGCTTCGCCGGCATCCAGACGATCAAGGGCGATGCTGGCGAAGCGGATGATCAGATTGATGGCTCCCAGCTGAGCCGCAGCCTGGAGCTGCGCGGCAATGCCGGCAACGACAGCCTCAGCGGCGGCGGCAGCAACGACCTGCTGCGGGGTGACGAGGGCCGTGATCAGCTGCGGGGCCAGGGTGGCGCCGACTCCCTGCTCGGCGGCACCGGCGACGACACGCTTGAGGGCGGCGCGGGTGACGACCGCCTCGAGGGGCAGGAGGGCGACGACCTGATGCGTGGCGATGCCGGCGGTGACACGCTGCTGGGTGGCGCCGGTAACGACTCCCTCGCTGGAGGCGATGGCAATGACCACATCGACGCCGGCCTCGGTGATGACAGCATCGATGGCGACGCCGGCAACGACACCCTGCTCGGCGATCAGGGTGCGGATCTGCTGCGTGGCAGCGATGGTCACGACCGCATCGAAGGAGGTGCGGGCGCTGACAGCCAGTACGGCGGCAGCGGATCCGACACCCTGCTCGGCGACGCCGGTAGCGATCTGCTCGAAGGTGATGGCGGCGATGACGTGCTCCTGGCCGGCTCGCTCACTCCCGGTGCCGATCTCCCTCTCAACGATCTGCGCGCCGGCCGCTCCGGCGCGGTGCTCGGTTTCGATGCCGATACGCTGCGGGGTGGTGACGGCAGCGATCTGCTCGCCGGCAATGCCGGCGCCAATCGCCTGGAGGGCGATTCCGGCAGCGACACCATCACGGCCGGCGCCGGTGCCGACACGGCTGAAGGTGGCGCCGGCGCCGACCTGATCTTCGGCGAGGCCGACGCCGATCTGCTGCGCGGCCAGGACGACGACGACCGCATTCATGGCGGTGAGGGCAATGACCGGATTTTCGGCGATGGAGGCCATGACCGCCTGTATGGCGATGGCGGCAGTGACACCGTGGAGGGCGGGGACGGTGACGACCAGCTGCAGGGCGGAGCCGAGGGCGATCTGCTGCGCGGTGGCAGTGGCAACGACAGCATCGATGGCGACGACGGCAACGACAGCATCGAGGGTGGGGGCGGTGACGACGCCCTGATCGGCGACGTGGGCAACGATCTGCTGCAGGGGGGCAGCGGCGCTGACCAGTTGCGTGGCGATGCCGGCAACGACCGGCTGCTGGGAGATGAGGGCAACGACCAGCTTGAGGGAGGCAGCGGTGGCGACACGCTCGAGGGTGGTGTCGGCAACGATCTGCTGCGTGGTGGCAGCGAAAACGACCGCTTGTTCGGCGGCAGCGGCGCCGACAGCCTTGAAGGGGAGGACGGCGATGACCTCCTGCGCGGCGAGACCGGCAACGATCAACTGCAGGGCGGCAGCGGCAGCGACACCCTCGAAGGCGGCGCTGGCGAGGACCGCCTTGCCGGCGGGGCCGAAAGGGACCTGCTGATGGGCGGCGTGGATGCCGACGATCTGCGGGGCGGCGCCGACGCGGATTGGCTGTTCGGCGATGAAGGCGACGACCTGATCGAGGGCGAAGCCGGCGACGATCGCGCCAGTGGAGGTGCCGGCGTGGATCTGCTGCGCGGCGGCACGGGCCACGACCAGCTGGAGGGTGGCAGTGCCAGCGACAAACTCCATGGCGAGGCTGGCGATGATCTCCTGTCGGGATCCCAGGGGGCTGATGAGCTGTTCGGTGGCAGCGGCGACGATCTGCTGATCGGTGGCTCCGGCAGGGATCAGCTGATCGGTGACGACGACGACGACTGGCTGTTCGGCGATCTCTACGACCTCAGCGAAACCCTGGCGGGTTTTGCTGCGCTGTTCAGCCACCGCAGCGGCAGCGGTTCCTTCCAGCAGGCTGAGCCGTTCAGCCCCGACGAGCTGTTCGGTGCCGCGGCGATCACCCAGGGCGGTGCCGCGATCACGAGCACCACCCAGCCGCCCTCGCTGCGCTGGCTTCAGGAGAATCTGGAGGTCGCCCACTGGAGTGAACTCAACGACGACCAATGGGCCCTGCTGCGCCTGCTCGACGCCGATCCATCGGGCCGTCCCGACGTCACCAGTGCACTCAACGAGGACCGTCTGCAGGGCAAGGCCGGCAACGACTGGTTGTTCGGCGGCAGCGGCCCCGACCTGCTGGAGGGAGGAACGAATGCTGACCTGCTGCTCGGGGGCAGCGGCAACGACGTGCTCTACGGCTACCAGGCCACTCTCAACCTGCTGGAGCAGTTCAGCGATGGCGATGATGCCCTCTACGGCGGTGAGGGCAACGACGAACTCTGGGGCGGCATCGGCAACGATCTCCTCGCCGGTGGTGCTGACAACGACAAGTTGGTCGGCGACGACTCCGACGACCCGCTTCTGCTCACCCGGGCCGGCGAGGATCAGAACTACGCCGGCTTCGATCTGCTGGCAGGCGGCAGTGGCAACGACACCCTCTATGGCGCCCTCGGCGGCGACGTGCTGTTCGCCGGGGAAGGTCTGGAGCGGCCGGACCGTGGCCCTGATGCAGCCGACAGCTTCCGCCTTTACGGCGCCGGCACCGACAGCCCCTCAGCGCGAGCATTCCTGCTTGGGTTGACCAACACCACCACCACGGTGCGCTCGCTCGGCTTCGACCGACTGATCGGCGGTATCGACAGCGACATCCTGGTGGGCCAGCGCCTGCGCCCGGTGAGTGAAAGTGCTCTGCTGGCGGCTCTCACAAGCTGGAGCACAGCGGACCTCGGTGATCTGGACGGCGACGGCAGCAGCGAGGGCACGGCCGCCGCTCTGATCAGTGGCCTCAACAATGCACCGCAGGGCAACCTCAGCGACGCGAACGGCATCAGCCTCAGTGTCAGCGGCAGCCGCGGTTTCGTGCTCAATCGCCGCAGCACCGACGGGGTCGTGATTGAACTGGCGCCAGGGGCCGGCACCGATCTGGTCTGGAATTTTTACGCCGGCAGTCACGACGGCACCCGGCGCCGCCTCGGCGACAGCGACACCGCCGCCGTGACCGGCGAGCTTCACAGCCTCGACCTCAGCGTCACCCAGGTGGAGCTGGTGGATGGCGGCACCGATATCGTCTACGACCTCGACCTCAATCCGATCGAGACCGACGTGGTGTATCTCACCGCCGGCCTCAGCTTCGGCTCGATCGATCTGCAATGGCGCAGCTGGTCGATCGGCGATCTCACCACTCAGTTGCTGAGCGATCTGGGCAGTCACCAGGCCATCAATCTGCTGCGTCGATACGTGGCTCGCTTCGGCAGCGATCTTCCCAGCAGTGCCGCGCTGGGCAGCGGCGTCGACAACACCGCGCTCGACTGGAGTTTCCGCAACGATGCCGCCTTCAACGCAGAGCCTGCGTCGAGCTACGAGGCGATCCTCAACAACCCTCAGCACCAGGACGAGATCTGGATCGCCCTGAGCCAGTCGTATGCCCCGAACCAGTGGTTCAACAGCAGCGTTGGCGTGATGTCGCTGATCGATCGCGACACCGATCAGGTTCTGGCCCGCTTCCTCAACGTCAGCGAGGACGCGATCGGTCGCCACAACATCGACGAACAGAACGTGCCGCCGGACCGCCTGGAGGTCGAGCCCGGCAAAGCGGTGTTCTCCGCCAGCGAGCGCGTCACGATGCCCGAAGGCATGGCCCGCGATCCCAACGGCGCCACCGATCTGGCCGCGATCGAGGCCCAGATCCGACGCATCACGGCGATCAGCGATGGCGGCCAGGTGGTCGGCAACTGGCAAAACTGGCGTGGCCTCGGGCTGCTGGGCACCCGTTTCGGCAGCAGCCAGTGGTTCGACCTCAACGACAACACCGGCGATGGTCTGGAACTGCTGATCAGCTCCGGCAGCACGATTCAGGAGCGCATCGATCTGGCGCTGCCGATCTGGGGCATCGATCTCGATGGCGATGCCCTGCTGGGCGCGAATGGGGTCTACGGCGCCGCTGCTCTGCAGATCCGTGATCCCAACGGGCTGCTGCCCGCCTACCAGAACGAGCTGGTGGTCACCGCCGAGCAGCCGATGGCGGTGACGCTCAGCGCCGCCTGGACGGTGAACGCGCCGAATCCGCTCGGCAGTACACCGCCCTATGCCCCCCTCGGCTACACGGTGAACGCCGGCACCTACACCTGGCGCAACGATCTGGTCTGGCTCGACGGCGACGGCGATGGCCGCCTCACCCTGCCGCTCTCCAACCGACCGACCGGCACGGCCCCCAACCAGGAACCGGCCGGCCCGTTCGATCAGATCCGCTTTGCAGGCCCCTATGACAGCTTGATCAACGCTCTTTGGCCAGGCACGGTCCAGCCCCTGCGCAGCGTCGGCGATGTCGTGGAGGCCGGCGGCTGGGAGCTGGTGGAGGAGCTGTTCTACGCCGGTGAACCCACCAGCGAGGCCGCCACCGGTCGTGTTGTGGTGAGCATCAACACCACCATTGCCGGCAGCGCTCTCTATCTCAACACCACCCGCGCCGAGGATCTCGACGGCGACGGTGAGGCCCGCTTCGACGAGGCCGGCACCGGCTTCCGCGAGATCACCGACCTCAGCGAGGGCGTGGCCTCCGCCTCCAGTCCGCAGGTGGTGGGTGACGACGCCTCCCGCGATCGGTGCTACCCGGGCGGACTCAAGGCCCAGCTCAATCCGAGCTTCAGCCTGGTGGCTGATGGCGACAGGCTCAGCCACACCCTGCTGCAGGCGGGCTGGCGCTCCAGCGGCGCCGGCAGCCTCCACCTCGAGGCCTGGGGCTACAACCTGCAGGCCAGCAGCGATGAAACAGGTCGGGTCGTCGATCTCACCGGCACGGCGCCCCGGGCGCTGCCCCTGCAGATCCCCAGCGCAGCCGCCAGCTGGCGGGCTGACAGCAGCCTGGCTCCGGTCTGGAGTTTCCAGAACAGCAACAACCAGCCGGATCTGCTGCTCGGCAACTGGCTCTGGCTCGATCCGGGCACCGCCACCAGCCCCGTGCAGCCCATCGAACTGGTCAGCACCGCGCCGGCGGTTCGCAGCGGCCAGGTGGCCCATTCGCCACTGCAGAACGACTGGAGCTCGGTGGTGCTCGAGAGCAGCGGCTGGCCGCTCAACGCCATGGCTCCGCTCTGGGCCTTCGCCAGCGGCGACCGAGCCGGTGGAGCCGACAGCTTCTCCCGCCTCGAACAGGCCACTGGCGATGGCGGTGCCTACGAGGGCCAGATGCGCGTCCGCAGTCTTGAGACGGCGATCACACCGGAGCGCTACGGCGATCTGATCGCACTGCAGGTGAGCGATCTGGCCACCACCAAGGCTGCGATCCACGCCACCGGCGCCATCAATCGCCTCCAGGATCTGGCCAGCGGCACCGTTGAATTCCAGCGCGCCAGCGCCTGGGCGGAGCAGGTGCTGATGGCCGGCGTCAGTCCCGACGGCCGCGCCGAGCTGCGGCTCAGCGATCCCCGCGGTCTGGTGCTGGCCCGCCAGGAGCTGAATGATGTGGAGGGTGTGCAGGCGGTGGTGCAGGTCGGCTGGTTTGACGGCAACACCGCCTGGGTGCTGCTGCGCGGCCGCGACGACGACCTGCAGCTGTGGAGCGTGAAGATCAGCGCTGGGTCATCCGGCATCCAGCTGAGCAGCGACAGGCTTGCGCTGTTGCCATCCGACAACGGCCTGCTCAGCCGCAGCGATCAGGCTCTGGTGCAGACCGGCGCCGAGGGGCTGCTGATCACCCTGCCGCTGGCCCAACCGCTGGCCCAGGGAGACGTCTTCAGCAAGCTCAGTGCCGAGAGCAGCATCGCGTTCAGCCAATCCACCCAGAGCGGCTTCGCCGACCCCCTGAGCAGCTTCGCCATGGTCGAGGCGGTGCGGCTGGCGGATGGCAGCCGTGCCGCCATCAATGGGCTGAACACTCTGGCTGTCCTCCGGTCTGATGGCAGCCTGCGCACGATCACAGTCGGGCTCAAGGACGGTGAAACGATCCTGCCGGGCAGCCTGAGCGTCAGTGACGGCAGCCTTTACTGGCTCAGCACGCGCTACGAGAGCGGCAGCAACCGGCAATCGATCTGGCGCAGCAGCGGCAGCACCCCGCAGCGGTTGCTGGAGCTGGCGCCGAATCAGACGGTGCAACAGCTCTACAACAGCGACTGGCTCAAATCTGCCGGCAAGCAGGGACAGTTGATCGTCTGCGATGTGGATGGCACAGGCAACGGGCCCGTCCAGCTGCTGCGGCTGCCCGCCGCTGCCGGCAGTCCCGCCACCGTGTTGGCCAGCCTGATCGAGCCAGGCTTCCTGGCCGGATCCCCGAATCTTGCCGATGTCGTGGTCTCCACCACCGCCGACGGGCAATCGAGGCTGCTGCTTTACGCGGCGGCGAAGGCCGACGAGCAACCGACGCTCCACCTGGGTCAGTTCGCCAGCGACGGCAGCCTGGTGATTCAGCCCCTGGAAGCCGATCTCAAGGCAATTGGCTCCGGCTCACTCCGCTCGGCGGTGCAACCCCTTGGCGATGGAGGCTTCCTGGTGCTGGCGGCGGCCTACCGCTCTGGCACCGAGGCCACCCGCCTGGTGCGGCTCGATGCCGTAGGCCGACAGGTGGATGTCTACCCCCTCAGCACCCCGGTGAACGGTTATCAGGGGCTGGCCGGGTTGGCGATGACCGACTTCGGTGATGGTGCAGTTGCCCTGATTGATCGCAGCGCTGATGCCGATCAGCTGGTGATCTGCGATGGCTCGGGTTGGCGACGGCTGCTGCTGCAGGACAGCCTGCTGAGCAGCAAAAACGGCGGCAGCATGACACTGCAGCTGCTGGACCAGCAGCTTGTGGTGATTCAGAGCGTCACCAACACCAGCACCGGTGTTGTTGAGGAGCGCCTCTGGCGCCTGATGCGTGGCGACAGCAACAGCGACAGCCTGGTGCCGCTCCGCTTCAGCGGTGGCCTGTCGGGCAACAACGCCGGTGTCTTGGATGGCTCCATATCGCTGGCCGATGACGGCCAGGGTGGCCTGCTGCTGCTGGCGGCTCCCACGACGCCATCGGCTGACGCGCCGCGGCTGCTCCACTGGGCGAAGGCAACCGAGAACGCCGTCGAGGTAGGGCTGCCTGAGCCCCTCAGCGGCAACCGTCTGGCCCTGGTGGACCTGGCTGATCGGGTCGATCTGCAGGTGATCGAGAGCAACAACGGCAGCAATCAGCTGCGGGTCTATGGGCTGGAACTGCATAAGGCCGATGCCTTTGCGGCGCCTGTATGGCTGCAGGAGCTTGATGACACAACCCCGGACGACCTCAGTGGCCTGATCAAGACAGGCGAGCTCAACAGCCTCAGCCTGGCGCTCAGACCCGGGGCCAGCCTCTCCAGCCCTGGGCTGCAACTGCTCGACATCGAGGGCCGGGAGGAGACCATCAACAGCCCGATCCTCGGCTGGGTGCAGGATCCAGAGGGGCGCTCCTGGCAGGTGCGCCTCCTGCAACAGGCGGACCCGAAGGCCAACGGAGCGTCGCTGGTCACAGCCATCAGCCTCACTCCGTTGGCGCCGGTCACGCTCAAGCCGGGCGAGCCGGTGCTGGTGCACCTGGCCAAGGGAGCGCCGCTGGTCAGCGTCGACGCTGTGGCGATCGCCGCCGATGGGCTGCTGATCACAGGCATGGCGGCCACAGCGCCCGATGGCTCCAGCCAGCTGGCGGTGCAATGGCTGCCGATCAGCGCCTCGGAGCTGGCCAGCGCTGCCGGCAAGAGCGCACTGCAGATCGGGACCAGCCGGGCCTTCCAGATCACCCTGCCGGGCTCCGGCTACCAGACGCTCACGAGCATCAGCCCGAACCAGAGCATCACCAGCCCCGGTGCTGGCGTTGCCTCGGTGGCTGGTCTGCGGCGCAGTGGCGCTGGGGCCGAGGCGGGTTTCACGGTGTTCGGCAGCAGCGCCGGGCAGGCGATGGCCATGGATGGCGGCACCGGCAATGCCTGGACCCTGGCGCTGCCCTCCGTGGCGGGTCTGGAGCAGTGGCATGCCGACAACCGGCTCGCGGTCAAGGCCGAGCAACTCAGCCACGCCGTTGTCCAGGTGGCGAACCTGGCCCTGCGCGATCTGACGATCAGCGCCAACGGCATCGTGGTGGCCGTCGGCGGCAATGGCGCCCCGGTCGTCAACGACAGCAGCTCGTGGCTTTACAGCAGCGATGCCGCCGAAGGCTTCGTCTCGATCGGTTCAGCCGAGGCCTCGCCCTGGGGGAGCGTTCAGGCCACATTGCTGGAGACGCCCGCTGGCCTGCACAGCCGCGGCCTGCAGCTGATCGTTCCCGATCGGAGCAATCCCGACCAGATGGAGGTGATCGGTGAGCTCTATGGCGGCGCTGGCGCCCCAGTGCTGGCGGTCTGGTCGACGCGCAGCGGCATCGCCGCCCCTGGTCCCCTGGCGCTGCGTGAGCTGATCCTGTTGACCGAAGACGGCAAGGCGGTGAAGCGCCAGGCGATCACGGCCGCTGAGCTCAACCCGGCCCTGCTCCATGCCGTCACATCCCCCGAGCTTCTGGCCAGTGGTGACGGTCTGCTGGTGGTGCGCGATCGCGCCGGCAACCGGAGCCAACGGCTGCTCGTCGATGGCGGCGCACAGTGGCTGGTGCCCGAGGCCTACGGCACCCTGCTGCAACTGAGTGGCGACGGCCAGGCGATCAGCCGCCGGGCCGATGGCGCCCTGGAGCTGTTGCGCTTCGACGCCTCCCAGCTGGTCGAGAGTGGCAGCAGCACAGGCCAGCTGTCGCCGGCGTGGATCCGGCAGCGCCACGCCCTCAGCGACCTCAGCGACGGTGAGCCGGTGCTGGCGGCCCAGCTGCAACGGGTGCCCGGGCTGTCATCTGCCACACCGGTGACCCGCCTCGATCTGCTGAGCGGTTCAGCGGCGAGCCGGCAGTTGCTGCAGCTGGATATCAGCGATCCCGACAGCCTGCCAATCGCCAGCGATGAAACGGTGGTGATCCGCCGCATCAGCGCCGGTGATCGCGACGGCGACGGTCGTGATGAATCCCTCTTGCTGCAAGGAGTGATCCAACGGCCCGATCCTGTGATCGCCGGCGCCAACCTGGAGCGGCCGCTGCTGTTGCTGCGCAGCGGTGGCAATGGCGATGCGGCCCCGGGCAGCTACCGATTCGACCTTGATCTCAACGTCAGCCTCGAGAATCTGCTCACCAGTCGGAACACCCTGGTGCCGCGAGGGGCCAGCCTCTCCGAGGCCTGTGCTCGTTGGGTGAGTTTCGATCCGGTCAGTGGCTTCAAAGCAGGCCGAAGCGCCCCAGGGCCCGACCAGGGACAGCCCGCCATCCTGCTGGCCGGCAACATCAGCGACGCCACCAGCCCCCGGGACGCCGATCCGCTGCTGGCCCTGCTGCAGCAGGACGCCTCGAGCCTCGGTGGCTGGCGCGGCATCACCCCGAAGATCTGGCGTGACGCCGATGCCGATGGCCTGATCATCGAGGCTGAACTGCAACCCTTCGGCGTCTACGCCGGTGACCTGCACGTCTGTGATGCCGATGGAGATGGCAGGGGAGATCTCGCCAGCATTGGCTTCGGCACCGCCACCCGCCGCACCGCCGATGGCAACACGATCGCCATCCCCCAGACCAACCTGTTCCTGTTCCACAGCACCCTCACCGATGGCACGCCGATCCTGAGGGATGCGGAACTGGATCTGTACGGCCTGGCCAACGGTACAATCAGCAGCGGTGATGTCGATGGAGATGGTGATCTTGACCTGCTGCTGAATGGCGAGGATTTCTTCGCTCTGCCCAACAGCGAGAACAACCTGGCCGATTCAGCTCAGGCAGGCGGAAACCCCGTCACCTTGGTGTATCGCAATTTGCTCAGGGAGAATGCCAAGCCTGGCGAGCGCTTCGGCGATCTGGGCTTCGAGAATGCTTTGTTCCCGATCAATAGCAACGATCAACGCTGGGCCAGCTTTGATTATGCCTTTGACGCCAGCGAGCTGAAGGCGATCTTGCCCGAACTGCTGTTCAGCTCCAGCGCCAGCCAGACCGGATTGGCCGGGTTGCAGCTGGGCGGCCAGGTGAGCGTGCCGTTCAGCGGGCAAGCGGAACTGCTCAAGGTTAGCAATCTCGCGAGCGTGATCGGAAATCCAGAACTCGACAGCGATCTGCGCAAGGCTTACGAGCTGCTGAGTCGCAGCAACTTCGGTAGTTCGCTCACCAGCAGCAGAGATGGCTTTGCCGCGTTGACCGACGGACAGTTCCCCGCTCTGCAGGCGCTGCTGAACCAACCGGCCATTCAGGTCGCACTCCAGCAGCTCGATTTCTCCGGCTCAGGACAGCTGCTGCTGAAGCACATCGGCTCCGGTGGTGTGCTGAGCAAGCTGAGCTTCGGCCTTGATCCAGCCGATGGCGATACGGTCAAGGGTGACTGGATTTCACAGCGCTACAGCTTCGATCCCCGTAGCAGCTATTTCGTGCTGTCTTTGGCCCCCAACGCCAAAGCCATCGGTCGCGTTGCTACAGATGTGGTTCTCGGGGTCTTCGCGGTCTCCGAGATCACGCTCAATACCGACCTTTCCAGCGATTACCCACGGGTGCCGCTGTCGGAATTCGGGGACGAGAAGCTCTACTCGAATGCCACCTACCGTTACATCGGCCTGAACGCACCTGATGGCAGCGCTGACTACAGCCGCTCCGGTGTGATCGAGGCCCTGCAGACAGCCTTCCGTCAGGATATCCAGGCGCTCGGTAACGAGCTGGAAGCCACTTCGCTCAGCCAGGGCTCCTACCTGCAAGCCAGCGGCACTGGGCTGCTCAACTACAACATCGATCTGCTCAGCCTGCGTCCAAGCGAGGGGCAGCAGTCCTTGGCCGGACTTTATGAACTGGAACTCCAGGCCACCGATCACCGCCGTGCCGGCCTGGAAAGCCTGCTCCCCTATACCGAAGCGGATACCAGCCTGCATCAGGGCACGGTGAGCGCTGGCAAGGGCGCACCGCTGACGGTGAGCGCCTTCAAACAGCAACTGGCCCGGGGCACGCTGCTGGCAATGGAACGGATTTTCGCGGAACCCCAGTACACCCAGACCAACAACGAAGCCGCCCTGCTCAGCAGCGACCCCAAGGCGCTTGATCAGCGCTTCGCTAACGGTGATCTGATCTGGACACCGGCCGGCAGCTTCTACAGCCTGGAGTCCACGGATATCCCTGCCCTGGCTCAGGCTTATATCGCCGCCCGGGCCACCGATCCCAGCCTCAGCCTGGCTGAAGCGATTGCCCTGTTCACTCGAGGGCAGCGCCTGCAGGAGATCAGCCAGTACGACCTGCTGGCCGTACTCAACGGCACTCCGGTTCAGGATGAGTTCCGGCTGGGTGATGCCCGCCAGAACCTCTACGGCACGCCGATCAGCAGCCAGGCCAACGGCACGATCGTCGTCATCGACGACTTCAACCCATTCCTTGACACTGTCGAGCTTTATCTGCCAGAGGATGCCAGCTTCGTCTGGGATCAGATCCTCTACCGCAAGGATCCGCAGGCACCATCCAGCGGTTTCCGTGATCGTGTACTGGCCACCGCTGAGGGTGGCAATGAGCGGGCGGCTGAGCGCTATCTGAGCCAACCAATTCTTGATAGCTATGGCCGAGAGGTGATCTACAGCTATGTGCTGCAGGAATATCGATCAACCGACAGCAACGATGCCAGCGTCAATCTCGGCCTGCGTGGTGCTGTGTTGCGCATCAACGCGATCATCGACGGGGTTGGCACTCCTGAAACACTGGTCTTCTTCGATGGCATCGACCAGGATCTGCTGCACTTCCAGACCAGCTTCAATGAAGGCCGGATTCGCTTCGCTTCCGCTGATGACCAGGCCCGCAGCCAGCTGCGCTTCATCATCTCAAGCAACGGTAGCGATGGTGCTGATCAACTCGATCAGGATGATGCCTACCGCATCCCCTTCCGCCGCTCCCTGCTCGGCGACTGGCTGGAGGATGCCTTCGCCGATCTGCCGGAGTTCTTCGGCGTGCTCACCGGTGGCGACGGCGACGATGTCCTGCGTGGCAGTACGGCAGCCACCGCCGTACCTGTTGTCTACCTCGATGGCGGTCTCGGCAACGACATCATCTATGGCAGTGACGTCGATCGCTATTACGACATCCTGTTGGGGCAGGAAGGTGACGATGTCATCATCGGCCTGCGCGGGCCCAACCGCATCGAGGGTGGCAGCGGCGATGACCGGCTCCAAGGTGGCTTCAACAACGATGTCCTGCTCGGCGGCAGTGGCCACGACCTGCTGATCGGCGGCGACGGTTTCGATCGTGTCAGCCATGTCGACGACACCGGCGCCGCCCAGGTGAACCTCAGCTGGCGCCAACAGCCGGTGTTCGTGCTGCCGGGCAGCGGCGATGCCAGTGCTCTGGCGCCGAACACCGCGCTGCAGGATCTGCCCCAGGAGCTCCTGGACGTGCTCACCGCCATGGCCAGCCGCGGCTACCGCCGCTTTGATCCGCTCAGCTCGCTGGCGGAACTGCTTGAGGAGTTCACCACCGGCGATGAGGCGCTGCTGCCGGAGCTGGCGGATGTCACCGCCACCAATCCGATCATCTGGATCCCGACGGACCCGGGCGATGCCTTGGTGCGACTGGATCGGGATGGTCTGCTGCGCGATGTCGAGGCCGACGTGCGCGAGCAGATCGAAATCGCACTGCTGCGACAGGGGATCACGCCACGCTCCAGCCTGAGCGTGGTGGAGGCCAGCCGGCTGGCTGCCTCCGGCCAGCTGTTCGACCTGGGTCGCCTGAAGGTGATCGCCACCGCCGTGTCCGCTTATGCCAGCCGCGATGGCTGGGGCGGGAGCGATCGCATCGCCACCGCTCTGCACGATCTGCCGGGCTCCAGCGTGTCCGAAGCGGCACTGGCGCGTGACGCGGCCCGGCTGCTGGCGGTGGCCAGCAACAACCTGCGGGATCTGGCGCTGGTGCTGCAGCAGGAATGGCAGACCCGCCTGCAGGCTGAAGCCAACGGCATCACGCCCCTGCCGGCAACACCGGAGGCCGATGCTCGACGCACACAGCTCCAGACCAGTTTCAGCGCCGCCACCAGCGCCGAGCTGATTGAGGCCGGCCGCAGCGGTGATCTCGAGGTGTGGCTCAATGCCTTCGCTCGTGCGATCGCCACGGAACAGCCCAACGACCTCAGCAGTCGGGCGGTGGCGGAGGCACTCACCGGCGTGCTCTCTCAGATCGAGAACATCGAAGGATCAGGGTTCAGCGATGTGCTGGTGGGCGACAATCAGCACAACACGATTCAGGGCAACAGCGGCCACGACGTCCTGATCGGCGATCGCGGCAACGACCATCTCGATGGCGGCACCGGCCACGACCAGCTCTATGGCGGTGACGGCAATGATGTGATTGAGGGCGGTGGCGGTCGCGACCTGCTTGTGGGCGGTGCCGGCGATGATCGCTACAGCCTGCATGCCCCCCTGCTCACCCTTGAGGAGGCCTTCCGCAGCCTTGGGGGCGATCCCCGATCGCTGCAGCCGGTGCAGCTCGATGGCGAGCTGATCAGCTGGGAGAAATTCCGTCTCTGGGCTGATCCCCGCCGTTGGCAGGGTGAGGTGCAATGGCAGCAGTACGAGCGACTGGGCTTCAGGCCCGACCGGCTGCTCTATCGCCGCGCCGCCACCGATGAACGCACCGGCTGGCTGCGCCTCAGTGCCGGCGGGTCGGTGATCCGGGATCAGGGCGGCCTCAGCGGTGCTGAGGACGAACTGACCCTGGAGCTGCCCTATCTGCTCAGCCTCGATGGTGTGCAGGCCGGCAGCATCGGTTTCGTGCGCGCCAACGGTGCCGGTCGCAGCGGCAACAACGACCTGATCATCGACATTGATGCTGATGGTGTGATTGATCCGGCTCGTGATCTGACGATCGAGAACTACTTCGAGGCCGATGGCAGCGGTACCGGTGCGATCAGTGCCATCCGCCAATACGGACTGATCGGTGATTACTACTTCGGAGCCGACTTCCAGCAGCGCTTCCTACGCAGGGTCGACAGCACGATCGACTTCAACTGGGGGCAATTGCTGCCGACCGGCAGCGATCGCGACAACAGCACCGGTCAGTCCGGCAGCTGGGATGGAGCCCTCTCGGCCCGCTGGCGCGGCCAGCTGCAGCCGGGGGAGGAGGGCTACTACCGCTTCCGCGTCAGCGCCGATGGCGATCGCACCGATGCCTGGGAGCTGTTTGTCGATGGGGAGAAGATCGACAACCCGGCCGAACAGGTGCGCCTGCGTGCCGACCGCGCCGTCGATCTGGAGCTGCGCTGGCGGGATCCGGCCGTGGGTGGCAGCTCTGGCGACCATGCCGTGACCCTGGCGTGGAGCCTCAACGGCGGTGCGTTCAGCACCATCAGCAGCGAAGCGTTGCGCACGGGCGTCACGATCAGCGCGATGGATGTGCTGGGAAGCACCGACCTCCTGGTGCCCCAACTCAGCCGTGAATTGCTCAGCAGTGAAAGCGAGGGCTGGGAGAGCGGTGTCGCCTGGGGTGACATCGACAACGACACCGACCTCGATCTGCTGCACTGGGGCTTCGACAGCCTCGGTTATGGCGACACCCAGATCCTGATCAACGACATCGACGCGGCTGGCCGGCGCAGCTTCAACGCCAGCTTTGATCTACCGGTGTTCGATCAGATCCACCAGGCTGAATGGGGCGACTGGAACCGCGATGGCTGGATCGATCTGCTGGTGAGCGGTCAGCGCACCGGCGACGATTTCGTGCGCCGCAACGTGGTGGAGGTTCTGCAGAACGATGGCGGCATCGGCTTCCAGCTGGTCACCCCGCCCGACTGGGCCGCGGCCATCGCCACCTGGGAAACCGATGGCGCCGCCATCCTGCGTGCCGCCTGGGGCGACCTCGATGCCGATGGCCTGCCGGATGTGGCTGTATCCAGCGATCAGCGCGACAGCTTGTTGGTGCTGCCCGGCGACGGAACCGCTCCGTTCCAGCAGAGCCTGCTCGCCGGCATGAGTGGAGCCAGGCTGCAGTTTGGCTACTACGACAGCGAACAGGGCGAGCACCGCAGCGGCGATCGCGATCCGCTCCAGCCCGATGCCCGCCTCGCCAGCGGCATGGACATCGCCGTGAACCGCAGCTGGCAGGGCATCGACTACACCCAGGTTGCCAACCAGCAGACCGTGAGCTTCTGGCGATCAGACAGCACTCTGTTCGATGTGCCCCAGGATCTGATGGTGCTCGATGCCTGCCTGGCAGATCTGGAGCTTCAACTACCCGGCCAGGCATCACTCACCGGTAGCCAACGCAGCAACCTGCGGCTCGATCTGCGCACCCTGGTGGAACTGGAGCTGGGCCGCAGCAGCGTTGAGGCATCTTATGCCTTGTTCCGGTTGCCCCGCAGCGTCTTCGCCGGCAGCTTCAACGCCGCCACGGGCATTGTTGAAACGGCGCCAGCCAGCCAGAGCGAGGCGATTGCTCTGGCCCGCCAGGGAGCAGGTTCAGCATTGGATGCATTCCTGCTGGAGCATCAACAGGAGTGGCAGCTGCTGGGCAATGGCGCCTTCAACCAGACGCCGCTCAACTTCCGCCATGATCCCGATTACGTCTACTTCCTTGGATTTGATGATGCGCTTCTCTCAGTTCGTGACAACGCACGCAGCGAGATTCTTAAGGCTGAGTTCAACCTGGATGAATTGACCGGGCCGAACCCCTCTGGGCCGATCGTTTACGACAGGCCGCTCCATGCCGCTAACGACAGCAGCACATCCCTGCTCGCCGCTGGCCGACGCTTCCTGGCTGAGCTGTTCCAGCTGAGCACCGGCGTCAATGCCCAGGGCAAGCCGATCAGCGGTGTGATCGCAAGCGACAGCCTCGAAGCCTGGCTGGCTGAATTCAGCAAGACATTGACCGGCCCCGTTCAGCTGATTGATAACAGCACTGCCAATAAAATCGATGCCTCTCTGGTGCGCAGCAAGACTTCAGACTTCGATCTCACCTTTGGCTTTGATTACAGCAGCTTACCAATCCTGAGCTTTGATCCCAGTCTGTTCTACAGCCCGAGCCTGGCAGTCAATTCGGATCTTTTCCTTGACAGCAAGCTCGCCAGCAGTGTTTCAACTGCAAGCCTGTCGGGTTCAGCGCTGACGCCAGCTACTACCGCAAGCGTGATCAACACCACCATCTCGATTGATGGCATCAGCAGCGGCCTCTACACCAGTTATGGCAGCGCCCCGTCAGGTCTGTCTGGCGGCCTCAGCCTCAACGCACCCCTCTCGGCCCTGGTTCCAGCTCTTGAGCTGCAGCTGAATCTGGCCCAGGCCACGGTGGAGCAGCGGCTGCTCCAGCTGCTGGCGAGCAACATCGAAACCAAGCTGGCAATCGAGAGCTTCGCCGGCAGTCTGCCCGCTGCCTCCAGCAGCACCACGATCAGTCAGACCAGCCGCGATATCACCAGCACCGTGGCAGTCCAAGCCTGGGATGTTGAAGCCAAAACCACAGCCAGGCTTGAGCTGAGTCCCTATGCCGAACTTAACAAGACACAGAGCAGCTTCACAGCCCTGGCCCAATCCTTCAATGATGTTGCCATCAGCTCGAGGGGGCTGAGCCTTGGGGCGGGACGAGTTGCCGCCTTTGCCGACCATCCGCGCACCGAGCTGATCGGCGATGTAGACGGCCAGCCCCTCTCCAGCGTGTACGCCGCCTATTGGTTGCCGGTGAGTGATGGTAGAGGTGGCTTCAATTTCAACTGGGCCAATGAGTTTGAGGGGCAATTCAATGATCTGAGTACAACGTCAACCACGGTTGATCCGCTGGCTAGCATGGTCAGCATCAGTCTTCCTAAGGCCGAGGATGTGCACAGTGTCAAGTTGGAGGTGAACTACGTCAGCGATTGGCTGAACGGCATCGATGGCGCGCAACGCGGCCCGGGTGGACACAACTTCCGCGTTAATCAGTACAAGAAGCTCACCTTGTCTGGCAAGGACAGCTACGAACTGGTGGACAGTCGCATCGCCTGGCTGGAAGCTAATGCCACCTACGTCGACCCCTATGGCGGTGATGTTGATGTCATCAGCTTCACGCCGTATTACACCTCAGGCAGTTTCTACTCCGTGCCGTTGCTCAATGGTCTGTCGGCGGTGGGCCTGCAGCTATCGATCGACGATATCGCCACCAGCGAGACCACATCAACCACTCAGACCTACACTCTCAACCACGAAACCCGCCTCTTCAGCGATTCTGATCTGAAGATCGCCGCCTATCGCGGTCAGCAACTCAACGGCGACAAGCTGGGCCAGGCATCCCTGGAGATCAGCAACGGCGCCCTGGAGATCTCCGCCACACAGTTGCCGGTGCTGCCGCTGCCGCTGCTCAGCCTCAGCAAAGGCTCAGGCGAAGCGTTCACCTTGCAGACCATCAGCTTCGCGGCCACCAGCAGCGGCAGCTTCAACGCGATCCTCACCGGCTACGACGGCAGCACCAGCACGGTGCCGCTGCTGTTCAACGGCTCTGCCAGCTCAGCCGCTGAAGCCAGTCAACTCCTGTTGGCGCAGCTCAACGCTCCTATCCAACGCATCGACTTCCGGGCCGTTGGCGCCAGCAGCACCATCAGCAGCCTGCTGTCGCACCGGCTCGGCATCCAGGAGCTGCAGCTGGCCAGTGCTCTGGGCACCGCCCCGGTGAATCTCAGTCGCGACCTCAGCAGTGCCCGGATCGAGTCGATGGGGGCCATTCCCAGTGCCGCGCGGCTCCATCTCGATACTGCCGTTCTCAAGGGCCTCAGCGCCGATCGCGTGGCGCTCGAACAGCTGACCCTGCTGCTTCAGAAGACCAGCCTCGCTTACCTGAGCGCCGATCAGGGCGGGATGCTCGACCTGAGCGGCCGCTCCATCGCCGAGCTGATCGCCATCGGCCGCACCGGTCTGCTGGATGGCAAGCCGGTGAACGCGCCGGCGTTCGATGTGGCCTCCCTGGCCTCACTGCTGCAAAGCCCGCTGATCCTGCGGCCCACCACGATCGGTCTCACCGACGACATCCATGCCCTCGAGCAGGCGGTACAGGTGCTGCTGCGACCGGTGGAATCGCCGCTGGAGGTGTTGCGCAACACCGCCGCCCTCGAGCCGGAGACGCGGGCCACCAGGCTCGAACTGGCTGAGGGTTCGCTCTTCCCGGATGCCACCCTGGCGGCCTTCGGCGACGTGGACCTCGGTGGTCCGCTGAGCGACCTCTACCTCGGGGGTATGCGTGCCGGCATGATCGCCGACGACCCGGTCTTTGCCCTGCCGGCCACCCCCGAGGCCAGCCGCAGCACCATCCCAGCCCTGGCGATGGTGACCCTTCACGACACCATCCATCTGCTGAGCGAAGCGGAACTGGGGCGCGCCACCCTTGCAGATACGGCGCCGGGTCGTCGCCATCCGCTACTGCCCGGACCGATCGGCGTGGCTGGATTGGATCAGGGCAACGCGATTGTGCATCGCGACTTCAGCCTGGCCGAGCTGATCGGTACACCCATCCCCGGCCGCACCTATCAGATCCAGGCCCTTGCCGCTTTCAGTGCCCGGTTTGCCGGCGCCGACAGTGCCACCCCGCTGGCTCTGCGGCTGCAGATCCTCAGCGCCGACAACCAGCTGATCGATCGTCTCCAGGATGACGACAACCGCCTGGCCACCGGTAACCGCTCGGATGCGGATGGACTCACCCTGATCTGGAGCGAGAAGCTGGCCGGCGCCAGGCTGCGGGTGGCGCCGGCGATCAACTTCGCCTCAACCACCAGCCTCGCCACGGCCCAGACGCTCCTTGGAGACAGCGCCTTCCGTCTGCAGGTGGGCATTCTCGACACCCCTGCCCTGGAGGAAGGCTCCGCCAGCTGGGCCGACATCGATAACGACGGCGACGTCGATCTGCTGTTGAGCGGTCTTGATGCCAGCACCGGCCTGCTCACCACGCAGCTGCTGCGCAACCCGCTGGTGGGGGGTGGCAGCGGCTTCGAGCGACTCTCGATCGCCCTGCCCGGCCTGCAGCGGGCCGTCGCCAGCTGGGGCGACCTCGACCTCGACGGCGACCTCGATCTGGCGGTCAGTGGGGTGCAAGGCACCGCGGAGCGTCCCTACCTGCAGGTGTTCCGCAACACCACCAGCCAGCGGCTGAGTGCCCCCGGCCCGGGCGAGCCGCCCTTCGCCGGCAGCCTCAACCGCCGCCCCGATCGGCCGGACGCCATCAGCACGACGTGGAATGGTGATCAGGGCGCCGTGCAGCTGGGCTGGAGCTTCAGCCACCTGCGCAACGACGACGCGCCGTACACCTACAACCTGGCCATCGGCCGAGCGCCGCGCACCGGCACGGACCGGATAGCCCCGGGCCAAGGGCGTGTGTTTGATCAGATTGCCCCCCTGGCCGATCCCATCAGCGGTGAACGGCGCATCGCCGCCGCCGGCAACCAGGGCTTCCACAACCTCGGGCTGTTCAGCGCCGGACTTCCGGGTGAGACTTACCACTGGTCGGTGCAGGCGATCGATAAGGGCTTCCGCGGTTCCCTCTGGGCCGATGGCGAGGATTTCACGATTCAGCCTCTGCAGCCGCAGTTGCTCTCGGATACCAACCCGGTGTTGAGCAGTCGCAGCCTGATCGGAGCAATCCCCGTTGGGCCCGCTGGTGCAGCGGTATCCATTGATCTCGACAGTGACGGACTGCGCGATCGCGTCCGCTACGACGCGATCGCGCGCCGGTTACTGGTGGAGCAGGGCAGCGGCAGCGATGGCAGCGCGCTGCGGCCCTTCCTCGGTCCCACCGGCGGCCTGATCGCCCATCTGCCCACATTCCTGGCCAGCTTGCCGGCAGGCGCCAGCGAGACCAGCCTGCAGGTGGTGGACCGCAGCTTCCTCGCCGACAGCGCCGAAGGCCAGTGGACGCTCACGGTGGATCTCGATGGCAGCAGCGGTATGGCGCCGGCAGCGATCGTGGCCAGCTTCCGCAGCGGCGATCCGCTCGGCGATGCCCTCGATCTGGCTGGCGATCTGCTGAGCCGTCAGCGCTACCGCCTGGCGAGCGTGCCCACAGACGTGCAGCTGTTCCTGCATGGGGAGGACGTGCGAGCCCCTCTGATGGGCGGCCACAACGCCAACCTCAGCTTCACGCTGGAGGATGCCCGCAGCGGTGCCCTGCGGTTCCTGTTCCGCGATCCCGCCGCCGCGACCGCCGGGGACATCACGCTCGCTCTGGTGCCGCTCACCGGCAATGGCCCAGCCACCTACAGCCTGCGTCTGCAGGATCTCGGTGATGGCCGGCCCGACCTGCTGGTGAGCTGGGTCGATGCAGAGATGGATGGCACCCCGCCAGCGCAGTTCGCCGTGCTGGCCAACCGGGCCGTGCGGGGCAACCAGGAGCCCATTGCACCGGAGCTGATCGCTCTGGAGCTGGGTGACAGCGCGGGCAGCACCGGCCTGCGGGTGCATTGGCAACCGGGTCGTGACGCTGAATCACCCACCACCCAGCTGCGCCATCAATGGCGGGTTGCCGGCGCCGATGCCGCCAGCCCCGGCCCTTGGCAGGACAATCCCGCTCCGGCGGCCGATGGCAGCCTCTGGCTCAGCGCAACCGCCCTGGGCGCCGCGGGTCTTGCTGATGCGCTCAGCCCCGGCACCAGCCTGCGCCTGGAGCTGCGGGTGCTGGATGCGGGAGATCGCGAGGCGCTCTCCGGGGCGTCGCTCCTGAGCCTGCCGGCGCTGCCGGCACCGGACACCCGCCCCGCTCTGATCGGCCTCGCGGCTGTGGAGCTGCTGGAGGGCGACAACCTCCAGCATCGCGGCAGCGACCTGATCCCGCTGCAACTGCGGCAGCGGCTGCTGGCGGTGGAGCCCGGCGACGCCGGAGCCGTGGCGGCCAGCCAGATCCGCCTGGTGCTGCCGGATGGCTTCAGTGGGGCAGGCAGCTTCCGGTTGCGCCAGTCCGATGGCAGCACCACAGCGGCACCGCTCGCGCTGCCGCTGCTGGACAGCCCCGGGCTGCTGGCCATGCCCCTGCTGGCGTCCGAACTTGAACAGCTGGTGTTCCAGCCCACCCGGGATGCCACGGGCCGGCTGCCGCTTTCGCTGCAGTGGGAGCAGAGCTTCGCCACGGCGGGAGTGCCGGCGCTGAGGCTGAGCCAGCCACTGGAGCTGCGCTTCCGCGATGGTGGTGACCGCATCCCGGCCAGCTCCTCCCTGAGCGAGGCCGCGCATCCCCTCGATGAATGGACCCTCAGCCTCCCCGCAGCGGCCGTTGTGGTGGATGGCATCGGCGGTCGCCCGCTCGATTTCAGCGCTCTCCCCACCAGCCTCAGTTCCGTCAGGCTGCCGGGCTGGAGCGAGCGATTCGGTGCAGCCCTCAGCAACGGCGACCTGCTGATCGCCGCCAGCAGCGATGGCAGCACCCGTCGCATCAACGTCAGCGGCAGCCGCGCCCGCACCCTGATCGACAGCCTGCAGATCCTCAACGCTGAAACCCTCAGTGACACCCTGAGGCTCAGCCACACGCCGGTGCAGGGCGCTGAGATCCAGCGCCATGGTCATCCGGCTCTGGGTGTGGATCAGCCGGAGGTGTTCGAGCTGCGCAGCCTCACCCCCGAATTGGTTGCGGGCAAACCACACCGCTTGGTGGTCACCACCACGACCACCACCAGCGTCACGGCGGGAGCCCCGCCCAGCACCACCACCGCCAGCACCAGCCTGGTGCTCGAGACCAGCCTCGATGGCGACCCCAGCGTCGAGGAGTTGTGCCAGGGCCTCAACCTTGATGCCGACGCCGCCTCACTGCCCTTCACGATCAGCGTGGATCCGCTCGATGGCTCCCGACTGCTGCTGAGCTGGAAGAGCAATCAACCCCATCCTGAGCGCACCAGCGTCAGCACATCCCTCGGCGTCACCGCCACAACAACAACAACAAACCGCGTGACGCTGGCGGTCGTGGAGCGCAACCTCAGCCCACTGGTGCCCCTGGGGATTCAGCAACTCAGCCGACCCCTGCAGCTCGATGCCAACCTCGCCGGAGACGGCCGTGATCTGCTCAGTCTGCGAAGCGACCTGCTCAGCAGTGGTGGTGCGATCCATCGCATAGCGCTGCTGCCGCTGCATCTGCGCTCGGATCGCGACCTGTTGATCCCGTTCAGCAAGGCCAGCGGGCTGGGCAGCGTGAGCCTCAGCCGCGTTGATGGTGCTGCCGATGCCAGCGCGCTCAGCCTCATGGGTGAGCAACTCAGGCTCAATCTGCCCTCCCTGTGCGATGCGCCCCTACCCCGCAGCCTCAGTGTGGCCTCGATCCAGGAGTTCAGTGATGGCGGCACGGCCTTCTCGCTGATCCCGGCGCAGGCCTGGGCCTTCGGCGTGAACCCCCAGAACGGCGACCCGGTGATCGGCGTGCAGACCAGCGGTCTGCTGATCAACGGTATGGCAGCCCCCACTCAGCTCTGGCTGCGCTGGCAGAGCGTCGACAACGGCATTGTGCTGACCAGTGGCTTCGTGGCCTACGCCAGCGCCGCTGATGCGGCGGCGGATGTCGGCCGCCTGGCCCTGGTCACCGCCATGGCGGGCGCCAACCTGGTGCATACGCCGCCGAAGGGCACTTACCAGGCCTACCGGCTGGAGTTCAACGACAGCCTCGGCAACCCCCTGGCGGACTACAGCCGCCTGCTGTTCGTGGAGAGCGGCGCCCCCGAAGCGGTGATTGCGCATCTGGACAGGAGCGCCGGTGTCGGCGCTGATCACCAGCTGCTGCTGCCCGTTGGTCTGAGCGGTGCGGCAGCCGTTGCGGCTGGCGTGCTGCCCGCAGCCTCGGCCAGCATCGGCGTGCCCGGCCCCCTGGCCGGCAACCAGCCCGGCATCGACATCGGCGATCCGAGCCAGACCCCGACCTGGGTGGCCGGCCAGAGCTGGAGCCAGGTGGTGGTGCCCCTGCGCGGCGATGCCATTGCCCCCGGCGAGCACGGCCAGGGTGATGCCCGTGCCGAAACTGCGCTCGAATCGTTCCTGCTGCAGCTGCAGGGCAACGCAGCGGTTCGCCCCGGCATGTTGAACACCACCCTGAACCTCGTCAACGACGACAGCCGTCCCAACCTGGCTGTGACGATGGCCGGCGTTCCTGATCCCGCCAGCGGCAGCTTTGTTCTGCAGGCCGGCCTGAGCGTCAGCGGGCGCGCCCTCCGCTCCAGCGACATCGACGCGGCTCGCGTGGTGCTGCTGCGCAGCGGTGAGCTCGAACCGCTCGGCCTCGGCACGATCAGCTTCAACGCCGATGGCCTGAGCAGCTCCACGACCAGCAGCCAGCGCTTCACCCTGCCCGCCGGTCTGCAAGCCGGTGTGCTGCGGATCGGCGTGGATCTGGGCGATGGTGTTCAGGGCGTCTCCGCGCCGTTCACCTGGGACGGTGTGGGCAGCACCGCCATCAGCTGGCTGCCCAGCCGTGCCGACATCACGGCGCTGCTGTTGCCCGCCGCCGTGGTCAGCGGCAGTGCGACGGGCACCGCCCGGCTGCGGTTGGATCCCGGCCTCGACCCCAGCAGCGCCGCCACCAGCAGCACGCTGCTGCAGCTTTCCGCCGATGCCCTGGTGAGCGCCGACGACCTGCAGCTGTCGCCCCAGACCGGCAGTCTGCCCGGCGTGACCATGGAGTTCCAGACGGCGGACCTCACGGCCGCCGCCATGGCCGAAGCGCGGGCCGCCGCCCGCTGGCTGGTGCTCACCAGCGCCGGCAGTGGAGTTGCCCCCGCAGGTCACACCGCGATCTACCGCCCGGAGCTGCTGGCCGGTGCCGCGAACCGCATCCGCGGCCTGGGACTGCCCTCCACGTTGATCACCGCAGCCGGCGACCGCGAGCTGGAGCTGAGCGTGATCCAGGTGGGGGCGCCGGATTCAATCCTGCTGCAGGAGCGTGGCAAGGCAAGCCAACTGGCTGCGCGGCTGGAGGCCTTCAGCTACGACGCCGGTGCATCCGGCTCCGTGACGCTGCAGCTCAACCTGCGCGAAACCCTGGCCGATGCGCCCATTGGCAGCGTGCTGCCCGGCAGCCTGACGCTGTTTGCGCAGACTCTCCAGCTCGAGGTGGGATCCGAATCGGCGGACCCCTTCACGGCACCCACCGCCAATCTGACCGCCGCTGCAGGTGCCCTCTCCTTCTTGGAGGGCCGCGGCCTGTTGCTTCTGGAGGATCTCAGCCACGCCGCCGCCCTCACGGCCCTGGAGAATGGCAGTGAGGCCGATGCGCTGCGCCTGCAGCTGCAGACGCTCGGCTACAGCGGTGGTGCAGACGCCAGCTTCGCCTCCGGTCTGCTCAGCCTCGCCGACCTCGGCTTGATCCCAACCCATGCAGCTCACGATGGCGGCGGGGCGGTGCTCGAGGCCATCCGCATGCCGGGCCCCGATGGCGAACCAGTGGCACTGCAGCGCCTGAGCCTGCCGCTTGGCAGCGGCAGCTCCCGCCGTGTCGTGAATGCCTGGGTGCTGCGACCGGACGCGGATGACCAGGGTCCTCTCAACCTCAGCCTCGACTACGGCGATGGCCGGCGCCACGGCACCAGCGCGCTCGCGCTCACGGTGCTCAACGTGCCGGATGCACCCCGGCGGGTGCCGGGTAGCGAGAATCAGCTGCGCCTCACCCTGCAGAGCGGCCCGCGGGGCGATGACGACCTGCGGGTGATCCAGCTGCGCGAGCTGGTGGAGGATGCCGACGGTACGAGCCTGAGCTTCAGCCTGGCTCCAGGCAGCACCCTGCCCGCCGGCGTGAGCTTCAACGCTGATGCGGCGCAGCTGGAGCTTGGAGCCCTGCCCTATGTATCGGTGGGCCGCCACACATTCACGCTGATGGCCAGCGACGGCAATGCGGACACGGCGGTGCCACTGAACGTTGAGATCACCATCCGCGAGCGCGATCTGGCGCCGGTGTGGAACCTGCCGACCGCGCTGCAGACCAGTCAGGAAGCGGAGGGGCTCTGGGATCTGAAGGCCGAACACTGGGTGCTCGATGCCAACGGCGATCCGTTGTCCTTCAGTCTGAGCAGCGCCAGTGGTGCGGCGCTGCCGGTAGGCATCCATCTTGATGGCGCCATTCTGGTGGTGGATCCGGGCACAGCAGTGGGCAGCTACAGCCTGAAACTGGGCGCCAGCGACGGGCCCGATCGGCCGGCGGTGCAGGCGATCACCACCCTGGTCGTGCAGGCAGCGCCGCTGGTCCAGGCCCCTGCCTTGCAGGTGCAAGGCGTCAGTGAAGCGGGCGAAGGATCAAGTTTCGGCCTTGATCTGATGCTCGATGGCCCGGCTCCGGCGGAGATCAGTCTGAGCTGGAGCCTGGTGCCCCGCTTTGATCAGGCCGAAGCGCTGCTTCCCAACCGCAGCGGCCTGCTGCGCATCGCCGCCGGCGCCGACCGTGCGCGGCTTACGCTGCCAAGCCGGAACGACGGCCTGTTGCTGGGTGATCAGGAATTGGAGCTGCGCCTGCAGACACTCTCCGGCGACGTGCGGCTGCCTGAGCAGCCGACGCGGCTGATGCTGCGGGAGGACGATGCGATCCCGCTGCTGCTGAGCAGCCGCTGGCTGAGCGCAAGCGAACTGGAACTGGTGTATGAACCGGGCGCAGCCGCCAGTGCCGGCAGTGGTCTGGTGCTCTGCCTCAGCGATCCGAGCGGCACTGGCCTGCTGGAACACGCGAGTCTCAGCGATGTCTTCCTGAGTGGCTGGGTCGGCGAGACACGAGCTGACGGCAACCTGGAATTGCGCTGGAGTGATCCGTTGGCCGCCACCTGGCCGGGCACGGCGGCGGTGAGCCTGGCCCGCCTGCGCCTGGATAACGCCGCCGCTGCGAGCCCCAAGATCCGGATCGAGGCGCATGCCGGCGAGAACCAACTGGTGCGCTGGATCGACACGCCCTGGCAGCCCCCGATTCACCAGTCCTTCCTCGATGCGCTGCGGGGCCAGGCCAGCGGCGGCGACCTGCAGATGGAGGCAGCGCTGGCCGACGCCCTGATCATCGGCGCCGATGGTGTGGTGCAGATCCTGAATCACCGGCAGGTGCTGGAGCGACGTCTTGGCCTGAATCCGAACCTCACATTGCGACGCAGCGGCGAGACGATCCAGCTGGATCTGGCGGCTCTGATGCCGGCAGAGGCTGGAGTGCTGCAGCTCTCTCAAACTGATTGGGCGCTGCTGCCGGAGGCCTCGCGCCAGGGCAACGCCGCCGAGCAGGCCAGTGCGGCGCTGCTGCTCCGCACACCTGAGGGCAGCAGCCTCTCGGGCCTCAGCTTCGGCGCCGTCAGCGCGGCAGCACAACAGGCTCTGCAGCACCAGGCGCCGGGACATACCCCACTGTTCGGAGCGCTTGCCTTCAGCCTGGACGGCATCAGCCCCGGCAGCCTGCAGAGACTGGACGTCACCCTGCCGGAGAGCGGGGTGAGCAACCCGGTGCTGCTCAAGCAGATGGCGAGTGGTGCCTGGGAGATCTTCAGCTACGACCCACTCACCGGCACCGGCGCTGTATTCCACGACGACGATGCTGACGGCAGCGCCGATCGGGCGGTGCTCTGGATCCGCGATGGCGGACGGGGTGATCGGGATGGTCTGGCCGATGGTCGCATCCTGGATCCGGCTGTGGTGGCCGGCGCTGCCGCTGGTGTGCCGAGCGAGCCGAATGTGGTTTCGCTGCAGGTGTCCACCACAGCGATTGCCGAGGATGGCATCAATCAGATCATTTATACGTTCACGCGAACCGGATCAATCAGTGCTGAACTGACGGTTAACTATGCCATCAGTGGCAGTGGTGGTATGGGTAGTGATTACACGATCACACCGCCACCAGGCAGCACCGGCACGGGCTCGATCGTTTTCGCCGCAGGCTCCAGCACCGCCACGCTGACGCTGGATCCAATCGCTGACGACGCCGTTGAGGCTGATGAAAGCATCTCCGTCGCGATCACAGCCGGCGACGGCTACAGCATTGGCACCGCCATGGCTGTACTGACCACCATCAGCAACGACGATATTGCCCCGGCACGCAGCGCCACTCTGTCGATCGCCACCGATCTCGTCGCCACAACCGGTACCAGCATCGATATCCCGATCACCATCGATAACGCCGATGGGCTGCTGGCCGTCGATCTCACGGTTGCCTTTGATCCGCTGCTGCTGGCTATCGATGATCTCGCCACCGCGGTCAGTGCCGGTGCTCTGACCAACGACTGGAGCTTCACGGTCAACAATCCAGCCGCAGGCACCCTCGTGATCTCAGCGGCCGGCAGCACACCGCTCAGCGCAACGCCAGGCACGATTGCCACTCTCCGGCTGCGCGCCAATGCAGCGGCCGGCCCAGGCGTCACCAACCTCGATCTGGTTGAGGCCAGCCTGAATGAAGATCAGATCGGCGCGAATCTGAGCGATGGCAGCCTCAGCCTCAAGACCCCAACATTCCAGGTGCTTGGCGTGCGTCAGCTCGCCAGCGGCCTGGCGCTCAAGCTCTCGGAGGCACCGGATCTTGCCAAGCTCAATCTCTATGACGGCAACGATGCCAGTGTTGATACCGCTGATTTACGCCTGACCGGTTCTGACGGCAAAGCGGTCAGCAACCTCTCGCTCCACTGGCAGCAGGAGAGCAGTGAGCTCTACCTGCTGCGCAGCGACTCCCTCACCAACAACGCCAGCACGCTCTTCCGCGCTGATCTGCTCACAGCCGGCAACTACAGCCTCATGGTCGATTCTCGCGCTGAAGGCCTGATCGGCAGCGGCGCCCAGCTGCTCGATGGCAACCGTGACGGCATCACCGGTGATGCCTTCTCCCATGCCTTCACCGCCGCGACTGCCACCCATCTGATCGCCATCGGCGACACCTGTCGGGCACCGGGGCAGAGCCTCAGCCTCAATGGCTTACCGCTCAGCAATGGCAGCACGGGATTGCCTGTGCTGCTCACCACCGCCACTGCCCTGACCAGCCTCAGCGGCACGATTCATTTCGATGGCGCCGCCATCAGCAATGCCACCCTTGTTAAAGGCTCCGCCCTCCCCGCCGACTGGACCCTCACGGTCCAGTCCGCCAGCAACGGTGTCCTCAGTTTCTCCGCCGCAGGCGCCTCCCCCATCAGCGGCACCAACATCCAGCTGCTACGGCTCACAGGTTCCGTGGCTGCGACCGCCGCCTATGGTTCCACCACCTTGGTGCAGGCCAGCGTCAACAGCCCAGCCAATCCAGGCCTGGCCTTCGCCAGCGATCCAGGACTTGTCGCCATCGCCTTCTCCGGCGACGCCTCCGGTAATGGCAGAACGAGCCCCACAAGGCCTTACAGCAGCCTTGATGCCTCCTGGATTCAGCGCGTCGTTGTCGGTCTCGACTCCGGCTTTGATGCCTACGGCCGCATTGCTCCCGCCCTGATTGCCGATACCACGGGCAACGGCAGCCTCTCCAGTCTGGATGCCTCCCGCCTGCAGCAGCGTGTGGTCGGCTTACCGGTTAACACGTTCCCCGAGCTCTGAGCGGCCACGAGCACCGGCTGCAACCTGTTCAGCAGCAACAGACACAGCGGCAGGGCTGCGCCAACCGCTGGCCAATGCCAAGTGCCAATACAACAACCGCCCCATACACCTGCGTCAGGATCCCTACGCAAGAACACGGCATGCAGCCGAGCCCCGGGGTCTGAGCGCTGATTCTTCGGTAGGATGAAGGCCGAAAGACCCGTTATAAGGGAAACCACTGATGGCGACCGTTCTTACCGCCGGCAACATCACGGGTGCCATCGCCGGACTGGAATACACCATACCGATCACGATCAGTAATCCATTGGGAGAGGACATCTCTGCCATGGATCTGCAGATTAATTTCGATCCGGTAGAGGTGCAATTTGTATCCGCAATAGCAGGAGCCCTAACACAGGGATGGTCAATAGTCCCCAATCTTGTTAATGGCTCCATCTCTCTTCAGTCGCCAACCTCCATCCCGAGCGGCACAGGTGTCATCTTGAATCTGAAATTCAAGGTTTTGCCGGGAGCGAGTGGATCCATTCAGATCGATATCGACGAGCAAGCCTCTGGCTTGATGGAGGGGGGCGTCGGCTTCTCTGCTGTTGATGGCAGTATCACCCTGGCGCCTCCGTCAGTCAGTTCAGTCAGCTTCTTCAGTAACGATGGCAGCCAGAATGGCTATCTGAATGATGGAGATGTTGTCATAGTCAGGGTTCTGATGTCGTCTGCGGTTGTCGTCAATGGTGCTCCGGAGCTCAATTTAAATATTGGCGGTAGCCTCGTAAAGGCAAGCTATCTCGAGTTGAACAGCACCCCCAGCACCGGGGAATTGTTCTTCACCTACATCATTGAGGCCAATCTGACTGATGCCAATGGCATCAGCATCCCCGCTGACAGCTTCAGTCTGGCTGCGGGCGTCACGATTGAGGATTCTGCCGGTCAGGCGGCAATCCTCAGCCACGCCGCTGTCAATGACGCAGCCAGCTACAAGGTGGACACAACAGTAGCCAGGCCAATCATCAACTCTGCTGGCGGCACCGATAACATCGTCACCAATCCTGTTGGAGACAGGCTCATCCAGGGCACGGCAGAGGCCAATGCTCTGGTCTTGCTGTATCCAGTCGATAGTCAGGGGCATGGCGCTTCGTTCGCCACCGCCACGGCCTCTGCCAGCGGTGCCTGGAGCTATGTCCTCACAGATGATGACATCACAATGCTCGGCCAGGGCATCGGCAGATCCATTGTCTGCACGGCAACAGATTCAGCTGGCAACGAAAGTGTTGACAGCCTGAACTTCAATTTCGCCATCTTCACTCAGATCCCTGAGCCACCCATCATTGATGCCATTGGTGGCCCTGACAGCCTCGTCACTGCCGATGCTGGAGACAACACCGTGGTGGGCACGGGTCTGGCTGGTGGCACCGTCAGGCTCTATGTACAAACAACCAGTGGTTCATCAGCCCTCCTCGGTAGCACCACAGTCACGGCGGAAGGCAGCTGGTCCTACAGCCTCAGCAATTCCAATCTGATCAGCATCGGTCGGGGTACCGGCAGAGTCATCACAGCCACAGCGGCAGACCCCTTCGGATCCACATCAGGCTCATCAGATCCATTCAGCTTTGAATCCACCGCGATTGAGGCGCCACCGAACAATCCACCAAGCCTCACGCTCACCTCCTCAATCACCCCTGTCTTCAGCAGCAACAGTGGTTTGATGGATGGAGCATTTGTTGCTAGCTTTATCACATCGGATCCAGATAATAACAGTGTCAGCGTCAGCCTCAGCGACACCAGTAACTACATCCTCGGCACGGGTAGCAACAGTGGCAAGGTGCTGCTCACGCCAGCGGGCTTGGCCTTGGTCAATAGCGGTCAGGATCTGCCTGCCTTCACTCTCACACCCAACGATGGCAGCACCGATGGCCCCGCAGTGAGCGTCGACCCATCCGTATCGTCAGAGCCGCGGATCAGCAGTATCCAACTGGTCAGCGCCACGGATGCACAGAATGGTTACCTGAATATCGGTGATACGGTCACAGCTCAAGTCAAGCTGTCGGAAGCTGTCGATGTCCAGGGTATACCAAGGCTCAAACTGGTGATCGGCGGCGCTACAGTTGAAGCCAGCTACAACGCCAATGCCAGTACTCCCTCGAACGGGGAGCTTCTGTTTAACTATACCATCATAGCTGGGCAAGCTGATGAGAATGGCATCAGCATTCCTGCTGATGCCTTGATGCTGACGGCTGGTGCCAGCATCAAAGATACAGATGGCAAGTCTGCCATCCTCACCAATCCTGCCGTCAGTGATCAGCAGAATTTCCAGGTTGATACCAGCATTGCTACACCCGAGATCCATCCTATTGGTGGCAGCGATCTGATCATTGCCGACACCGGCTCCGATAGCCAGATTTCAGGAACAGCAGAAGCGAATGCGATTGTCATGCTCGCATTCAACGACAGCGTGTTTGCGACCATTGAGGCTTCGACAACAGGAAGTTGGAGTTACGACATCACAGCAGTGGATATTGAGCTGATCGGCCAAGGTCCGAACAAAAGCATCACGGTTACAGCTGAAGATGCAGCCGGTAATTTTGCCTCAACGCCATCGGCCCCATTCTCGATTCATACGCAGCCGCCACCGCCGCCCATCATCAGCACCATTGGTGGCGATGATGGGATCGTCAGCTCCTCAGCTGGAGATAACGCCGTTCAAGGTAGAGCACAGGCTGGTAGCACGCTGTTGCTTTACGCCGGAACCCCCACGACCATCGGCACGGCCTTCGGCACGGTCACGGTTAATCAACAAGGTGAATGGAGCTATGAACTCACCCCGAGTGATCTCAGCGGTCTCGGTGAAGGTCCTGGCCGCTCGCTGTTCGCGATGGCTCAGGATCCACTCGGACAGACATCGCAACCATCACTGCCATCAGACTTTGTGATCGATACCAAGGGGCCAACCATTCAATCGGTTGCCTTGGTCAGTAGTGAGGGTGCACGCAATGGCAAGCTCAATCCAGGCGATAGGGTCACCGCCAAGATCAGCTTTTCCGAAGCTGTGATCGCCACCATTGATCTGGCACCGGTTCTGAGGCTCAGGATCGGTTCGGCTGTTGTCGAGGCAGACTATGTGACCTCTGATGGTGGTCCGCAGAATGAATTGCTGTTTGATTACACGATCAAGACTGGCCAGACCGACCTCGATGGCATCAGCATTGATGCCAACAGCCTGATCCTGCCTGGTAATGCCGGTATCGAAGACAGCCTCGGCAATCCTGCCGATCTGAGCCATGCAGCCGTTGTCCACAACGCGCAGTTTCAGGTTGATACCACCGTTTCAGCACCGATTGTCACAGATGTGGGCGGCAGCGATCGAACGATCAGCACCGTACAGAACGACAACCTGATCCAAGGCACAGCAGAAGCTGGCGCCACCGTCAGCATTCTGGTCAATGGTGGCGTGATCAGCGCCGTCACCGCATCGGATACGGGCCAATGGATCTATGCACTAACCGAGGAAAATATTGAGATGATTGGTCGGGAAAGCGCCCAGAAACTGACAGCAACAGCCGAAGATACAGCTGGTAACCGGTCTGGACCTTCCAATGAATTTCAATTCACGGTCCAGTCACTCAGACCCGATCCGCCAATCATCGCTACAGCTGGGGGCAACGATCAAACCATCAGCAGCCGCACCGCAGACAACATCATCACAGGCACCGCCCCAGCAGGCAGCACCGTCAGTCTTGACGCTGGCACCACCAGCCCAGAAACAACACTCGGCATCACAACAGCATCCGCTCAAGGCAACTGGAGTTATGTCATAACCAGTGCCAATCTGATCACACTCGGCCAGGGCTCCGGCAAGACCATTACTGCAACAGCCATTGATTCCGTTGGCAACCGCTCAGCGGCCTCACAACCCTTCACTCTCACCATCGACACCGTAAAGCCCACCATGACATCCATCAATCTTCTCAACATTCTGATCAACGGCGAAGGCGCTGAGAATGGTTTCCTGAACGAGGGTGACATCGTTGCGGTCGATGTCGAGATGTCGGAGTTGGTCATCGTCGAGGGCTTGCCAATCCTGAGGCTGCAGATCGGCTCAACCTTGGTCGATGCAGAATACGTTCCAGGAGACAGTGATCCAGATACAGGTCGACTCCGATTTACGTACACAATTCAGGCACAACAGACCGATACAGATGGCATCAGCCTTCCGGCCAATCCGATCGTTCTGCCAAGCGGTGTCACGATAAGCGACGGCAACGGTAATCCCGCCGATCTCACATTCGCAGCCACCGGCGCCCAAGACGATTTCAAGGTGGATACGAGCGTCCTACCACCTGTGATCACAGCGGTCGGCGGCAGTGACACCATCGTGACGACTGAGGACAGGCTGGTGACTGGCACGGCTGAACCGTTCGCCGGCGTCTTCTTGATCGACGACCTTGGCAATTTCTTGGTCGTCGATGCGTCTGATCAGCCTCAGCCAATTGCCACAGCAAACGGCTCAGGAGAGTGGTCTTATGCCCTGACTGATCACGATCTTCAGATCATTGGCCAGGGTTCCGGCCGAGTGCTGACAGCAGCCGTCAAGGATGCTGCTGGTAACCAATCGATTCAGTCCGATTCATTCAGTTTCTCCGTCTACTCCGAGAAACCACAAGCCCCAAATATCGATCAAGCTGGTACTGATGACGGCATCATTACCTCCATCAGCGGCGACAATCTCATCACTGGTACTGCCGTAGCTGGCTGCAACGTCACTCTATTCAAGGCTGACACGAACACGATCCTCGGAACCGCCAGCGTCGATCTGAGCGGCCGCTGGAGTTATACCTTGACCACGGCGAACCTGGCGACCCTCGGCCAGGGGACGGGCAAGAGCCTTACTGCCATCACCACGGATCCAACCAGCCAGCAATCAGATCGATCCGACCCCCTTGATTTTGCCATTGACACACTAGGCCCTACGATCTCGTCGATTGTCCTGGAAAGCGACGACGCCTCCTTTGGTTATCTCAGTATTGGCGATATCGTCACAGCTAAAGTGACCATGTCTGGCGAGTCAAAGGTCAGCGGTACGCCAATACTCAAGCTGCAGATTGGCTCGGCCATTGTGAATGCTGGCTATGATTCAACCGCCAGCAATCAATCAACGGGTGATCTCCGTTTCACCTACACAATCTTAGCCGGCCAAACCGATAATGCCGGCATCAGTATCCCAATCAATGCTCTGACGCTGCCAGCCAATACCGCGATCACAGACGAGCTTGGTAACGCCGCTGATCTCAGCAATCAAGCCATCGGCAGCAATCCTGGGTATAAGGTCGACACCAGCACGGATCAACCCACCTTCACCAGCACTATCGGCGGAAGTGACAACACGGTCAGCAGCGTCAGCGGCGATAACGTTATCTCCGGAAAGGCTGAAGCCCATGCCATCATCACCGTCAGCAAGGCGGCAACAACAGGCAGTTCAGCGACGATCCTGGGTGTTGCTTCCGCTTCGGCAGCGGGTGATTGGAGTTATGAGTTCGTGGATCCGGACTACGAGGTCCTGGGTCAGGGCACAGGCAAAATCATCAGTGTAGAAGCTGAAGATCGCGCCGGCAACAAGGCGTCCGCTACGTCAGTTGCCTTCGCGATTGATACCGAAGCGCCCTTAGCCCCGACGATTCAATCAATTGGTACTGATAACATTGTCAGTTCAAATGCAAATGATAACGTTGTCAGGGGTACTGCTGTCGGTGCCAATAAGGTCAGCTTGTATCTCGGAGATAGCGCCACAATCCTGGGCACCGTCACGGTCAATACCCAAGGAGAGTGGACCTATGGTCTTACGCCAACCAACCTGAATAGTCTGGGTGAGGGGGACAGAACCATTACCGCCAAGGCGAGCGACACGGCCGGCAACCTCTCAGCTGCATCCAGCGAGTTCAGCTTTGTGTTTGATCAAACAGCACCCAGGGTTAATTCTGCCATTGAGCTGTTCAGCAACGACTCACAAAACAACTTTCTGAATACAGGCGACACAGTCACCGCCAAGCTGACGATGTCGGAGCCTGTGTTCGTCACGGGCAGGCCCATTCTGAAGCTTCAGATTGGCAATCAGAGTGTTGACGCTGCTTTTGCTTCTGTCAGCGAATCTGAGCTGTTCTTTGATTATAAGATCATTGCCGGGCAGTCTGATAGCGATGGCATCAGCATCAAAGTCAATAGTCTGACGTTGCCGGCTGGAGCTGCCATCAAGGATGCTGCCGGCAATAACGCCACCCTGACCCATGCAGAGCTCACAAACCAAGCGAACCTCATGGTTGATACCACCATCACAATCCCGACCATCAGCAGCGTCGGTGGCTCAGACAAAACCATCACTGCCGCTTCAGACGACAAGATGGTGGTTGGCAAAGCAGATCCCGGCGCCATTGTTGCTCTTAGCGCAGGTACGGCTGAGCTCAACAGTGTCACGGCTTCTGCAACCGGTGACTGGAGTTATGAGCTGAGCGAAGCAGATATCAACAGCATCGGCCAGGGTAGTGGCAAATCAATCACAGCAACGGCCAAGGATCTTGCCGGTAATGAATCAGCTGCCTCTGCCGCGTTCGGCTTCGGTGTCTTCACGCTGATACCAGCTGCGCCCACAATCGAATTTGCAGGGGGTGACGATTCGATTGTCACTAATCTGAGTAATGACAAGCGTATTCAGGGTTCAGCGCCCGGTGCCAGCAAGGTCACGCTATTTGTCGCGGCCACCAGCACCAGCCTTGGAACCGTCACAGTCAATGCACAAGGCGAATGGAGTTATGAACTTACTCCAGCCAACCTGACCACACTTGGCCAGGGTGCGAAAACGATTACAGCCAAGGCCAGTGATGTGGTCGGCCAGCTGTCTCTTGCCTCTGAGCCGTTCCCCTTCACAATCGACATAACTGCTCCCTCGGTGAAATCGATTGCTCTGATTGATGCCGAGGGCGGTCAAGCCGGCCTGCTCAATGCTGGGGATGTTGTGACTGCCAAAGTGACGATGTCTGAACCGGTATCGGTTGGTGGTGCTCCCGTCCTCAAGTTGGTCATTGGCACGGCCAATGTTGAGGCCAGCTTCAACAGGGAGCAAAGCTCAGGCGATTCCCTCATCTTCACGTACACTATCGGAGATACCCAGGCTGATGCCAACGGTATCGCCATACCCGCCAATGCCTTGACGATCACATCTGGATCGGCTATCGCTGATCTTGGCGGTAACCCTGCCGTCGTGACATCCAACGCTGTTGTTGATAACCCAGCTTTCAAAGTCGACACCACCACCTCCACCCCAACAATTACAGGGGTGGGTGGTCTTGATAGGACTGTCACCACTGCTGCCAATGATCAATTGGTCACGGGTACTGCAGAGGCCGGTGCTGTTGTCAGCTTTCAATCCGGCGATAACCCGTTCGGTCTGACCACAGCAAGTGCGAATGGTAGCTGGAGCTATGCCTTGATCGAGGCTGACCTTGAGATCATTACCCAGGGCTTCGACAAAACAATCACGGCAACCTCGATCGACCCTGCCGGCAACTCTTCAGCACCCTCCAGCCCCTTCTCTTTCAGGGTTGCCACCCAGCCGCCGCCGGCGCCCGTGATCGAGAACGCTGGTAATGTTGATATCATCAGTGCCGCTAACCTGGCTGTGAGCGGCAGCTCAGAGATTAACTCCAGGGTTGTGCTTTTCGTTGGTGACACAACGACTGTGCTTGGCACCGCCACTGCGAACAGCCAAGGCCGGTGGAGCTATACTCTCACGACCGCCAACATCACGAGCCTCGGTCAGGGTCCCGATCGTGAACTGACCGCTACTGCTGCCGATAGTTTCAATAATGTTTCAGGTCGCTCTGACACCTTCTTGGCGACGGTTGATACTATCGCCCCCACCGTGACCTCAGTGATACTGGAGGCT